>PUMA01000047.1 GCA_003551155.1 Desulfonatronospira sp.
CATCATCATCGATTTTGCTTAGGAAAATATGAAATGCTTTCTCAAAATGTTTCAACGCCTCAGCAGGAGCAAAAGGATAGCGGCACATGCCCAGCCAGTAGTGAAGCCAGGGATTTTCATCGAGCAAAGAAACTGGAAGCATCCTTATCCATGACTCCAGGGTCTGCCCTCTCCCTTCTTCTGTCATGGATCCGGCCATGCGCTGAATATACCCGGCGGCTGCATCAAACCTGTCCGCAGAAAGGAGCAGCTCCACTGCTTCTTCAGTCTGACCGGTTCTGGCCAGCTGTTCTGCCGCCTGCTGTTGCAGGCTCTTAAATTCCTCTTCTGACAATACGTTGCGGGCTCTGTTGACAAGGAAATCCCTGAACAGGGGATGATACTGGTATATTAAAGACTTCGCAGCTCTTTTTTCAGTAAAACAGTTTCTGCGGTGCAGCTCGGACAGAATGTTTCCGGCATGTCTGTTCCCGGAAATGGCCTGGGCTGTCTGCAGAGTCATTTGAGGCAGGAATGAGGTTTTGATCAGAAAGTCCAGTATATCCTGGTCCAGACTGCAGCACACCTCTCCGGCAAAGTAGTCGATAATTTCATCGGGAGGGTGTATCTTTTCCTGGAAAACCAGTCCTTTTCTTCCCCATCTAAGCCGTTCCGCCAGCAGTACAACTCCTGCGGCCCAGCCATCAGTGACCCTGTGAAATATTTCAGCCTGTTCACGCTCCTCCTCAGGCTTTAAAGAATCCTTAAAACCTGATCCGGCGTCCTGTCCCACCAGTCCCCGGACCAGGTCCCTGGTTTCCTCCAGGGTGAACCTCATCTCATCCCATCCCAGCAGGGACATTAAATTGCTGGCCCTGAGCCGGGCGTATTGCGCAGGTGGCTGATACCTGCTGATGATGATCACGTTCACTCCCCTGGGGACCATTTCCAGGCCGGAGGCCAGAAGCCGGTGCAGAACCGAGCTTTCCTGTACCTGCTGATAATTGTCCAGAACCAGGCATGCAAGGCGTGGAGTATCAGTCCGGGATCCGCCGTTAAGATCTATGGGTCCGGGCGGAATAGTCTGATACTGGAAAGCTTTATCTTTCCCGGTCTGCTCCTGGTTAGTTTTCCTCTCCAGATCCTTATTGGTAAGCATTGCAAAAAGGCTTTCCATGTATCTCCGGGAAAAGGTATTCAGGCCCTGAATGTATTCAGGGGTCAAGAGAGGCAGGGACTTTGCGGCTGCTGAATCCATCTGTTCAGCAGCCAGTTTGATATATTGAAAAAAGGCAGCCGGATCATAATCGCTTTCATCCATCTGATACCATAAACAGGGCAGTTTCCTGTACTCCAGAAAGCTGGAGACAAGGGTGGTTTTGCCGGATCCGGCCTGAGCAGCGATCCAGACCAGGGGCCTGGTGCAGGCTGAAAAAAGCAGGGACAGGGCTCTGTCTCTCTTGAGGGCCCACCGTATATCCGGGCGGGTGATCTTGGCTGCGTGTGCAAGGGCCATGCATTGCTCTCAGGATTTAGGAGGGTTTTTTCACCTTGCAGCATCGAAAACTGGATCCAGGCCATAGTCAGCCGGGAAATGCTTCGCATGCAGACCCGAAGATTAGAACATAACTGCAGGACCGGTTGCAGTTATTTATTGTCTTCATGCATAAGGCCAGCGATTCAGAAAAACATGACCAGAATAGTAATAATACTTAAATAATAAAATTCTTCATGCCAAGAACTTTTTATAAGGACACAATAAATACTGACAAGGAGCTGTGTCAGCGCGCATCGAACAAGCCGGGACACTATGATCTTCAAAGATCCTGCCGCTCTGAAACGGTAATCATTTACTTATGTGGATAATATTGCCCTGTCTGCCGCACCTTTTTTCCCTGCGGTAGGAAAAGAACAAGTCTTCCCTGCATCTGGTGCACATGTCCACAGAATAGATGTTTGCCGGGTCGATTCCGGCACCTGCAAGCTGGGTCCTGGTCAGGGACCAGAGGTCCATGGTTTTTTTCCTGGGATCATAGTAAGCCGCAAGCTCTGCCGGCCAGTGCATGTCAAAGAAGTCAAAGCGGCTGCAGCACGGACCCAGGGAAGGGCCGCGCACGGCCATAAGATCTGAAGGCTGCAGGCCGTAGCGAAAACAGAACTTCCTGACCCCGGACAGCGGAAATCCTGCCCGGTTGCCTCTCCAGCCGCAGTGCAGGGCCAGGATATGCCTGCCTGAGATGTGTGCCACAAAGATGGGCTGGCAGTCAGCGGTCTTGATCACAGCCCCTGCGCCTGGATCTGAAAGGCCGATGCCGTCGCCTTCCATTTCAGCTCCCTGGAGAAAATCATCCTGGAGATCAAAGTGAACTCTTGTGCCATGCACCTGCTTCAGTTCCACCCACCTGTAAAGGCCCAGATCCTGCTTCAGAGATATGCGGTTGAATACAACCCGTTCAGGATCATCATCCACATCCAGGGAAATATTGGCCTGGGCAAATGGTCCTGTGCTTATTCCGCCGAGTCTGGTTCCAAAGATGCAGGCCACCTTTTTCAGGCCCGGGAATGTAAAGCTTATATACCGGGTATCGGTCATGATGAATATTCTGTTGCCCCTGCAACAACCCTTTCCTCGGTGACCACAAAATGCATGGGCACGTCCCAGGGATCAGCCGGGAGCCCTTTTACAATCTGAAATTCATAGGCCAGGCCCGCCAGAAGGGGTTTTGGCCCGGACAGGGCACTCAAATATCGATCATAAAATCCCTGCCCGAATCCCAGCCTGTACCCCAGCTCATCAAAGGCCACTCCGGGTACTATCGCCACCGAAGAGACATGGTTCCTGAAAATGTTTTCCTTTGCCGGCCTTGGTTCAGGTATGCCGCAGAAACCAGGCCGCAGTTCACTTCTGTCCTGCACCCGGAAAAAATCCATCCTGCCTGTCTGCCATGGACGGCAGCAGGGAGCAAAGACCTCTTTTCCCTTCTGCAGAAGCATCTGCAGCAAAGGCCAGGTATCCACTTCATTTTTAATAGGCAGGTACAGAAGAAAACAGGTGCTTTCAG
Source organism: Desulfonatronospira sp. (assembly GCA_003551155.1). Classification (GTDB taxonomy): domain Bacteria; phylum Desulfobacterota; class Desulfovibrionia; order Desulfovibrionales; family Desulfonatronovibrionaceae; genus Desulfonatronospira. The sequence goes on from PUMA01000047.1 coordinate 3,042, forward strand.
TTACCGGCTCCAGTGAAAGAAGCCGCTCTCGAACAGAAGCGCTTTTCTCCCGTACTTCCACAGGGCTCATGGCGTTTCTTTTTATGACCATGCTCATCCGCAGGGACTTTTTGTCCGGATGCATAATGTTTGACCTGCCGCTTCTTTGGGGATATAAATATCAAAGAATATCTCACGCCCGGCCTAAGAAGGCCTAGAGACACAGGGCTCGCAGAGAGAAGAGCAGGAGGAAGAAATCTAATATTCATATCCACCGAGCCGGTGGCTATGAATAACAAGCTCC
>PUMA01000103.1 GCA_003551155.1 Desulfonatronospira sp.
ACCCCGGTGGAAAGAACCACGTCTCCCAGGGAGCCCAGACGCACTGCCAGAAATTTTTCAGACATGAAGCTTGTCCTTTACACTTTTGAAAACCTTTTCCGGGCTGATGTCCAGCATGCAGCGATGGTGTGCCAAAGGACAGCTGCGGCTTCCGTGCAGGCCGCAGGGCCTGCACGGAAGATCAACTTCCAGAACCGTGGCCTGCTTTCCCCTGGGAAAGAATCCCAGAGATCTGGTTGTTGGGCCGAACAGGGCCACTACAGGGGTGTTCCGGGTCCAGGCCAGGTGCATGGGGCCGGAGTCATTGCACAGATAGCAGTCCAGCCGGTCCAGAAAGGCTGCCAGCCCGGGCAGGTCAAGTTTACCGGCCATGTTGATCACCCTTTGTCTGTGCCTGACAAGTTTCAGGACATTTTCCGCGAGCACTTTCTCTCCAGGTCCTGCAAAAAGCATGATCTGCACGGGCAGATTTTCGTGGATCATGTCAATTGTCCGGGCAAAATATTCTTCCGGCCATTTCTTGGTGGCCCAGGTGGAACCGGGGTGTATTCCCAGGACTGGCCGGTTGATGTTTCCGGACCAGAAGTCCATGGCTTTTTGTCTGGCCTCTGGGTCAAGGGTCAGGTCAGGCCATGTGGTGGAGGGGTCATTTCCCAGAGGCCCCAGGAGCTGCAGAACCCGCTCGATTTCTTCCAGGTATGGAAAACGCCTTTCAACGATGTGGGTATAGGCTGCCCGGTTGAACCAGGGAGAATCATAGCCAACCCGGACTGGCGCTCCCGAAAGTCTGGAGACTATGGAACTTCTGAAGCTCGCATGGGGAGAAATCCATAGATCAAAACCCTGACTGCGTATGTTCCCTAGGTTTCTTGCCAGGCCAGACAGGCCTCTGTCCAGGCCGTACTTGTCAAATTCAATAACCTGGATGCTCTGGTCATGCTGAAAAAGGGGTTTGAGGCCCTTGCGCACGAAATAGTAAATTTCTGCACCAGGATAGGCATGCACCAGGGTGTGCAGCAGGGGCAGAGTGAGTACGGCGTCTCCAAGAAACGCGGTCTGCCAGACCCCGATGCGGTTGAAGGTCAATCCGGCCATGGAAGGATTGCGCATTCATCTCCTGTCTGTTTTTTAAAGTGACGTGGTGGGACAGGATAAGAGTACCGGAAATATCTAGGCACCTGGTACAGCTACCCCTTCTTTCCCAATCCGCTGAATTGAAAAAAATATTCAGCAGCCATGTTCAGAAATGTCTGCGCTGCAGCCATTTCCAGGCCGCTGCCAGGTCTCTTGCCGCCACAGCCAAAGACCCGCAGAGGCCTGATACCGGGAGCGGCTCAAGCCATTCCCGGCCCTGGAGGTCGGCATTCAGTTTTTCCAGAGCATCCATGCCCTTGCCTGTGCATACCAGGATGGATGCTGCAAATCCGCAGTTCTGGCCGGAAAGCACATCTGATATCTTGTCACCGATTATCACGGATTTTTCAGGGTGCAGGCCGTGTCTGGCTGAAAGCTCATGCCACAGTCCGGGTGCCGGCTTGCGGCAGAAACATTGATCCTGGGGAGCATGCGGGCAGAAGGCACTGTCTTTGACAGTGATTTTCTCCTCTGCGAGCATGTTCATCAGCGATTCATGGACCAGGAAATAATCTTCCCGGGTAAAGAATCCACGTCCTATACCGCTCTGGTTGGTCACCAGGAACAGGCTCAGCCCTGCAGCGCACATGCCTTTCAGGGACTCGAGGGCAGAGGGGATGGGTTCAATCTGTTGTGGACTGCTCAGGTAGTGCCTGTCCTGAATAATTGTTCCGTCCCGATCCAGAAAGATGTTTTCAATATTCAAGGGGACGCCTTCAACCTCAGGCTTGTTTCTGTTTTGTGGCTCTTCGACGTATCCTGTGGAATTGTTATAGCATTATGCTATATCTTTCCAGCTCCGTGGTTTTGTCAAAAGAGGCTTAAACTGTCTGAAGCGAGCCCTTTCGACAAAACCAGGGAGCCGGCATTCTGGATAAGGCTCTTAATTTTTAACTGTATATAAAATCCACACGTTGCGTCGAGGAGCCTCATTTAATCTTTGTGCTTGCTTCCAGTCAATCCTTCTGTTAGCTGTATCCTGATATATGTGGGAGCTTATCATTGTTTTCTCCCTGGCGGTAGTCATTTCCGCCTTCTGTTCTGTTGCCGAGGCTGCGCTTTACTCCGTACCCTGGAGCTACATTGAGAGACTTAGAAAGGAAAAGCGTAAAAGCGGGCAGCTTCTCTATGCCCTGCGATCCAGAATTGATCAGCCCATAACAGCAATCCTGACCCTGAACACCGTGGCCAATACAGCAGGGGCAGCCATAGCCGGAGCTGCTGCAGCCAGTGTATTCGGGGCACAAAATGTTATCTACTTTTCCCTTGTCTTTACCCTGACCATACTTATATTTTCTGAAATTATTCCCAAAACCGTCGGCGTGGTCTACAACAGGCGCCTGGCACCCATGCTGGCCAAGCCCCTGGTGGCCATGGTCTGGACCCTGAAACCGGTGATAGTCGTGTGCAGGCAGCTTGTAGGGTTCATTGAAAGAAAAAAAACAGGTCCGACCACCTCTGAGGAGGATCTGCTGGCCATGATCAGCTTGACCCGCAGGTCCGGGGTGATAAAGCCCTATGAAGAACTGGCCATCCAGAACATATTGTCCCTGGACAGGAAACTGGTCAAGGATATCATGACGCCCAGGATGGTCATCTTTTCCCTGCCCGTCCATGTGAGCGTGTCTGAAGCCAGGGAATACAAGACTGTCTGGCCGCACAGCCGCATTCCGGTCTATGCCGGGGAAGATCCTGAGGATATTGTGGGCATTGTCTACCGCCGCGAGGTCCTGGAAGCCCTGGCCAGCGACCAGGGCGATCTGAAGCTGGAAAACCTCATGCGCCAGGTTAATTTCGTAGTTGAGACCATGAGTCTGGACCGTTTGCTGATCAAGTTCCTGGAATCCAGAATGCACCTGTTTGTGGTACTGGATGAATACGGAGGCATTGCCGGCCTGGTCACTCTTGAGGATGTTCTTGAGGAAATTCTGGGCAAGGAGATCGTGGATGAGACCGATGAAGTGGTGGATATGCGCGAACTGGCCAGGCAGCGGAGATCCGAGGCAAAAACACAGCTGACCGATGATCCTGAAAAAAATGGCAGGTAAATGGACCCGGCTGTGCCCTGTGCAGAAATATAAGATCAGTGAGACAAAAATTGTTATTGAATGCTGGCTCAAAAAAATTTAGTATATTTATTCTTAAAAAGAACAGGAAGGAGGGGCTGGCTGTTAT
>PUMA01000129.1 GCA_003551155.1 Desulfonatronospira sp.
TCCCTCAAACGAAGGGTGACCTTTTCCCGGGGAAGGATTCTTTCCGGTTCAGGGACTTTGATTGGTTCCAGTTCAAAAGGTATAAGATCATCAATATCCACCATCTTTCTTTCGCGGATTTCCGGCGAGTCTCCTCTTGAGATTTCTGCCAGTTCCAGCCATTTTTCCACAAAAGGATCTTCCTGGATGGGTTTTGGAGCAGAACAGGCAGCCAGTATAAAGGCTGCAAAACCGGCAGCCAGAATCCCGGACAGATATCGCATATTCTTTTTTTCTCCTCTTGCCGGCATTATCAATCCAGAAAAATCCTGTCTTCGTAAGGCACTGTAAACTCAACACCGCTTTTTTTGGAGAGAAGAGTAACACTGCCGGGAGTGATAGCCACGACTACAAACCTGCCGTCCTCAGTGACCTCTCCGGTCTGGTACTCAACCCCGTTTATTACAGCCATCCTGATTTTCCCCATTTCCAGGTATCCAGAATAGGTCATGCTGATTTTTTCTTCATCGGGCACCGCCTTCTCCCACAGGGCATCATGCTCGGGCCACTGATAGAAAGGATCCTGCATCCACCGGATTGCTGCAACTTCCAGAATATAACTTTCATCCGCTCTTAGTTCAGCCTCAGCAATGCTTTTACTGACCTCTTGAGACAGTTCTCTTGCAGTATCCACCTCCACTCTGGATACTTCCCCGGGCGCCTCAGCTCCAGGACGGTAAAAGAGCTCAAACGCCCCGTAGACCACAGCAGCCAGCATCAAAACTATCAGCACCTTTTCTCTTTTGGACATATACCCCAACTCCGGGATCAGGCTTTGATTTGACTGCTTATGCGCTTCAGCCGACCTGGGTCAGCTGATGTACATCCATATTCTGACAAAATATTCCAGTCCATCAGACCCGCTGTTGACTTCCATGTGTTCAAGGCGGTGGAAATTGTCCCAGGCACTGAGCTTCAGAAGAAATGCTCGAAAATCCTCATAATCGCCCCTGAAACTGCCCTCCACAAGAAACAGAGGGGATTTTCCGGTCAAGGATTCAGGCACCGGGTTAAATGAGGTATTGTTCATTCCTGCTGAGACAGCCAGGTCTGTCAGCACTCCTGCGGAATTATCCACGCTAAGGGACCGGTAATCAGGTTCAATTTCCCTGATCATTTCTTCAAACCCTGTCTCCTGGTTCAGCCTGTGAACCAGACCTGCATAAAGGGGATAAAGAATCTTCTGCTCCTCAATTCTGGTCTCAAGTCTGTCTGCTTCTGTTGCCAGGTAGCCTGTCCTTTGGATGTCCGGCAGGATTCCCAGAGCAACCATCAAAATCAGCAGGACAATGCCTCCTGAAAGAAGAGCAAGAGTTTTCACGGAAAACCCCAGCCGGTTCAAGCTGCCCATTTTATACCTGCTCAAGATTTATATTGATAATAAAACGTAACACCCGGCCTTCAGAACCGAACTCCTCGGTTTCACTTTTGTGTATAACAGTGTCTGCAAACAGGGGTGAGCTTCTTATGCGCAACAAGTAGCTGGCAAGGTAGGTTTCGAATAAACTCTCCTCTCCCCTGATAATGCCATCCACAACCACGGTTCTGTTCCGGCCGGCACTTGCGCCATCCCCGGACCGGCCCATGTCCAGCCGGACATTCAGCAGCCGGACATTGACCGGAGTGCTTGAAGTCAATTCGCTGATCACCGCCACCGGAACAAACTTTCTGCTGTAATTGCGCAAGGCAGCGGCTTCCTTGTGAAGCTGGCCGGCCGTTTCATTGATCATTTCAGACGTTACCAGTGGAGTTCGGGATTGGAGCTGATGATCCAGAAATGTCACCTTCTCACGAACCTGGTGCAGATTATGACGAACGTGATACCAGTATGCTCCGGTGAACAATAAAATCAGGATCATGGCTGCTGCTGCAAATCCTGAAATGCGCCTGGAGGCTTTCTCTTTTTCCCGGTCCAGAGCAGTGTACAGAAAATTGGGGGTATTCACCCTGGTGGACATAGCCAGACCGAAAGCCTGGGAAAGGTTCATTCGGGTGGATCTGTTCAAAGAGGAGATCAGTGGTGAGACTTTGGATGTAGAGGGATCCAAAGGGTCCAGAAGCCGGATATCAAGTTCCAGTTCCTTCTCCAGAAAACTGGTGAACATGGGCACTCCGGCCAGGTATCCGCAAACATAAAGCCTGGATGGATACTGGTGATTCAATGAATACACAAAGTAATCCATGGTCCTTTCCACCTGCCTGGCCAGCCTCTCCAGGGCAGGGGTTATCATGGAAAAAATCTCCCCGGCTGAATTATTCTCCAGGCCTTTGTCATGGTTAAACAAGTCTTGGTTCTCTTCAAGCTGGGCAATGAGATGCGCTGCCTGGTCCCGGCTTAACACCCCTTGCTGTTTATTTGTTGTCTGGTCTTCATTGAAGAGAAACTTTGATTTTGTCCCGGGATAGTTCTGCTGCAGAGATTCCACCATGCTCTCCAGACCGGTCTTGATATGCCTGCTTAAAAGGATCCTGTTCTCCTTGTAAATATCAACCACTGAACAGTCATGTTCTATTTTGAGAACCGCACAGGGCTCGGTTCCGGGTTCGAACCACTTGTTCACAAAAAAATTCTGCACGGCAAAGGAGGGCAGGGTGATGCCCTCCAGAGAAAATCCGGCCCTGGAGAACAATTTCTTCAAAAGCCTGACATCCTCACCTGGAGCAGTATAAACTTCAGCTACATGCTTTCTTGATCCATTGTCAGTAGTTTCACCCAGAATGCGAAAGTCAAAGGCGGTACTGTTCTCTTCAAAGCTGCGTTCCTTCCTGGCTGACCAGTAAACAGCATTATAAAGGTCCTTTTTGACTCTGGGCACATTCACATGCCAGATTTTCCCGCTGGAGGCCCGGACCATGGTCCAGATCCTGGCTTTTTTAATCCCGTGTATAGAGGAAAGCTGCGTCCTGAGAAAATCAGGGAAATCCGGGCTGTGCAGGTTCTGGCCTTCTTTCATAGAGGCGGAAAAGGCCTGTAATGCCTGCCAAGCGCCTCCTGACCAGGACATTTTAACCAGGTTCAGGCGGTCGTCCCTGATCTCCACCCCCACTACGTCCCTGGAACCAAAGGACATAATGGAGCTCCTTTTTTTCTGAGGTGACTTCTTGTTCACTTCCGAAGAATGAGGAAAGGCGGAATCGGCTGAATTATTTTTTCGGGAATCCCCGCGGATTACCTCCAAAAGCTTTTCAGTGGAGGAAATATCTTTCTCAGTGGCCAAAGCTTAATCTCCGGTTAATATAGCAAAAAAA
>PUMA01000154.1 GCA_003551155.1 Desulfonatronospira sp.
CGTATCCTGTGGAATTGTTATGGCATTATACTATAATCTTTCCAGCTCCGGGGTTTTGTCAAAAGGGCTCAAAAACTTGCCCTGTTAAATCCTGCGAAGCAGGGCCGCTTTGCGGCATTTATCAGGGCGAGCTCACAGGCGGACTAAAGCCCGCACTTTACCAGGATTCCAGCATGTGCACAGGAAATAACGTGCGGACTTAAGTCCGCCTAGCTCGCTTCAAACAGTTTGAGCCGCTTTTGCCAAAACCCCGGAGCCGGCATTCTGGATAAGGTTCTTAATTTTTAACTGTATATAAGATCCACACGTTGCGTCGAGGAGCAAAAATTAAATGGGTTTAACATCCAATGAGACATAATCCGGGAGCCTGAAACACTTAATTCAGGCCAGTTGGTTATAATTACATAGAAGCCGTCCAGGAATCCTTTTTTCAATAAAAAAAACTGAACAGTAATGTTTGCCTCGTTCAAGGTCTCTGGCTATATTAGCAGAAAAAATAAGGAGTGTATTATGAGTCAGCGGGTTGTCATTATCGGAGCTGTGGCTCTTGGCCCCAAGGCTGCGTGCAGGTTCAAGCGTCTGGAGCCGGATTCTGAGGTGATCATGATCGATGAAAACGAGATTATTTCTTATGGAGGCTGCGGCATACCCTATTATGTGTCCGGAGATGTCAGCGAAGCAAAAGAACTTCAGTCCACTACTTTTCACATGATTCGAGATGAGTTTTTTTTCAGGGAAGCCAAGGGGGTCCAGGTGCGCACCCGCACCAGAGCCCTGAGCATTGATCCTTCGGCCAAACAGGTTCTGGTTCTCGATCTTGAAAAAAATCACAAGGACCTTCTGCATTACGACAAGCTGGTGCTGTCTACTGGAAGTCGTCCCTGGAAGCCCCGCCTGCCGGGCGTGAACCTGCCCGGAGTATATGCCATATCCGGCCTGGAGGAGGCCATGCAGCTCAAGGAACAGATAAGCATGGGCAGCGTGGGAAAGGCCGTGATCGTTGGGGCCGGGCTCATAGGCCTGGAAATGTCCGAGGCCCTGACTGATCTTTGGGGAATCGAAACCAGCGTGGTGGAAATCGCTCCCCAGGTGCTGCCCGGTTTTGTCAGTCCTGATATGGCCCGTATGGCTCAAAACATACTGGAGGCAAATAATGTGCTTCTTTATACCGGGGAACAGGTGCTGGAGATCCAGGGGAGTGAAAAGGTGCAAAGGGTCAAAACCAGTCAAAGGGTTCTGGAGGCGGATATGGTCATCCTGGCAGCCGGAGTAAGGCCCAATTCGGAGCTGGCCAGAGAAGCCGGGCTGGAGATCTCTCCTCATGGGGCGATAGTAGTGGATAAACAGATGCGTACCTCGGACAAAAATATATTTGCCGGGGGGGATTGCGTCCAGATAGAGAACCTGGTCACGGGCAGGCCCGGTTATTTTCCTATGGGTTCCATGGCCAATCGCCAGGGACGGGTCATAGGCACCAATCTGGCCGGGGGCGCGGACGAATTTCCCGGGGCTGCTGGTTCCTTCGTGGTCAAGATCTTTGATCATGCACTGGCCGGTACCGGGCTCAGCCCCGAGACCGCCCGAAAGGAAGGCTTCCATGCCTTCAGCGCTTATGTGGCCCAGTACGACAAATCTCATTTCTACCCGGAAAAGGATCTTCTGTATCTGGAACTGGTAGTGGAGCACAGGACCGGTAGAATTCTGGGCCTGCAGGGTTTGAGCACCGGAGGGGACAGTCTCAAGGGTCGTATAGACGCTGTTGCGGCCATATTGCCCAGTAAACCGGCCACCATGGACTTGAGCAATCTGGAAGTGGCCTATTCTCCACCTTTCGGCTCGGCCATGGATGCCCTGAACAACCTGGGACATGTGGCGGAAAACATGCTTCTGGGCAGGAACAGGGGCATCGGGCCAGGAGAGTTTGCCGGGATTTGGCAGGAAAGGGACAAAAGAGACGTGGTGGTTATGGATTGTCGAGGTATGGATAATGCTTATCCATTGGTGGAGAAATACCCGGAAAAGTGGCAGCATGTGCAGTCAGAAACTCTGGAGGCCAATCTGGACAAGGTTCCCCGGGCCGGCACACTGATCCTTGTCTGCAACAATGGCGGCCGTTCTTACGAGGCTCAGCTGAAGCTGGCCAAAATAGGTATCACCAGCACGCTGAATCTGCACGGAGGCATGGCCATGCTTAAAAAATGGGGTTTGGATATTTAGGTGTATCCCACTGCCTGGCTTGCTGCGGGCTTTGTTTAGTTCAGGACCGGGCTGCTCCGGCTGAGCCGCAGAGGACAAGGGTGCTTTATTCAATCAAGACAGACCCGGGGATGGAAAATCATCCTCAGGAACCACAGCGTATCTGTCATGCAAACTGCCTGTCCAGTAGCAGGTGTGTGAAATAGCCGAACACCGAGGCCAGGTAAAAGGGCAGAAGAATGATCCAGGATATCTGGTAAAAAAAAGCAGGCAGCATAAAGACGGCCAGAGGAATAATCAGCATGGCCCACCAGGTATGGATGAATCCCCTGTGTTTTGCCGCTACAGGAAGCATGGCCAGAAAGCCCAGAATGGCCGCCCAGCGATAATGTCCCATGATCATCAGGGCCAGATTAATTATCAGCAGCAGGAAATAAAAAAGCTTCTGTCCCCTGGAATCGGTATCCACGTCAGGGAACAGGGCTCCCAGGACTATACATCCCAGAAGAACCGCAGCCTGCCACGGCTCGGGACGAAACCAGGCCAGCCAGTTTATAAGCGCCAGACCGCCTGCTCCCAGGACCAGGGCTGCGGCAATATGTCCTTTATAGCCCGGCAATCAAATGCTCCATTGGATGGCTTCCAGAAAAGACGCAAGCGCATAAGTTAAACAACCAGACAACGGCCACTGACCATATATATTTCAGACCATTGGTAACGCCGGGCCGCCTCTGTAAGCTCAATATCAGAAACATAAAAGGAATTTTATTGCCTGTCCACAGATCAGGGAGGTCAGTTAAGTAGTTTTCATCGGGAAACGGTTCTTTTTCCTGGCTCTTCGACGTATGCTGTGGAGTTGATGTATCATTATACTATATCTTTCCAGCTCCGTGGTTTTGTCAAAAGGGCTTAAAAACTTGCCCTGATAAATCCTGCGAAGCAGGGCCGCTTTGCGGCATTTATCAGGGCGAGCTCACAGGCGGACTAAAGCCCGCACTTTACCAGGATTCCAGCATGTGCGCAGGAAATAACGTGCGGGCTTAAATCCGCCTAGCTCGCTTCAGACAGTTTAAGCCTCTTTTGACAAAACCA
>PUMA01000165.1 GCA_003551155.1 Desulfonatronospira sp.
AGACCAACTGACGCTATCCTAACCTCCTACTCAGGTTGCCGAAAGTCTGTGGAACGGAGATTTACAGAACTCTAGAGCGGATGAAGCAGATCCCTATTCTGCTTTACATCACCTTAATCAAGCAGTTCTCATACTTGTGCCGATAGCTTAAGTATCAGCAATCAGACGCAAAAGCCTTACCCCAAAAGCTTTCAAGACACTTCTAGTGGACTGTCAAGGTTGAAATGAGGGGTAAAGACGTTTGAGCTTAACCCGTGCATCTTCAGTGGTAAATCGCCAATCTATCGTTCGCAATTGCGTATTTCTGCACTGTTCCCAAGCTAATGTTTCTCGTTGCAATGCAGATGGGTCAGGAATGCGACGGTCGAGACATTGACGGGCTAAAACACTGAGTTCAGTTTCTGCCATGTTGAGCCAACTGCCGTGAACCGGTGTGTAATGAAATTCCAATTTGTCGAGAATCCGCTTGGCTTCTGCGGGTTCAAAGGTGGCATACAACGCCGAGGGGTCATGAGTGTTAAGTTGGTCTTGCACAACGGTAATCCACTCCGCATCCGGGTAACGCACATCAACCAAGTATTTCATTTGCTGGGCATAATCCTGCTTGGTGCGACGGTCTGTGACTTCCACATGCCGCCAACCGGCTAAGGGTTCGACAAACATAAACAGATTGCTGACCCCGTTACGTTCATATTCGCAGTCGTAGCGGGGTGGTTGACCGGGTTCAATCGGCAGAGGCACTTGAGTTTCCTTGACCAACTGTTTGCTCGTTTCGTCAAAACAGACGACTGGGTAACGGGGGTCGTAGGGACGGGTGTAGACACTGAGCACATCTTCCATGTGATAAACAAACGTCGCATTCGCTTCTGGTGGAATCACCCAGCATTCTCGCAACCAGGGCTTGAGATCGTTTTTTTTAGCGTTTGGCGCACGGTCTCATGGCAGACACTTTCGACATACTCCAATTCCACCATCCGGTCGGCTAACAAGCGCAGACTCCAACGGGCTCGTCCTTCAGGTGCCTCACCACAGGTCATCGCAATCAGATGGGCTTCTTGCTCTCCATCTAACCGTCGAGGCTTGCGCTGTTGCTGCACTTGCCGACTCAAGGCGGTCTCCAAGTTGGTTTCGACAAACCGTTGCCGCACCCGCTCAATCGTCGCCACACTGATGTCGAGGGCTTGGCTAATGGCCGCATCGGTCCAGCCACCTCCCTCCTGGTTCGTATCGGCTTTGAGCAGAATCCGGGCATGGTTCATTTTGTAAGCAGCAACTTTGCCTGTGGTGCTGAGTTGCTCCAACTCTTCTCGTTCTTCAGCCGTGAGAGAGACGATGTATTTCTTTTTCGCCATGAATCTTGGGTAAAAGGGGATAGCTCAAATTATCAACCGAATTACCCCTCAAATCAAAGCTGACAGTCTACTAGGCTGAGACTACATCGCCAAAATGTAAACAAAATCTAAAGACTACTTTACTTTTCGGGCAGTCTCACTCAGTATTACAAAGTAATACTTTTACTTTGAAAGTACGATAAAGATTGAGTCACGAATCTTGAGTTCCTGATAAAGTTCCGCGCTTGACCTGCGGGTGGCAAGACCAACGATCGGCCATAGGGGGCTGAAAATCGTCCTACTCAATCTATTCAGGGAGCAATCTACCTACGTCCTTATCGCTTGGAGTAGGCGAGATGAATCTTGTATCTAACCATCTGGGGCCTTTGCTGTCCCAACTCGTTCAACGCAGCCACTTAAGATTTCCCCGACCTAGCTATCAACTCGCCCGATTCAAATTCCGTGGCCTCAGTGGCTGGACGCTGCTCGGTCTGATTGCTGGAATCCTGCTATTTATCAGCATCATCAGCCACGCTAATCCAGCGATGGCACAGCTTTTCGATACTGTCGAGGGTCAAGCCCAGAATATCTTTGGGCAATACCTGGATGGCGACATCATCAGCTTCATGTTCGGACTCCTGCGCCTGGTGGTGTGGGTGTCAGCCGTCGGCTTTGTGTTCTTTGCTGTCTACCAGGCCCAACGGGGTGAACAGTGGCAACCGCTGCTGCAAAACGCCTTCATCATCATTGCCGCCGTTGTCATTGTCGAAGGTCTGAGCCGCCTATTCTTCGGAGCCTGATGAGCGACTCTGAATCGCGCCTGTACTGCCCGGTCAACCCGAGCCTGGGTCGTCAGCCCTCCCTCGGCCCCATTCCGGCTCACCTGCTGGCCCCCTCGGGCGGCATCTTTGTCGGCTTCTACATCTTGATTGAAGTCTTACTCGGGCTCGGTTTTGTCCTATTTCTGCTGCTTAGCACCTGAGGCATTTCCACCTGGTGGGTGGTGGTCGGCGAAAAGACCTGGCTCTTTACCCACAAGTTTGTGCCCGTGCCCGATTGGAAACGGGGCCATGTGCCCTATCAGCGTCATTTACCCCACCACCATGAGTAAACCAAGGCTTGGAACGCAACGCTACCGCTTTCGCCCCTTTGAGGATGAATCGCATCTGGAATGCCTCTGTCGCCTGAATCTTAGGGGCCGCAATGTGGGCGCTTATCTGCTCAAGCACCAGCGGCAATACAGCCTGGTGTTTGGCTTTCGTAGTCGAGGCATTCACACCCAGCTGCAACCGGGGCAGGCGGAACCCACGTTGAAACGACTTGAAGATGGGTTGAAGGGGTTTCGACCCGGAGACCGGCTGCGGATTCACTGGCGATCGTTTGCGGATGACAAGGGTCGCCAGCAGTCGCTCGAAACCCTGATCCAGACTACCGCTACCCTGGAAAGCCAGTTTTTGCTGCTAGCCCAGCAACGCGCCACCCGCAATTTAACCACCGAGAAACAACGACAGCCCAAGCAGCTTTACCTCTTCGCTACCTATCCCCTCGGGTCGGGGCAAGAGCAAAGCGCTGATCACGTTGAGAAGCTGTTAGCTTGGTTTGTCGCTCAATATGACACCTTCAAAGGGCTGAAAGAGCAGAACCAGCAACAGTCCTACGTCCAACTCCTGACCCAGGGCTTTACCGATGGCTACCTGCATTGGGAACAGCAGCTCAACGCCCGCATGGGTCTTCAAGTTATCCCGATGGGAACCGAAGATCTGTGGCAGTACCTCTGGGCTCAGTTCAATTCAACTGTTCTACCAGAGGTATCTCAGTGTTTAGAGCTGAGTGATGCTGACGGCGATCCCAAACTCAGTGAACTGATCCACGATCCGCTGCACGCCACCTCTCGCCTGATTCGCGGGGAGAACGGGCAACCGAGCCATCCTAAGG
>PUMA01000123.1 GCA_003551155.1 Desulfonatronospira sp.
CTCCTCGTTTCCGGAAAGAAAACCGACAGCTTCAGCATCCGGAAATAAAGAATTTCCGGATGGAAACCAAGTACAAACTCAGAAGAACTATTTTTTGACTTGCTAAAACATGCAGAGTAATTATCAGATCAGAAAACGTATTAATAGTTCCCGGCCTTGTATTTATGCGGCAGATTTTCATTGGGAGAAAAGTTCTGGTTATTAAGTCCCGGACCCTTTGCTTGCGAGCACAACTGCAGATAACATTAATTGATTGCCGGAAACCAGTTTATGCCTGAAGAGATGCATATCAAAGAAATAGTAAGGAGATGCCTGGATGAGTCCAGGGCCTTCAAGATCCAGAGAAGAATTCATGAAAAAATTGATGACTATTCCGACTATGCCTTCAGCCCGGTTCAAAGCACTGCCTTGAATGTCTTTTTTGATCTGTCCCAGGAGTATGAGTCCTTTCATGATCTGCTGACTGTCTGCGTTCTCATGCCCAAGGTCTTTTTTGATCTGGGATGCAATCTTTATCTGCTTCGGGGATACCGGGTGGAGAAAGTGGCAACATGCCCGAAAGGCTCCCCGGAGATTCAGGCTGCCGAGATTGAGAACCTGCACATCTGTTCAAAGCCCATGGTGGAGCACGATACCCTGTACCTGCCCATCAAGGGCAACCGGGAGCTCCTGGACCAGTTGCCTTTCAGCCTGCCCAAGGGTCTTATAGGTATGCTGGAGATTTTTCCGGCTAACAAGATGAGCGAGCACGACCGCCTATTTTTTGAGAAATACGCCAACCGCGTGGGGTACCAGCTGCACATGCGCATGATCAGCTGGAAAAACGAGGAGCATGTGCAATTCATCCGTTCCCTGGTCAAGGATATTGGTCACAATGTCATTGTACCCAACATGTTCTTCAAGTTTTTTTACAGGCGCATGGAAGCCCACATCAATGCTCTTGGCGAATTGAAGCAGGATATTGAAAAAGAACAGGAATCCAATGACCAGTGGTCAGGCTCTTCCGGCCAAGTCCCCAAAGATCTCCTCCCTCGTCTGGAATACATACACAACGGTCTTAAAGAACAGTACATGGAAATACTGAATCATTACGAGCAGACCAGTCTTTTCCTGGAGACCCTGCTCAGGCGCAGTCATTTTGAGCAGGGAAAATATGTCCTGGAAAGGAAGATCTGCAATTTCAAGAGCCAGATTATCGACCCCCAGATTGAGCGGTTCACTCCGCAGCTCAAGGAAAAAGGGATCGACATTGCCATGGCGGGGGTTCCTGACCAGGAAATCGAGGTGGTAGTGGACAAGGGACTCATCAGCCAGGTCTACGCCAACCTGTTTTCCAACGCGGTCAAGTATACGGAGGAGATTACGGATTTCTCAGGGAACAGGGTCAAGTTCATTTCCTACGGCTGGGAACACAAGGCGGATTATTTCGGCCTTGACAAGCCGGGCATCAAACTCAATGTCTTCAGTACAGGAGAGCATCTAAGCCATGATGAACAGTCCAGGCTTTTCCTGGAAGGTTATCGAGCGGGCAATGTAGGCGAAGAACAGGGAACCGGTCACGGGTTGTTTTTTATCAAGGAGATAGTAGAGCTTCACGGGGGTGAAGTGGGCTATGAACCCACGCCTCTGGGAAACAATTTCTTTTTTATCCTCCCCCTTACCGAGCCTTCCGGGGAATAGATTCTCTGCTCCAGACCTCGGACCATTTAAAGGTGAGAGCCGTCCTGCAGATAGTTTTCCTGAAAGGTTCCTGCAGGCGGCTGGTGCACGAACCGCCTGCAGGGAAAAGCATCAGGATATTTTTTTGATCAAGGTTTCAATGTCCAGGGCCGGCAGGGTCAGCAGTTCCACGGACCCCCTGGCGCCAAGCTCTACAGACATCTTCATGACGGTTTCATTGTCCGGGGCTTCGACAATATTTACGAAATCGTAAAGGCCCAGAACGGCATACTGTTTCTTGACCTTGACTCCCATTTCCTCCAGTTCCTTATTAACTTCCATGATCCGTTCGGGCTTTTTTTTCAGTGTCTTACGCCCTTCATCTGTCAACTTGCTCAGAATAACGTACTCAGCCATGGACTGACCTCCTTATATGGTTTGCTGTTTTCCGGCCTGATTGAGTATTCTTCCCTGTACCTCTGTCTGCTTCATTGATGCTGCATAACAGCATGATTCTGCTCTCTTTTAATATTGCGGATAATGTCCGCCAGTTCCCGGGCGGCGTCCTCAGGCGAATCAGCCGCACAGATGGCTGATACCAGGGCCACTCCATCCATGCCTGTGGCCATGATGGAGGCAAGGTTCTGTTTATTCACGCCCCCTATGGTGATCAGGGGCTTCTGGGTCATGGATCTGGCCTTGCGCAGGCCTTCAAGGCCGAAGGGCTCCTTGGTGTCCTTCTTGGTCTTTGTGGAATATACAGGACTCAGGCTCAGGTAATCAACATCGGTCCTGTCGGCCTCCATAAGCTGGGCATAAGTGTTCACTGACAGGCCGATAATCCTGTTTGGTCCGAGCATGGAACGAACCTGGTGATAAGGAATGTCTTCCTGGCCGATATGCACCCCGTCAGCTCCTGCAGCCAGGGCCACCTCCACACGATCATTGATGATCAAAGGCACGTTTGATTCTGCCAGTCTGTCTTTCAGGTTTCCGGCCAGCTGGACAAACTCACCAGCAGGGCAGCTTTTTTCCCTCAGCTGCACTGCAGATACCCCGCCCCGGACTGCCTCCAGGACCAGAGAGACCAGGGCCCGGTCCCGGATCAGACCGCGGTCGGTGACCAGGTACAAGGAGAAGTCCATGCTTTTACCCATTGTTACAAAATAGCACAGGCTGCAAGCAAAATCAAGGAGATCTTGGCTATGCGCTTCAGGGCCTGCATCATGTCCGGGATTCCTTTCTGAGGTTACAGGCTGATATTCGCCCGGACGAATATTGACCGGACAGGTTTAAACCACTATTAAATAAACATTAAAATGAGTACACAGGTGGCAGGTGAGAATGACCGCGAGCAGTTCTGAAGGCCGCAGAAAAAGTGGCGGCCGGGTTTTCCTGGTCAGGATCTTATGGATCATCCCGGCTCTGGTGCCCGCCCTGATCCTGGTTTTGTTTCTCTGGGCCCCGTACATACTGGAGCGAGAGCTGCTGGCCCGCATGGAGAATATGGGTGTTCAAGACCCCAGGCTGCGCGTGGAATCAATAACTCCCAGGGGTATTATTGTAAGCGGGGTTGGCGGCAAAAATCTCGGTCC
>PUMA01000003.1 GCA_003551155.1 Desulfonatronospira sp.
GATAAGATTTGACTGCAAAAAACGGTTCATCCGGAAACGGTTCTTTTTCCTTTTGGCTGCGTCAATCTGCACAATTATTCGTCAACGTATTAAGATACGCCTCCTCATAATTGCTTGATTTCCTTGTCAAAAGAAAAAACTCCTCGTTTCCGGAAAGAAAGCCGGTAGTATCAGCATCCGCCGGAAATAAAGAATTTCCGGATTGAAACTAATTAGACGATCAATAACAGTCTGTCAATTCATGACACTGTCCACATTTGTCCGGCAACTGTTCCAGGCACCTGATTCTGCCTGTCAGGCTGGGCTACAAGCGACCCTTGCCAGCCCAGAGAACTTACCATGAATATACTTTAGATCATATTTGACATGAATCAGTGTTGAGGCTTAAATATAATCAAAATCAATCAAATCCTTGCCCCAGGAATCCCCAATGTCCAAATCTTCCCCGGCTGATCCAATCCCCCTGGACTTCACTGTGAAAACAGGCGCTGACGGAGTGTTGCGGGCCGTTGTCCAGGGACGTATGGAGGCGGGCAGCATAAGTCCTTTGTGGAAAGACCTGGCCTCGAGACTGAAGAAGAAGTTTCCGGCCGGACTTGTCCTGAACGTGGAAAAGGTGGATTACATGGACATGTCCGGACAGGCCCTGCTTCTGCATTTTTCAAGATTGATGCGGGACGGGAATGCGCCTGTGGAAATCAAGGGTTTGCGCCCGGATTTCAGACATATCCAGGAACAGATCGGCTGTTTCGACTGCAGCCCCAAGCCTTTATCCTTTAAGGGCTCCCTTTTTGAAGACCTGGGAAGGGCTGCTGTAAATCTTGGACGGGATACAAGACAGTTCTTTTCTTTTGTGGGAGAATTCGTAGCTGCATTCACTTACAGCCTGTTCCGCCCTGGCAGTGTCCGCTGGAAGGATGTCCTGCTGCATATTGAAAAAGTAGGCAGCAGGGCTGTTTTCATTATTGCCCTCATGGGCTTTTTGATCGGAGTAATCATAGCCTTCCAGTCCGCTCTGGCCCTGCGCGCATTCGGTGCTGAGCTGTTTGTTGCCAAACTTCTGGGGCTGTCCATCGTCCGCGAGCTGGGTCCCCTGGTAACGGCCATAATCCTGGCCGGCAGATCCGGATCTGCCTTTGCCGCTGAAATCGGGACCATGAAGACCAACGAAGAGATAAATGCTTTGCAGACCATGGGACTGAGTCCGATAAACTTCCTGGTGGTGCCCAAAATGCTGGCGGCAATGCTGGTGACCCCTCTGCTTTGCCTCTTTTTCTGTCTGTTCAGCTTCATGGGAGGAGCGCTGGTCATGCTTTCCCTTGATTTTACCCTGACCAGCTATATTCATCAGTTAAGCAGCTCCATAGGAATAAACGACTTCCTTGGAGGCATGTTCAAGGTCTTTGTCTTCAGCATCCTGGTGGCATGGATAGGATGCGTCAGGGGGCTGCAGACAGGCAGCGGAGCCCGTGCTGTGGGGGACTCCACTACCAGTGCAGTAGTCAGCGCCATAGTCCTGATCATCCTGGCTGACGGCATATTTGCGGTTGTTTATTATCTACTTGGAATATAAGGTTCCTTGACGCTACTTGTGGATTTTATATCTAGTTAAAAATAAAGAACTTTATCCAGAACGCCGGCTCCGGGGTGTTGGCAAAAGCGGCTCAAACTGTTCGAAGCGAGCCCTTTTGACAAAACCACGGAGCTGGAAAAACATAATACAATGCCATAATAAATTACTAATCCACAGCAACGTCGAATATAAAGTATACTTGTGAACATTTGGTCATTAAGGTGATTCAGAACTGCAATATGGTCAGCAACAGAGAAAAACCCGTATCCGTACGGAACCTCAGCATGGGATTCCCGGGCGCAACACTGCTGGAAAATGTGTCCTTTGATGTGCAAGCTGGAGAAATATTCGTGATCCTGGGAGGTTCCGGCAGCGGCAAGAGTACCCTTCTAAAGCACCTCATCGGGCTGTATGAACCCCTGGAAGGAGAGGTGTTTATTCACGGCCACAACCTGACCCGGGCCTCATCCGGAGAAAAAACGCGCATAATGAACAGGATAGGCATCAGCTATCAAAGCGGGGCCCTTTTCGGTTCCATGACCCTGCTGGAAAACGTGCGCCTGCCTCTGGAAGAATTCACAGACATGCCCCTGGAAGCCATGAACCTTGTCAGCAGACTCAAACTCTTCCAGGTAGGCCTGGAAGGCTACGAAAATTACATGCCCTCGGAACTCAGCGGAGGGATGCAGAAAAGGGCTGCCATTGCCAGGGCCATGGCTCTGGACCCCTCAATTCTTTTTCTTGATGAGCCCTCTGCCGGCCTAGACCCCCTGACATCACTGGAGCTGGACGAGCTGATCCTGTATATCGCCCACAGCCTTAAAATAACCTTTGTCATTGTTACCCACGAACTGGAAAGTATCTTTAAAATCGCTGACCGCATGATCATACTGGATAAGCGCAATAAAAGTATTGCGGGTCAGGGCAGACCGGCTGAGCTCATGGCCTCAAGCCCGGACTCCTGGGTCCGCTCCTTTCTGAAACGGGAGAGAACCACGGAATGAAAACCCAGCCCAACTATTTCACCATTGGAATCTTTGTAAGCATCGGCATGGCCCTGCTCCTGGGCGCAGTAGCTGTCCTCGGAACCGGGGCTCTCTGGAGGGAGACGGTCACCATTGAAACTTACATGGACCAGTCCGTACAGGGATTGGACACCGGCTCCCAGGTGAAAATGCGCGGGGTAAGGGTCGGAAAGGTAGACAATATAACCTTTGTTCATCTTAAATATCCCGAAGCCAGAGAAATTCAGGATCGCTATGTTCTCCTGGAAATAAGCCTGGAACTTCAGGAATTCGGACATGTTACCCCCAAAGATTTTAAGGCTCATCTTGAAAATGAAATAAACCGGGGCCTGCGCATCAGGCTTCTGCCCATGGGAGTAACCGGTGCAGCCTACATTGAAATGGATTACCTGGACCCTCAACGCCATCCTGCCCTGCAGATAAACTGGACCCCGGAACACCCGTATATCCCCTCAGCTCCCGGCCCTTTTGCCCGGCTGGAGGAAACCTTTGATTCCCTGAGCCGGACCATGGCCAATATTGAAGAAATAGACCTGCAGAACACACTGAATCAACTGGAACACTTGATTCAAAGCCTGGATGAGAGCATCAGCTCCCTTGATATGGCCGGGCTGTCCTCCCAGGCCCAGGTGTTTCTGGAAGAATTGCGTCAGAGCAACAAAAGGATTTCCATGCTCCTGGGGCCAGAGGATCTTGAAAAGCTGGAAGTGGTAAGCCTGCACTCAGTTCTGACCGATTCCCAAAAGATACTGCGGTCCGTGAAGAAAGGCCTGGACCATCTGGAAATGGACCGCGAAGACGGTAGCGCGGACAAACTGGCCCGGACCATTGTCAATCTGCACCTTTCCTCGGAAAAATTGCCCGGAGTTATGGAGGACATAAGCGCAGCTTCCATGAGCCTGAAAAAAAGCACACAGGGATTCGAGGCTCTGACCACCAGGTCATATTCCCTTCTCAGGGCCCAGAATGAGGAACTGCGGGAAGTGCTGGACAACATGCGCATGATCAGCGAAAATCTTCTGGATACATCCCTGGATGCCAGGAGATACCCTTCCTATATCCTTTTTGGAGACCAGCCCCAAAAAAGCGAGTTTGAATGATTAACTGGAATACCTTGTTTATCTTTATTCTTGGACTGGCAATGGCAACAGCATTTTTTGGCTGTGCACCAATAAAACAGCCAGTAGAGCGCACCCACTTCATTCTGGAACCCTCCAGAACTGCTCATGAACAAAGGGATCAACCCATCCGGGGAATACTGAGCATCCGCAGTTTTCACGTTTCTCCCGGATACAGGGGCAAGGAGCTTGTTTACAAAAAAACAGGAGGTCAGACCTCTTCTGATTTCTATAACCACTATTTTATTCCTCCCGGCCCCATGCTTACCCAGGCAACCAGGAACTGGCTGGACGACTCCGGTCTGTTCATGGCTGTCATTCCTTTAGGCAGCCACAAGGATCCGGATTACATCCTTGAAGGAGCTGTTGTGTCCATGCATGGAGATTTCCAGGATCCAAAAGAGCCAGGGGCTGTCCTGCGCATGCAGTTTCTGCTGCTCAGGGACACAGGCCTGGAATATGAACTGGTCATGAAAAAGACCTATCATGAAAAGGTGATGCTGGAACAGCCAGGAGCAGTACAGTTGATCCAGGGACTCAACAAATGCCTGGAAAGCATCTTAACTGACCTGGAAAGGGATCTGGACAGGATGCTTAACTAGTTTTCATCCGGAAACGGTTCTTTTTCCTTTTGGCTGCGTCAATCTGCACAATTCTTCGTCAACGTATCAAGATACGCCTCCTCGTAATTGGTTGATTTTCTTGTTAAAAGAAAAAACTACTCGTTTCCGGAAAGAAAACCAGTAGCTTCAGCATCCGGAAATAAAGATTTCCGGATGGAAACCAACTAGACAGGACAAAGCCCGCGAATGTTCAGGGCCAGGGCATGGAAAAGCGACCTGATAAACAGCATGGATTCATATCAGTTGTCAATCAATCTCTTGACTATATTTCTGCCCACCAGCCAGACAGCCAGAACTATTATAAAACCGAGACAGACAGCCGCGTAAATCCCCAGAAGCGAACTTATGGTCTCGGCATGCATCCAGAAAAAATAAAAAACATATCCAATAATCAGGTTCCAGACAAATGTGCCCATAAATGTGAAGAACAGGAAAATACGCAGCGGCATCCGGATAATTCCCGGGGGAATGGAGACAAGGCTTCTGATAGTCGGAGCCATGCGACCGAAAAAAACCACCCAGTGTCCCTTTTTTTCAAAGTAGTCGAAAGCCTGGTGCAGTTCACTCACATTCAGCAGATAATACCTTTCAAGCCTTCCGGCCAGTATGAAAAGCCTCTGCCTGCCCAGCAGTAAAGACACAAAGTAGATGCCTATCGAACCCAGGCTTCCGCCTAAACTGACCAGAAGAACAACCATGAAGACGGTTAGAGCAGCCTGCTCAGCGCTGGCTGCAGAAGCAAAAAGAACCACTTCCGGGGCCAGAACAAGGCTGGATACGAAAATAAGCCAGTAATTATGGCTGAAAACGGATATGGCTTCTTCCATGCATACACTTTGAAACTGTTTGCTTTCTGTTTTTCATTTCAATAATGGTGCCGTCTGCTGATGAAAACCTCAACAGGCTTAAGGTTACAGGGATATATCCAGAACTCCGGCCAGAATGGCCGCGGCCAGAATCCAGACGTAAAATGAAAAGACCTTCAGCCTGGCCCGACACAGGAAATAGACCACCAGTTTCAAGGACACAATGCCTACCAGGGCTGCCACCACGAAGCCTGTGAGCAAAGCTCCCCACCCTAACTCTCCCAGGCCGCCGCTGTCCCGGACCTCCATTCCCTGCAGAAGAGTTGCGGCGCAAATGGTGGGAATGGCCAGAAAAAAACTGTATTCAGCCGCCCAGCGTCTCTTCAGTCCGGTAAAAAGGGCAAACACAATGGTCATGGCGCTGCGGGAAAGTCCGGGCATCAGGGCCAGTCCCTGGGCCAGGCCGATTATGCCTGCCACTTTGACATTGACTTTTTTCAGTCCCCTGCGTCGCGGCTTTAACCGGTCGGTCCACCACAGGAGAACTCCGGTCAGGATCAGAGTTGCTGAAATCATCGCAGGGGTGGCAAAAATATGTTCAAAGGCTGTCTTGAAGGATAATCCCAGGATTCCCGTGCACAGCACAGAAAACATTCCCAGCAGGAAGAGCCTGGGATAGAGCCCCGGGGACTTGGAACCCGGGCTCCCGGTCCAGGTGAGAAACTGATGAACGCACTTGACGCAGAACACTTTGAAACTGACCCAGAAAACCACGATTATGGATACCAGAGTGCCGACATGCAACACCAGATCAAACAGAATCATTTCTGCCGAATCCGGGGCAGGAAGAGGATGCTCATGACGGATCAGCCAGTGCTGGACAAGCACCAGGTGTGCTGTGGAACTAACCGGCAGAAACATGAACACGCCCTGAACAATGCCCAGCAGGACGGCCACCCAGATACTCATGCTGACCTCTGATTACTTTTTGATCGTACGCCCGGGCAGGCACAGACTTCTTGCACATTTAAGCAGCCGTGTCCACTGAGGAAAATCCGACCGGAAAGCAAAAGACAGCCTGTTGACAAACAGGCCATGCCTGAATCCTGCAACCCGGCTCCATTGAGCAGAAGCAAAGTCATCCGGGTTCAGTTTCTGATTTCAGATATACAGGGTGCGGCTGCTGCGGCTTTAATAAGGATTCATTGTCAGGATATAAATGGTTCCTCGACGCTACGTGTGGATTTTATATCCAGTTAAAATAATGAGCTTTATCCAGAATACCGGCTCCGTGGTTTTGTCAAAAGAAGCTTAAACTGTCTGAAGCGAGCCCTTTTGACAAAACCACGGAGCCGGAAATACATAATACAATGCCATAATAACAAATCCACAGCAAACGCCGAAGAATCAAAGATCTTTTTGCAGGCTCGTCCAATTATTCCTTCTGGCGGGTTATTTTAGCGCCTACAGCTTTGAGCTTCTGCTCCATGGCTTCATACCCCCTGTCCAGATGGTATATCCTGTGCACTTCAGTCTTGCCCCTGGCTCTAAGGCCCGCCAGAACTAGACCGGCGCTGGCCCGCAGATCCGAAGCCATGACCGGAGCACCGACCAGATCGGCTCCACCGCGGATTACAGCCTGCTGACCTGAAAGCCTGATCCTGGCGCCCATTCTGTTTAGTTCCAGAGCATGCATGAACCGGTTTTCAAAAATGGTTTCCCTTATGGTCCCTGTACCCTGGGCGACGCACATGAGAGCCATGATCTGGGCCTGCATGTCAGTGGGAAAACCCGGGTAAGGCAGAGTCACCACATCCACGCCATTAAGACTTTCACTGGCTTCAACCCTGACACTGCTGTTCTCAATATTAAAATTTACGCCCATTTCTCTCAACTTGGCCATTACTGCATCCAGAGCATTAACCGGACAACTGGTCAGCTCCAGACACCCTCCGGAGATGGCAGCGGCAACCATATAGGTCCCGGCTTCAATACGGTCGGACATGAGCCGGTAGCGGCACCCCCTGAGAGAATCCACACCGATTATCCTGAGTACGCTTGTCCCTTGGCCGCTGATCCTGGCGCCGCAGGCATTCAGAAAATTGGCAAGATCCACTATTTCCGGCTCCCGGGCTGCATTCTCAAGCACGGTTTCCCCCCGGGCCAGACAAGCGGCCATAAGCAGGTTTTCAGTGCCGCCCACGGTTGGCAGATCAAATATAATGCGTGCGCCCTGTAGTCCCTTGCATTTCCCGACAATATAGCCGGAATCCAGCTCAAATACCGCTCCCATCTGCTCCAGGGCTCTCAAATGCTGATCTACCGGCCTGGATCCTATTGCACAACCTCCGGGAAGGGCCACCTTGGCCCGGCCCAGCCTGGCCAACAGCGGGCCCAGACAAAGAACCGAAGCTCTCATGGTCCTTACCAGGTCATACGGAGCCTCAGGAACCAGATTCCCGGAGCTGATTCTCACTCCATCTTCCTGAAATCCGGACCTGCAGCCCAAGAGAGTCAAAAGATTCAAGGTAGTGTGAATATCCTTCAGCCTGGGGACATTCTCCAGGATTACATCGGAATCAGCCATGATCGCAGCCATCAGAACAGGCAGTGAAGCGTTCTTGGACCCGCTGATCCTGACCCTGCCCTGCAGCTTGGCTCCACCTTCTATTACAAGTTTTTCCATTCTCCCAACCCTCTGTTAATGATTATTATTGAGCTGCAGTACACAAGATAGCTTCAGACCAGCAAGATAACAAGCAGAACCGGCACGGCCGGTTCAGCATTCAGACCTTCCTGTATAATGAAAGAGTTAAAAACCGCTCTTAAGCCCGGCAAACCTGCAGCACATGGTTTTATTTCCCCTTGACTGGACCGGCTTTTATAGGGCAGAAAATCTACCTGGAACGAGCAGGCGTTAAAAGGTATGTTACAATTGTATGCAATGCGGCCTGAACCATACAATAAGATTCAGATTCAAGGCAAATTTTCATTTTTCGGCCTTAGCCGCCCTGTGATTCCAGACGGGGTAACGTCTTACAGCCCCACACTATTCTCGGCTCGATATAAAGGAGAAAAACATGGTCTTTGATGTCCAGAAAGAAACCCTGCCCAGAGACGAACTGGAGACCCTGCAGCTGAAAAGGCTTAACTACCTGCTGCATAAAATCTATCATAATGTTCCTTTTTACCATCAGAAGTTTAAGGAACTGGGCATTGAGCCGGACAGGCTGCAGGCTATTTCCGATATAAAACATCTGCCTTTTACTGAAAAACAGGATCTGCGAAACAACTATCCCTTTGGCATGTTTGCAGTCCCCAGGGAAAGCGTGGTAAGAATCCACGCCTCTTCCGGCACTACCGGAAAGGCTACGGTTGTGGGATACACCCAGCGTGATGTAGAGATCTGGGCCGGGCTCATGGCCAGATCCTTTGAGGCTGCAGGGGCAACCAGGGCTGATATTGTGCACAATGCATACGGATATGGTCTGTTTACCGGCGGCCTGGGGGCTCACTACGGGGCTGAGGCCCTGGGCGCCACAATTCTGCCTGTGTCGGGCGGGGCCACCAAGCGGCAGGTCATGCTCATGCGCGATTTCGGATCCACCATTTTATGCTGCACCCCGTCATACAGTCTGCACCTTTATGAAACCGCTCTTGCGGCAGGGATCAGCATCAGCGATCTGAAGCTCAGGGTGGGTATCTTCGGTGCAGAGCCCTGGACTGAAGAGATGCGTCAGGATATCCAGAACAAATTCGGAATAAAAGCACTGGATATTTACGGCCTGTCGGAAATAATGGGACCCGGCGTAGCCATGGAATGTATAGCCGCCCAGGAAGGGCTGCATATCTGGGAAGACCATTTTCTTCCGGAAATCATTGATCCTGAAAGCGAAGAACCTTTAGCCCTCGGAGAAAAGGGCGAGCTGGTCATTACCACCCTGACCAAGGAAGCCCAGCCCCTGCTGCGCTACCGAACCAGGGACATCACCAGGCTCAATCCCATACCCTGCCGCTGCGGCAGGACTCATTACCGTATAGAGCGAATTACCGGCCGCAGCGATGACATGCTCATTATCAGGGGGGTCAACGTATTTCCTTCTCAAATCGAAAGCATTCTTCTGGAAACCGAGGGATTGTCTCCCCATTACCAGCTGGTCATCGACCGCGAGGGAGGCATGGACACTCTTGAAGTCAGGGTGGAAGTGCATGAAAGCATGTTTTCCGACGAGATAAAGCATCTGCAGCGCCTGGAAAAGAAAATACAGAACCACATCAAGGAATTTCTGGGAGTCACAGCCAAGGTAACCATGGTCGAGCCCATGGGCATCGCCCGTTCAGAAGGTAAGGCCCAACGCATTATTGACCACCGCAAACAATAAATTTTTACTGGGAAAATTCCCTGGAGGTTGAACATGAAGGTTGAGCAGATATCGGTATTTCTGGAGACCCGTGCCGGCAGACTGGCCGATGTCACCAGGACCCTGGGCGAAGCCGGGGTGAATATAAGGGCCCTTTCCCTGGCTGACACCACAGACTTTGGTATTTTGCGCCTGATAGTCACTGATCATGAAAAAGCCAAACAGGCCCTCAAGGAAAACGGGTTCACTGTGGGCAGGACCAATGTTGTGGCTGCTGAAGTGGAGGACAGGCCCGGAGGACTGCATGCCATTCTGACCATGCTCAGCCAGAGCGGGATCAACGTGGAATACATGTATGCCTTTGTCCAGCAGAGCGGGAAAAACGCAGTGCTCATTTTCCGTTTTGACCGCACTGACGAGGCCATAGAGACTTTGCAGAAAAACGGAGTGCGGATTATTCCCGGAGAGGAACTGTACAATATTTGAGGCGGTATCTGTTACCGGTTATCTTTATCCGTTGTCTTTAATCAATAATGGTTTTCCATGCTTGTACATGGAGACAACCTGAGGCCCTGGGCGATTTCCTGTGAACCGATGTACGGAAACAGATAACTTTTACCCTTGACCTATTCCGGTGCACCTTTTATATAGAAATACTTGCGCATAACTACGGTGAGTGTAGCTCAGTCGGCAGAGCACCAGGTTGTGGCCCTGGGGGTCGTGGGTTCAAGTCCCATCACTCACCCCAAAAAATCTTTCTGCGATTATAGCAGGCCATCCTGTAAACAGCCCCTTTAACAAGCCCTCAATTACCTGCAGAGCTTCCGCGGAAGTCATGCGACCTGATGCCCTGCCTGCGCATGATTTTCTGCAGGGCGGTCCGGCTCAGGCCCGCGATTTCCGAAGCCCTGGTAACATTTCCCCCGGTATGCTGCAGCAGGCGGGAAACGTATTCACCGGTAAACTTCTCCACCAATCCTTCCTTGGCCTGCAGATAAGGCTCAAAAGGCTTGTTCTCATAACTGTCAGGCTCTGACCTTTCATTAGCTCCGTAAAGACTGTCCGCGGCCGAACGTATCTCAGCCAGGCCTATCTCCTCGTCGGGTGAAAACAGAACCACGCGCCGGACAAAGTTCTGCAGTTCGCGGACGTTTCCCGGCCATGACCTGTGCATCATGGACTGGACAGCAGCCAGGCTGAAACGCTTCAAAGGCAGTTCGAGCTCCCTGCATACGGCCCGCAGGAAATGATCCGCCAAGAGTGGAATATCCTCTTGAATCTCGGACAGGGACGGCGCCCGCAGGGTAACCACGTTGAGCCGGTAATACAGATCTTCACGAAAGGTTCTGCTTTTTATCTTGGCCTCCAGATCCTGATTGGTGCAGGAAATAATGCGCACATCAACCTTTCTGGGCTTGTGGCCTCCCAGTGGACGGATCTCCCCTTCCTGCAGAGCTCGCAGCATCTTGGTCTGAATGGATACCGGCAGATCGCCCACCTCGTCCAGAAGCAATGTGGATTTGTCCGCCTCCAGGAACATGCCGGCATGGTCCTGATCAGCACCGGTAAAGGCTCCTTTCTTGTGCCCGAAAAGTTCACTTTCCAGGAGATGCTCAGGTATGGCCGGACAGTTGACAGCCACCATTCTGCGGCTGCTGCGCCTGCTCAGATTGTGCAAAGCCCTGGCTGCCAGCTCCTTGCCGGTTCCTGATTCTCCCCGGATAAGCACTGAATAGTCTGTCGGAGCAAGGGCCTGGATGCCGTCATAGAGCCTGCGCATTGTCGGCGACTGTCCCACGAAGTCGGCAAAGGGGGTGCTCTCTGAAACTTTTTTGCGCAGATTCAAATTCTCCCGGATCAACTGGCTGCGCTCCAGGGCCTTGTTCAAAACCAGGACCAGGTCCGGAATCTCAAAGGGTTTGGTGATGAAATCATAAGCGCCACGCTTGATGGCCTCCACTGCGGTCTCTATGCTTCCGTACGCCGTGATCATGACCACTGTGAGCCACGGATCCATTTCTTTTACCGCACTAAGCACATCAAGCCCGTCCATTTCCGGCATCCGGATATCCAGGAGAAGAACATCAACAGGCTGTTGCCTTATATGCTCCAGTCCGCGAAGAGCACTGGAATGGGTCTCCACCTGGACCCTGTCCAGTTCCTGGGGCAGGATGCGGGAAAGTCCATGCAGCATGTCCTCTTCGTCGTCTATAATCATTAATCGTTGTTTAGACATGATTAATTTGACCCCCTTTCCTCCATCATTCGGCCTCTGTTCTCTTTAAACGGCAGATCAATCACAAATCTGGTCCCATTTCCCGGGCGGCTCTGAACGGAAATTTCTCCGCCGTGTTCCCTGATGATGCCGTAGCTTACAGAAAGACCGAGCCCGGTACCCTCTCCGGTGCGTTTGGTGCTGAAGAAGGGATCAAAGATCCTGTCCTGAATGTATTCGGGAATGCCCTGGCCATTGTCCTCAAAGACTATCCTTGCCAGGTTGTCCTGGGAAAAATATCCAGTGGTTATATGCACACGGCCTTCACGCCCGTCCATGGCCTGACGGGCGTTCATGAGCATGTTGAGAAAGACCTGTTTCATTTTGTTCACATCCATATCCAGCAGTGGCAGATCTGGATCCAGATCCAGATCTGTCTGAATCCCCTGCTTCTTGAACTGTTCTGAAACCATGTTCAGAACTTCTTCCATGGCCTGGTTGAGTGATGCAGGCTGTTTGCTGGTGTCGCCGCTGCGGGCGAAAGCCAGGAGATCGCTGACAATGCGCTTGCAGTTGCGGGCCTGTTTTTCAATTGTAGTCAGATCGCTCTGACCCTGGGGGAATTCAGAAAGCTGCCTTTTCAGAAGTTCCACGTAGCAGAGAATCACTCCCAGCGGGTTGTTGATCTCATGGGCCACCCCGGCAGCAAGCTGTCCCATGGCCACCAGCTTTTCAGTCTGCTGTATTTTCTGCTCCATCTGCTTCTGATCAGTGACATCCTTGACGTAGCGGATCACGCTTTCAACATTCCCTGAATCATCCAGTGTCGGGTAGCAATGTACCTGAAAAATGCCCTGGGGATCAGGACAACGGGTCTCACTTACCGCAGCTGTGCCATTTTTGAGTACTTTCTCCACGCTGCAGTCGGGACATGGACGCTCCCCGCTGCCGTGAATTTCATAGCACTTTCGCCCTATGACCTCTTCCATTCCAACATTATAGCGGCTGACATAGGCCTTGTTCACCATTTTGATACTGAAATGCTTATCCAGGAGGATCACCTGGTCCGTTATGCCGTCAAAAACCGACTGCAAAAGTTCCTTGCTTTGCAGAAGCTTTTCCATATTCTGCAGACTTTCCACGGCAATGCCTATCTGTCTGCCGATAGAGGCCATCAGGCTGTGCAGTTCATTGGAGAGCTCCTCTTCCTTTACCCCGGAAAAGGTCATGACGCCAAGAACCCGCCCGCGGCAGTACAGAGGAATATTCAGACATCCTGAATTGTTCAGACAGGCAAAATAGCTGGTCCTGCCACATGCTGCCTCTACAACGGAATCCTCCAGACTGGAGGGCTGTACAGAGGCTGTTTGGCCCGTATCTCCCGGACTCACTTCAAAAATCAGGCCAGGGGCATTTTCATGATAGCGCAGAACAAGCATGTTGCGGTTTTCTTCGTAAAGGTAAATGCCCCCTCCCTGAGCAGGGAAAATCTTGAGAGTACTTCGCAGGACCTGAGGCAGGATCTCGGAGAGACCTAAGGCCTGGGTGGTCAGCTCGGCCAGTGCGTTCAAAGTCTGAAGCTCCTGATTTCTGGCCACTACCTGCTCTTTAAGTTTTTCTTCCGATACGAGCAGGGCCTGGGTCCTTTCCTGAACCTTTTTTTCCAGATCCTGGGCGTACTGCTTCAACTGCTCCCTGGTGCGCCGCAGATGATCTGCCATGTGTGAAGCCGCCCTGGTAAGCTCCTCAAGTTCATCCCTTTTTTCCACTCCCTTGCTTTTTGGGATGTATACCAGGTTGGCTGGATGCTGATCAGCTTCATCCCTGAAAA
Source organism: Desulfonatronospira sp. (assembly GCA_003551155.1). GTDB lineage: Bacteria > Desulfobacterota > Desulfovibrionia > Desulfovibrionales > Desulfonatronovibrionaceae > Desulfonatronospira. The sequence goes on from PUMA01000003.1 coordinate 13,553, forward strand.
TATCCAGCAAACCTCGCAGGTTGGTTACCACCATGCGGTTGAAAAAAAAGCTTAGAGCGATAAATACTATTGATACTCCCAGAAAAACCACCAGGAAGACGGATATAGCCTTCTCTCTGACCTGGGCCATGGCCGCATCCACAGGGACGCCCACCATGCTCACACCTGCCAGTTGTCCCACCTGACGGCCGAATCCTCTCTCACTCCCGTACATGTTTACCAGGACTGGAGGAGCGTCTCGCGGATCACCGTGACAGCGCATACACTCCTGCTCAAAAACCACAGGCCGAAATCGCTTGAACTTTTCGCGCCCCTCGGAATTTACCACCCCCTGCCATTCGCGCTGGTCAGGATTATTTTCAAAATATTCGATCTGTTCTTTTTCCAGAACTGTGGCCTCAAAATCGGGGTTGCGGGCGTTCACAGCGGCCCGACGGTACTCAAATTCCTCCAGGGCCGGAGCAAAGCGTTCCATGACCGACCTGCCCACAAAAGATGTGGACATGGCCTCCAGGATAAAATGGTCTTCACCCACTTCCTTGTACATGGCAGGACGCAGCACTTCACGGACATAATCCCGGCTGGCATCCACAGCAGACATGACCAGCTCGGATTTGGCAAAGGCCCGCTCTTCCAGCTGGCGTTTTTCATGATAATAAATGACAAAGGCGCTGACCACGCAGCTTAACAAAAGAATCAAACCTGTCCCCAGCAAAAACTTGGACTGAACACCCATGGAGTTGCGGAACCAGCGTCTGCTTTTGGCTTTCGCGGATTCCTGGGTGTTAGTTTTTGCTGAATTGTATTGAGCCATTCTTATAGACTTCCTCTTGGATTGTTTTTTAAGGGCATGCTTATTCTTTAATGATTAAGC
>PUMA01000028.1 GCA_003551155.1 Desulfonatronospira sp.
GGTAAAAGTAAAGAATGAAAAGATTGTAAGGATTTTTAAGAACCCAGCTTTCAGGTACAAAATACATAATGCTAGTTATATTTATGTGGTGGCACAAAAAAAGAAAAAAATCACAATCTTTTTTTATCATACAAAATTGTTTATTAATATTTTATATTCTTATTATGAATTTTTTGTCGGTTTTTACGCCAGCTTGACAATCATGAGCCCTTACTGGGCATTGGCCTGACTGCGTCCGGAAAGTCTTCTTTTGGGATGCTGCATCTGGTGTTTTCTATACGGAAACCAGGAGTTTTTTTCTTTTGGAAAGGAAATCAAGCAATTATGATGAGGCGTATTTTATATTTTGACGAATAATTGTGCACAATGACCTGCCTGCGTTTCAACAGGCAGGCGCAGCCAAAAGGACAGAAACCGTTTCCGGATGAACGATAACTATTCATGTTCATTGCTGTCACTCCGGACTGGGACATTTATGATGCACAAATCTTTTCCAATGGGTCATTCTGTGCTGAGCCTCTTCAAGACAGAAGCCCTTGTGGAATTCAAAGGAGGGTTTTAAAAAATGAAAATTTCCAAGGCCAACGATGTATTGGGGACCTTCAACCGCGGTAATCCGGCAGAGTCGGGGCTGTGCACCCTGTGCAGGTCTGATTGCGCAGGAAAATGTGAAGTCTGGCTGTCCAGCCTGAGAGGACGGGAAATTCTATACCCCAGAGATTACGGAAAAATAACCGCAGGCGCGGACAACATTACTCATTTGGGAGTATCCTACAATTCCCTGCGCATTCAGGGCTACAATTACGGCTCATACGGACTTCCCGAGGGAGCCAGCAATGATCCTGACAATTGCACTTTTCAAGAGGTGAGTGTTGAGACTTCCTTTGGCAGAGTGAAACCGGTCAAGGCCAGGATGCCCATAATGACTGGAGCTCTCGGTTCCACCAAAGTCGCGGAGACTTACTGGGATTCCTTTGCAGTCGGCTGCGCTCTGGTAGGGGTGCCCATTGTAATCGGTGAAAATGTCGTGGGCGTTGATCCCCAATCGAGGATGGAGCATGGACGCATTGTTCACGCTCCGGAACTGGACCGGCGCATTGAGACCTATATGCGCTACTTTGATGGACACGGAGCTGTTCTGGTTCAGATCAATGTGGAGGATGCCAGGAACAGAGTGGCTGAATACGTGGCTGAAAAGTACGGCGGAGATAAGGTGTTGATAGAGATAAAATGGGGACAGGGAGCCAAGGACATAGGCGGAGAAATTGAGGTTTTCAGCCTGGAGCAGGCTATGTTTCTCAAGAAAAGGGGTTATATGGTGGACCCTGACCCTGATTTGCAGGAAGTACAGGAAGCCTTTCAGCACGGATCCATCAAGGCCTTTGCCCGGCACAGCAGGCTTGGCTTTACTGAGTTTTCCAGGTTTGAAGATATCCGCAGCGATTTCAAGAAAACAGTCGACTATCTGCGCGAACTGGGCATTAAAGGCGTAACCCTCAAGACCGGAGCTTATGGCATGGAGGCACTGGCCATGGCCATCAAGCTGGCTGGAGAAAACAACCTGGACCTGCTGACCATTGACGGGGCAGGCGGAGGTACCGGGATGAGTCCCTGGCACATGATGCAGTCCTGGGGAGTGCCTTCCTTGCTTTTACATGCCAAGGCGTATGAATATGCCCGGATACTTGAGCAGAAAGGAGGGAATGTCCCTGATCTGTCCTTTGCCGGAGGATTTGCCCGGGAGGATCATATTTTTAAGGCATTGGCTCTTGGAGCCCCTTACAGCAAAATAGTGTGTATGGGCCGGGCCCTGATGATCCCTGGATTCTTGGGCAGCAACATACAGGGGGTCTTCCAGCCGGAGAAAAAAGAGAAATTTGGCGGAAACTGGGACAGAATGCCCAAGACTGTTGCCGACCTTGGCTCTTCTCCGGAAGAGATGTTTGCCGGTTACTATGACGTGCAGAAGAGGGCAGGGAAAAACGAGATGCCATTTATTCCTTATGGGGCCATTGCCTTCTGGAACCTGGCTGACAAGCTCAAGGCCGGCCTGCAGCAGTTCATGGCTGGGACCAGAAAGTTTTCCATAAACAAGATTTCAAGAGATGATCTGGGATCAGGAAACAGGGAAACCGAGAGGGAAACAAATATCCCCTTCATCGGAGCAGCAATGGATGAAAAGGCCAGAGAGATCCTGAACAAATAAGAATCCAAGGAACAGATCCCTGAAAAAACCTTATGAGCTATCTTCCTGTCCCAGATAAGTGACAGCAATCTGATCTTTAACATTGGCGAAAATGTGGATGACCAGTTCATCCGGCAAGTCTTCCCGGTCGATTACAAAAACAGTGTCCAACCACCTTTCCTGTCCAGGAAGGATATGAGTCAGTCTGTTTCTCGAGCCTTCCAGAAACTCACGGTTAAGCAGACAGTCTGTTCTGCCCGGATACAGGGCCAGGTATAGAATATCAAATTCTATAAGATCGCTGAAAAAATGTGTGCCCAGGGATACGTCCGGGACAAAGTCCTGACGCATGGCCACGATTTCACACAAGGCCGATACCTGACTGATCTCTGCAAATCTTACAGGCACACCCAGGGAGGCAGTAGTTGTACCCCAGCGCCCGGGACCTATGAGCATGGTACTCAAACAGGAACCGCAGGCGTTTTCATGGGTGAGCCTGCCGACCAGCCTGGCGACGGAATGACGGTCCCTCTCAGGCAGATAGCCGTATTTGGCAGGACTTACATAGATTATCCTGTCGATTTTATCTGTGCGGCTTTGACCTATAATGGGTCCTGTGCTCTGTAGAATTATTTTCTCCCGGGGAATCTTACTTGCCGCTTTATCCGGAGTGCCGAAGCCTTTGATATCAAGCGGCCTGCATTGAACAAGATTTATGGTGTATCCCGGATTGCTTTCCAGCTGGTCTGGAAAGAAGTTCACTGTAAACTCCACGTCCACGGTTGACTGATAAACTTCTTCAAGGCTCTTGAGCAGCTCTTTCATGTCTCCGGGAAAATCCGTTGCCGACAGAAGTTTTTTAAAGCCAAGAACCCATGGGAAAAAGTCTGGAATGTCCATTTTTCTGGCTTTAAGTTCAAGTTCTCTGTTTTTTTCAGCAAATATGTCCAGCGGCACCTCAGGACATTCTGCAATAACTTCATTGAAATATAAGGATGAAAGAGAATTGTTTTCAAGGTCCAGGACATCAACTTTGCGCTGGGTATAGCCCTGTTTCTGCAGATTGGCCAGGGGCTGCATCAGGGGCTCATTCAAGGCGATCACCCTGGTGTAATCATCGTCAGCACGGTTAACCGCCCGTGTACCCAACCCGAACACCAGCCTGAGCATGCCTGATTCCGGGTCTACCTTTTCATTCCATACATAAGGGTTGAAGGAAAACCCAACTCCTGCGGCCTGAGGGAAAAAGAACTTTTTATAGTTGATCCCGCTTACCCGCTGAACCAGCAGGGCCATCTGCTCGTCCCTGTCCAGCAGACCTTTCTGTTTGCGGTAAATAAGGGCTTCAGGACTGACTGAACTGGCATAAATTTCTCTGACCGCCTCGATAAACCGGGCCAGGCGCTGGCCCCTGCTGCCCTGATTGGCACAGAAGATGCTTTCATATTTACCTGCAAACACATTGCCGAAGCTGTCCTCCATAAGTGAACTGGAGCGGACAATAAAGGGCCACTGCCCGAAGTAATCCAGAAGATCGACAAATTGCTTGATTATGTTGTGAGAAAATGAACCGTTAAGAATCTGGGATCTGGCCCGTTCAATGTCCTTAAGAAAAAGCTCGGGATCGCGCTGTTGCTGCCTGATCCACCAAACTCCGTTCTGGACCAGAAAAGTATAAAAAACATCAGAACCTATATAGAATGAGTCGTGGGGTTCCAGTCTTTCCCCCCACTTGTCCGGATTGATTCTGTTAAGAATTGCTCTTGCCAGTAAAAACCCGCTGCTTTTTCCTCCCATTAGCCCGCTGCCGATCATCCTGCGCTTTATGTTGAGGATATCCTTGAGGGAAAGATATTCATTGCCGAGTTCAAGCATGCGCTGATCACGGGAAAAAATCATTTTTAAAAGCTTTTTAAGCCACTTTTTCGTCTCTGATTCCTGACAAAGACCTTTTTCAAAATCACGCTGTATTTCTTCGGCTTCATTGAATGTTTTATTCCAGAATCCCAGGGTCAGGGTTGAAGAATCAAGTCTGGACCAGGTTTTTCTTGAAAGAATCCTGCTAATCCTTTCACTGGTGCGAACCGCTGTAAAGTGGCTGCCTTCCCATTTGTGCAGAGTGTTCATGGTGGGTGAATATCTTCCGTCCACCTTTAAAGGATGAACGTACAGCTCCTGTTCATGCCTGTAGATATCCAGCAAGAGCTGAGTGACATTGAGAATCGGACTGGTGGCATGAACCGAGTGTCTGTTTCTGAGCAGTGAAAAATAGGCTATGGTATCCATGCTTCCGAGATAAGGACAGATGAGCATGAAGAAATTGCCCAACATGCGGTCCGAATACCAGTCTGAGGAAAGCTCGCTTAGACAATCAAACAGATAGCAGCATCCCTTCCCATGATCATGGATAATAGAATGTATTCTGAAAATAAATTTTTCAAAACTGTGCTGGGGGTTTAAGCGGTAAGTGACAGTGGCCTTTTCCTCTTTCAAAAGAAGTTTGTGGCGTGAAAAGCGGATGTAAATGAGTGGGATGTTGTTAAAAAGACAGTAATCACTGTAGGGAAGAATAAAAGGAATATAATCCTCAGTGTCGTCCACCTGCCAGACTACATTATCCCCTGTTCGCAAACCATTGAGTGCTTTATCCAGGCCTGCAAGCCCGGTGCTGAATCTATAATCTGTCACAAATTGAGGTCTTTTTCAAAAGTTGATTGTTTTTAAAATCTTGCCTAGACTGTAGTTTGGTCACATCCACATAAAGGGCGGAATCAGCTTTTCAGTGTTGTTTTTATGGTTATCAAAACAAACAAAAACAGTCTACTCAAAACAGATTGTTGAGGAAGGTTAATGAACGTAAAAGAACATATTCATAATGTTTTGGAACAGGTGATCAAACGCAATCCAGGAGAACTTGAGTTTCACCAGGCAGTCAAGGAAGTGCTGGAAACCCTTGAGCCGGTTATGTCCCGCAGACCTGAATATGTTGAAGCCAATATCCTGGGGCGGGTGGTAGAACCGGAAAGGGTGATTATATTCCGGGTTCCATGGCAGGATGACCGGGGTAAAGTACATGTGAGCCGGGGATTCAGGGTGCAGTTCAACAGCTCCCTTGGGCCTTACAAAGGGGGAATCAGGTTTCATCCCAGTGTGACCCAGGGAATCATCAAATTTCTCGGTTTTGAGCAGATCTTCAAGAACTCCCTGACCACCATGCCCCTGGGCGGTGGCAAGGGTGGATCCGATTTTGACCCCAAATTCAAGTCCGAGCCTGAAATAATGAGATTCTGCCAGTCTTTCATGACTGAACTGCAAAGGCATATTGGTGCGGACACCGATGTGCCTGCAGGCGATATAGGGGTAGGGGCCAGAGAGGTCGGTTTCATGTTCGGCCAGTACAAAAGGCTTCAGAATGAGTTCACCGGCGTGTTGACCGGTAAGAGAATCAACTGGGGAGGATCTCTAATAAGGCCTGAAGCCACAGGGTATGGAGCGGTATATTTTGCCCAGGAGATGCTCAAGGCCAAGAATGACAACATTGAGGGCAAAACGTGTGTTGTGAGCGGTTCAGGAAACGTGGCTCAGCATACTGCAGAAAAGCTTATTGAGCTTGGGGCCAGGGTTGTATCTCTTTCAGACTCAGATGGTGCGATATACGATCCTGCAGGAATTGACCTGGAAAAACTCAGGTTTGTCATGCAGCTCAAAAGTATTCACGGGGGAAGAATCAGGGAATATGCCGAGAGGTTCAAGGGAGTAGAATACCTGCAGGGTTCAAGGCCTTGGATCATTGAGTGTGATTGTGCTTTTCCTTCAGCCACCCAGAATGAAATCAGTCTGGCCGATGCTCAGGTGATGTGCGCCAACGGCTGCAGGCTGATCTGCGAGGGAGCCAACATGCCCACAGAGCCTGGAGCTATTAATCTGGCTCTTTCTTCGGGGGGTCTTTTCGGACCCAGCAAGGCGGCCAATGCCGGCGGAGTAGCTGTTTCAGCCCTGGAGATGTCCCAGAATTCCATGCGCCTCAAATGGAGCAGGGAAGAGGTGGATCAGAAACTGCAGAATATTATGAAGGCTATCCACATACAGTGCGTTGAAGCGGCAGAGGAATACGGAATGGAGGGCAATCTTGTGGCCGGAGCAAATATTGCCGGTTTTGTTCGAGTTGCTGATGCCATGCTTGACCAGGGGGTTGTATAGTCGAATTCTAACAGTCCACTTTTTTTGATTCCTCAGCGTTTGCTATGGAATTATGTTGTATTAAAATGCGGGAGTCATGCTTTCCCGACTCGGTTCCTGTGCAGATATTTCTTTTTTACCCAGTCTATCTGGGATTGCCGGTCGCAGGACAGCCCGTCAATCTGAGCTGCCTTAAGTTCCTGCAGAATACGGCCGAATTCCGGACCAGGCTCAAGCCCCAGCCTTTTAAGATCCTTACCTGTAAGCTGAGGCTGGATAACTCTTAACTGAGTTATGTAATATGAAATACATTTGCGCAGATCCTCCTGTTGCACCTTGGCCATGAGAAACAGCTGCCCTTCAAGAGGCAGAGGCTGCAGGATAAAATACAGGGAACTGAGTTTATCCTGCTTTTTATTCCAGGCATAAAGATCATTCAGGGCGTAACGTATCTGGGATCGCAAGGAGAAAAAAAAGGTTGATCTTTTTTTGGAAAAATTGAAACGATTGAGGATTATGTTGGCCTGGGTATCATTGATGCTGCTCAACAGACCCAGGAGGTAAAGGGTCCACTTTTCCAGCTCTTCGTCCAGGTATAGAAGCTGAAACCAGTTGATAACCTTTTCCGTTTCCACCAGAATGTTTTTAACCTTGGGAGTAAGTTTGAGCAGGGCGTGGACATTTCTCAGCAGCCCGAAGTTGTCCATGCGGGATATACAGGGCAGTGGATTATCCTCCTCAAAAATCATCTTAAGTTCGTGAAAAATTCTGCTGCCTGAAAGCTGATGAAATATATTGAGCTCCATAGCGTTTTTAATCAGTTTCTCAGTCTGGGCGCCTATTCTGAAGCCGAATCTTTGCTCGAAACGAATAGCCCTTATGATTCTGGTGGGGTCCTCTACAAAGCTTAAGGAGTGCAAAACCCTGATAACCTTTTCCTTGAGGTCCCTCTGTCCGCCGAAGAAATCTACAACTTTGCCTAAATGTTCCGGGTTGAGATGGACAGCAAGAGCGTTGACGCTGAAGTCTCTGCGGTAAAGATCCATTTTTATGGATGAAAGTTCCACAGTGGGCAGGGCTGCAGGGTGCTCGTAATATTCCAGCCTGGCAGTAGCTACATCGATTTTTTGGCCGTCCTCTCTGATAATAACCGCGGTCCTGAATTTCTGATGCTCCCGCACCCTGGCGTTCAGTTTATGGGCCAAGGCCCTGGCAAACTCAATGCCATCACCCTCGACCACCAGATCTACATCAAGATTGTTCCTATCCAGGAGAATATCTCTGACAAAACCACCGACGCAGTAAACTTGAAAACCCATTTCCCTGGCCTGATATCCGGCTGCCTGCAAAACGGAAAAAATATCTGCAGGCAGTCTTTCCTGAAGTATGCGCTTGATATTGCGCTCGCGCTTTTTTTCAGGCAGCAGTGATTCAGGGATACGGGCCGGCTCTTTTATCAGATTGTTGATCAGATCAGTACGGGTAACCACAGCTGTAATTTTACCATTTTCCACTATGGGAATCAGCCGTTGCCTCTGTCCAATAATTATTTCCATTACCCGGTAAATGTCTTCACTGGGCTCAAGAGTGGCTATGTCCGTTATCATATACTCTTTTATGGGGATCTTTCCCAGTCCGTGTCCGATTGCCTTGTCAGCCAACTGGTGTTCCAGGATGCCTACGCATTCCTGTCCATCCTCTTTGATTACCGGAATGGCCTTTAGTCCGAACCTGGTCATGATTTCCGAAGCCTGCACTATGTTTTTTTTCTCCTCGATGACCACAGCTGGCTTGGACATGAGATCAGCCACAAGAATCTGTGGGTTAATCTGGGAATAGAGCAGGCCGAACAGCTCGTCTTTAACCTGAGTAAGGGTCTTGTGTTTCAAATTAGCCGAGGCAGCAAAGGAATGACCTCCTCCTCCCATGGATGCGCAGATTTTGCCCACATCCACATCTGCGGTCCTGCTCCTGGCCACGAGATGAACCCGGTCCTGCATGCGGCCCAGAGCGAACAGTACCCGGATGTTCTCCATGTCCAGAAGTTTGTGGGCCAGCAGGGCAAAATCGCCCACGTAATGCTCCAGAGAAATCTCTGTGACCACCACGTCTATTCCCTTAATTTTATGGGTGGTAGCCGATTCAAGCATGGAATTGAGTATTGAAATCTGCTCAGCGTTCAGGTCCCGGTTTATCATATCCGAAACAACATTAAGGTCCATGCCCTGGGACAATAACCATGAAGCAGCACAAAGATCCTTGCTGGTGGTTGATTTGAAGGTAAAGCATCCTGTATCTTCATAAACTCCAAGCCCCATGATGGTGGCTTCATCCTCTGTAAGCTGAATTTTGTGCTCCATCAGTTTCTGCGCCAGTATTGCGATTGTGGATCCCCATGGCCTGACTACCTCCAGTTCTCCATGGAGATCCTCGTCAGAATCAGGATGGTGGTCGTACAGATGAATCCGGAGGTCATCCCTTTCCAGCAGTGGATCTAAATGCTTAACCCTGGATTTTTGTCTGGTGTCGACAACCACCAGCAGGTGGACCGTATCAGGGTCTATTTCTTTGAAGGACTTGAAATTATAAAGATATGTTGCGCTTTGAATGAAAAAGTTCTTCAAATTTTTTTCCTGGCTTCCAGGAAAAATAAGAACTGAATCCGGATACAGCTTGCTTGCAGCAATCATGGAGGACAGGGCATCAAAATCAGCATTAACATGACAGGTAATGACAGTAGGCGCTGCAATTTTATTTTTCTTCTGCATTATTTAAACGTCCTGTTTTCCGGGAACGTGGATGAAAGCGTTCGTGAACAGATTTCAGCCTGTCGCTTTGCACATGAGTATAGATTTCAGTAGCAGTGATGTCTGAATGACCTAGAAGGACCTGGACTGTGCGCAGGTCTGCTCCGCCTTCCAGGAGATGGGTTGCAAAGGAGTGGCGCAGTGTGTGCGGAGACACCTCCTTGCTTATTCCGGCCATTACTGAGTACTTTTTAACCATTTTCCACACGCCCTGTCTGGAAAGGGCTCTGCCTGAGCGGTTCAGAAAGATGCGGTCCAGGCGCGGAGAAAAGGTGCTGCGCCAGTTCTGGAGATAAAAATCAAGCCATTTCATGCAGCTATAGTGCAAAGGGACTATGCGCTCCTTGGATCCTTTACCCCAGATTCTGACTAAACCCGACTGGGAATCAAAATCCAGTACCCTGAGCCCAATGAGTTCAGAGACCCTGAGGCCGGCTGCATAAAGCATTTCCAGCATGGTTTTGTCCCTGATTCCAAGCTTGTCCCTGGAGTCTGGTTGAGCTAGAATGTTTTCTACTTCGTGCACGGACAGAATTTTGGGAAGCAGCCGGGGCAGCTTGGGGTTCTCAAGAACGCCTGCCGGATTGTAATCTATCCGGTCCTGATCATACAGAAAACTGTAAAAACCACGCAAAGTGGCCATATGTCTTGCCAGGCTACGGCTCTGCAGGCCCTTGCGGCGTAGAAAAAGCAGATAAATAAAAAGGGTCTGTTCGTCTGCCTCCTGCACATCCTTTCCTCTTTCCTGGAGGAAGGCAAGGAATGTAGACAGATCATCAGTATAGGCCGATGCTGTTTTTTCTGCCAGTCCCTTAATTACCAGGACATGCTCCAGAAAAGATTCCAAGAGGGGATTCTGGCTCTGTTTTACGGGCAAGAGATTTACTCCGGCAACATATTGAAATGAATGCTTTGCAGCTCTGGCCTAAGCTTACCTTTACGGGCTTGCGCCATCAAGGAGAAAAATATATTTTTACATTATGATAACGCAGAATATCTTTATCGGTCTGGGATCAAACCTTGGCCTTCCTGAATTCAACCTGGAAAAGGCATGCAGAGTACTCAGCAGTTGTCCTGGTATGCACCTGCTCCGTAAATCAAGCATATACCAGACCGAACCTCAGGGGCTTAAAGACCAGCCCTGGTTTGCCAATCAGGTGCTCTGGCTCCTTGCTGACAGCTTCTGGAAGCCGCAAAGCTTAATGATTATGCTCAAAGAAAAGGAAAAACAAATGGGCCGTACAAATGGCCGCCGTTTCGGGCCCAGAACAATTGATATGGATATTCTGCTTTTCGGGGACTTAGTCCATAGTGAAAAGTCCTTGATTCTGCCTCATCCCGGCCTAAAAGAAAGGGCCTTCGTTTTAGTGCCTCTACTGGAAATCTGTCCCGGACTGACTCTTCCGGATGGAACCAGAGTCAAACAATTCCTGGAGAGGATCAGTTTCGTAATGCAAGGAAATAAAATTTTTCAAACCTAAACCAAAACTTGAAGGATATCCGGAATGCTTAAATTCATTATTGTGGCAGTTGTGCTCTTTGTCCTGTACAAATTGCTCACTGGTGACCATAAAAAACGAAAAGAGGCCATGCTTAAGGAAAAAGAAAGGCTGGCTGCCTCCGGAATCATGGTCAAGGACCCGGTGTGCGGAACCTTTGTGGACAAGAACAGCGACGTGCGCATCAAGCAGCACGGGGCTGTCCATTGCTTCTGCAGTTATGACTGTCGAGATAAGTACTTGAAAAAAGTAAAGTCTCAACAATCGTCCAGACCTGAGTGATCTGACTGCAAAAAAGTCCAAAAGCAGGCTCAGTGCAATAATTTATTTCACTTAAATCTTTGATTTTTTTAGTCTTCTGCCTGCCACGCACCTTGGGTTGGTATTCTGTCCTCTGTTCTCTGCGCCTGCAGAAAGAAATTTTTGCAGGAAAGATATAGTATAGCGCCATAACAATTCCACAGCATACGTCGAAGAGCCACGAATAGTTGGTATACCCGCATGTTTCAGCCCGGGCTTATATACAAGCCTTGCCTTTCAAGCAGCAAAAGGAGACTCGTATGAAATTTTTTATGGACAGCGCCAATATCCAGGAAATCCAGCATGGCCTTGAACTTGGGCTTGTCGACGGCGTAACCACTAATCCTGCCTTGCTTGCCAGGGAAGCCGGTGACTGGCAGGAGATTGCCTCAAGCATATGTTCCATGGTTCAGGGTCCTGTAAGCCTCGAAGTCATGGGCTCTGAAGCCGGAGAAATGGTTCAGGAGGCAAGAGAACTGGCAAGACTTGGCAGCAATATTGTTGTGAAAATTCCCATGACAATGCAGGGCCTGAAAGCAGTGCGTATTCTGACAGACGAAAACATAGCCACCAATGTAACTCTGGTCTTTTCGCCTTTGCAGGCTCTGCTGGCAGCCAAAGCAGGAGCCGGATACGTAAGTCCGTTTGTGGGAAGGCTTGATGACCTAGGCCAGAACGGAATGGATCTGGCAAGTCAGATTATAGACATTTATGAAAATTATGCCATTGATACGCAAATAATCGTGGCCAGCGTGAGACATCCGGGTCATGTGCTGGAGTCAGCGCTGATGGGAGCTGATATTGTTACTGTGCCGTATAAGGGTTTAAATATGCTTGCTGAGCATCCCATGACTGACTTGGGGATCAAGTCATTTTTGCAAGCATGGCAGACCAGAGAAAAATAAATCAGTCAAAAGGCCCGTGTTCGGGCTTTTTTCTTTTGCTTGTTTTGTCTCATAATGTAAATTATGTAAACTTTTATTTTTATTTCAATTGAAAAGCTGCTGAAAACCACCCTGTTGCACCGGTCTTAAAAAACAGCTTCTTATTGTGTCCGGAAACCAAGATTTAACTGAGTTTCAGACAGAAGATTGAGTTTTTGCTCCAGGATTTCTGCCTGGGAATCAATTTCGCTAAATTTGATTCTGGAGGGTATTTTATAAGGCTCTCCGTAGACCACCCGACAAGTTGACCAGATCCATGGAAGTTTGAATTTATCCCAGGACCGCTCAAATACGAATCTGGTGCTCATGTGAACCCTTACCGGCACGATAAAGGCCTTTATTCTCGAAGCCAGATAAACGATTCCCGGTTTTACCACATGTCTTGGTCCTCTGGGGCCGTCCACTGTAAGAACTGCATCTTTGCCCTTCTCTTCCATCTGTCTCATGGCTGCAAGCATGGCTTTAAATCCCTGTCTTGAGCTGGAGCCTCTTGCCAGGCTATAGCCTAGATCCTTGAGCACCCCGGCCAGAATTTCTCCGTCTCTGCTGGCGCTGACCACCGCAATAACTCCTTCATTGCGGTGAAGATAACACAGGGGAAAAAGTTCGTTATGGAATATGGCAAAGACCACAGGCTGTCTGCTGTTTCTCAGTTCCTGAACGCCTGAATAATTAATACGTTGATAATTGAGGGTCACTGACCAGGCCCTGGCAAGAAAGCTCAGCAACGGAACGAAACGTGCTGGAAAATACTGCATAAATTAATTTTAGCTCTTCGACGTATGCTGTGGAATTGTTATGGCATTATATTATATCTTTCCAGTTCCGGGGTTTTGTCAAAACCCCGGAGCAGGCATTCTGGATGAGGAGCCTTAATTTTAAGGGATAGATCAGTATTAGACAAGCAAATCCGTGCCCGGCATTCAGACAAGCTTGATTTTTGGATATTGATAAAGCAAAAGAGCATCTGGCCAAACAAGACGCTGATCATTATGCATGAGCGGTTATTCTATTTTTGCTGTGACATTTTGATCCAGCCTAATATTCTGTGATTCCGGCTCTGAAATCTTGTCAAAAGAGCGTTCGGTACTTACTTAAAATCCCTTGAAAAGCTCCAGGAGAACCTAACTCTAACGTAATGGAAAGATGAAAAATCATGCCCAACCTCCAGTTAAAAGTCGGCCGTATTGACTATTTGAACATATGGCCCCTGTTTCACTGTATAGAGCAGGACAGGATAGTGAAAAATATCCGTTTTCTGTCCGGCCACCCTGCCCAGCTGAATCAGGGCCTGGCCAGGAAAGAGATTCATGTTTCACCATCTTCATCCATTGAATATTTGTTCAGGGCAGAAAATTACATGTTGCTGCCGGATCTGAGCATCAGTGCCGAGAACAGGGTGCAGAGCGTATTGTTCTGCCTGCCTTTTTCCAGGAATGATCTCATTGGATATGTCAGGGATGGAGGAAGTGTATCACTGAGCAGTGCTTCGGATACTTCCTGCGCTCTGCTGAGAATTCTGTGGCATTTTTACTGGCAGCTTCCAGCTCCCAGATGGGAAAAGCTGAAGCCGGGTCGAGGCCTGGATACAGGCAAGCCTTTTCTGGAAATCGGGGATCATGCCCTGCGCTTATGTTTTGACCCTCCCCCCGGATGGCGGATTGTTGATCTGGCTGCCGAATGGAAAAAAATGACAGGCCTGCCTTTTGTATTTGCCCTGTGGATCATGAACCGCGATCTAAACGATCCATTAAAGGAAATTCTCAGGCGCCTGAAGTCACGGCTTTTGCAAGCCAAGGAAGATTTGCCCTTTCAATTCCCGGAATTGTGTTACAGATATACCGGGAAAGGGTTCAATCCTGAACAAATCATGTCCTACTGGCAGAACATGAATTACGGTCTTGGCCCTGAACAACTGGCCGGATTAACCGCTTTCAGCAACTACCTGACTCAACTGAAAGTTATTCAGGGGATGCCAGCTCTGGATTTTTTTACATAAACACGGGCCGGATATGTAGGTGTACTCTATCAACCTGCTTGAGGGATCCTGAAAGAGAGTCAGGGCGGAATATGCTTCATGACAGCCGGGCAGTTAATTCTGTGTACATGTAATCAGGTCGTTTAAAAAAGCCTGTAGTTGCCATGAAAATATTGTTTTCAAAAAAAATCTGTGTTCAGATAAAAAAACCGCCCTGATCTGACTCAGGCCCTGGAGCTGTGAAAATAATTCAGCGCCCTGTTAAGACTGGAAATTTTACGGGCTGCTTTTTTCCAGTGAATGACTCTTTTCTGGGCTGCTCTGTCAATTACTGAAGCTGCTTTCTGAAGAGCAACAGTGGCCTGTTCAGCGTCGTTTTGCTCCAATGCCTCATGCACGCTTTTGGTCACATTTTTGATGCGCGTTTTAACAGACTTGTTTCTTTCCCTGGCCTTCAGGCTCTGCCTGTGTCTCTTTGCTGCTGATCTGATGTTGGGCAAACTTTAAACCTCCTGCTA
>PUMA01000194.1 GCA_003551155.1 Desulfonatronospira sp.
ACCGGGCGCGAAGGTCGCGGTAGATCACGGAGTGGATCAGACTCCTGTCAACATCGAGTGAATCTGCTATCTCCGATGCTTTGGAGCCTGGATGCTCAGCTAAAACAGCCAGGACCTGATCTGCAAGCTCGTCTCGATAACTCACAGCTAACCTCCGGATCTGTGCGAACTACGGCTATTGTATACCTGCCGCTTAACGTCCCGGGATCGGCTTGCCACGACTCACGTGTGGTGATCGGCAAGTCCAGGAAGTATTCATCGTACACCACGGCTCCCGTTTTCAACCGTTACCCGAAGCCTGTATTACCTTGGCCACATGTGCGGGCTCATAGCATACATCTTCGATCCAGTTCGGATAGTACATTTTCCCTCCTCACATTACCCCGAGTATCCACCCCTCGAATCGCCCTATTTCTCGGTCCTCATCAGGCAAGAAGCGAGCCTCCAGACACAGATCAAGTAATCCGGAGGCATCGGCGTCCGACAACCATCTGGCTACGGCGTACGCGTCGCGTTGATCGCTTGTTCCGTGGTCGAAATCGTAGCGCTTATTCCAAAGAGCCGGGTAGACCTCGGTGATCACGCTCTGTTCTGCACGCGGCACCCATCCGTCGAACGGCCAGAAGTGAACACGGGCATCGAGTGACTCTCTAAGGAACAAGAGCCAGGGAAGCCCCGCGTGTGACGAAGTAGCAACCTGCCCGGGAACAGCGAAACGAAAGACCGATTTCGCACCGACTGTGTAGTTTTCGGTACGTCGCATCCAGGTGGGATCGCCGCTGCGGGGATTACCGTCGCCGTCACGGAGCTGATTCACCGTTTGATGGTCATCATCGCACGGCCAATGCTTCCGAAAGTCTTCAAGAAACCTCTCCCAGTCGTGAGCTATGCCGTGCCTGCTGAAGTACGCCCGAGGAAATGAGAACGCGTGATCGATTCCAACTATGGTTCGCGGCCCGTGCGCGAGCGTCCTATCCAGCCATTCAGCAAGGTGTTTTCGTGACCAGTGCCGTCGGGCGTCTTCCGAAACGAAGCGCTCTTGCGGTTCCGATTCGCCTTCCGCCTCGTATACCCGCAAACCGGGCTGTCGTGAGACAGGAGTGTTGGCGCCGGAGTAATCAATACCGATGTAGCGTGCAAAGGACCTTTGTTCTCGCATGACAACAACTCGCGTTTCCCGGATCAATCGATTAACCCGTACGATCATGCCGAGGCAGATGAAAGAGTGGTTTTCACCGTCCCAGAGCCTCCAGTACGGGTTCGGTCGAATCGGTCTGCCTCAGTCGACTGTGAGATCCGGATAGCTTTGCCGAAGATGGTCAATAAGCTCATCCAGGCCGATGCCGACATCTGAAGCATCCACCTTTACGCCGTGGTGGGTTGCCACAAGCACGAATGACGTGTGTTTTCCGTCTGATTCAATCTCCACCGTGTAATGAGGCCCGAAGGTTACGGCTATTCTGCCGGCTCCGTTCTTCTCCAGTCTCGTCTCTACGTTCCGGATGCCTTTGTTCAATCCTGGTCCCTTCGCCAAAACGTAATCCTCCTCGAGTTGTGTTCCAAAACGTCGACGACGTTCTATCCCTGTTCGACTGTCATACGGTCATCTCCCGGCGGCGGATCCAACTCGCTCACGAACGGATCACCACCGTCCATAGCTTCCTGCATGCGGTCGTAATACCGCAAAATCGTGTTCTTGGTCCGGTACTCCCCGTAGGCTCTCTCGTCCTTGCGCTTCACGATCGGAAACTGCTCCATGATGTAGTCGACGTCTTCGCGTTCAATACCATAGAGATGGAAGAACGCGGCGTCGAGCTCGCAGCGGATGACGAACCGGCGCTCAAGGGCATATCCAAAGGGTTCACCGCTATACCCAAGGAACTCTACCAATGAGCGTTGGTCTTGCGATTGGAAGACGAGTTCGTAAGCTCGGTCTGTGATCCAAGAGGACAGTGACTCGTCGCCAGCACTCCAGGGAGATCGTTTAGCAAGGCCTGCGGGTGACATGACAGGCAACTGCTTGAAATAGAAGAAGTTCATGTGCGTCCCACCGACCTTAATGCGCGCAACGAAGTCGACCACAAACGACGAGAGCGCTGATTGCAAGGCCCCTATATGCTTGGCTGAACCAGGACTTACAAATAGGAGGGGAAGGTTGTTCCCAACCCCCACTCGCGGCACGATACTCGCAATCGTCGTCCGCTCGTTCGTTGAGTTAGTGATATCACGCCACCCCATCAGCCAGCCGTGGGGCCATTGCCGGCGCACGTTGGCATTAGCACCGGCGGGTTCCAGGTGGTTGTCCACCTCGGACTTCGGAACCCAGTAGCGCGGAAGCGGTGCAAAACCGGGGTCCTTTTTCTCCTCTTCGGTGACATCACGGAACTCCGAGCCGTCGTAGGTGGCCCAGCGATGGTCAAAGATGTGAATCATCTTCGCTTCGTACAGGGGCAGATAATCCTCCGCGTCGGGTTTACGGAAAACGTTGCCGTGAAGCTCGTAGCCCTGGTCCTCCAGTTGCGAGCGCGTACGAAACAACCCTGAGTCGTTTGACATGTGAAACATGGCCATAAATGAAACACCCCAGGGGTTGCCGTCCTCTTGGCTCTCGTTGATCAGAACCGGCACGCGTTCATAGATCCCGCGGGTGACTTCCGCATCCCGCCGGCTGCGGAATATGGGAGCGGTCCTGGTGTTGGGGTTGATCCGCAGGAAGTCTTCTCGGCTGAGCTCGATCTGTCGATCCGTGTCCTGCAGCTCCGTCACGTCGTGGGCGAAGAACACAAACCGAGCCTGATGCTCCTCCCCCAGATCACCGCCGGCCAGCGTCAGCAGACAGAACTTGTAGCTGCTGTGCACACCGGGAAAGATTCCCTTGTTTTCAAAATCGTACAGGGAGAACAGGTTGCGTTTCTCGACCAGGTCGGCGAAGAAGTGACGAGTCGTATCGTCGCTCGCGATCCCCGACGGTACAATCATGCCGGTGCGGCCCGCGGCGGCCGTAAGTGTTCTCCCGAACTCGGTGAAAACCGAGTAGGTGTTGATGTCGCCCCTGCCGCACAGCGGATAGCGGCCGCTGTCATGAAGATAATGTGCGGCTCCTTCCGCCCTACGCTTCGCTCTCTCAAAGGCTTCGTGCAGGCGCGGATTATTCTCTTTAAGGCGTGCAATCAACGCCTTGCGCCGGTCGGCGTTCGGAGCGGCGGCAATACTCGCATCCCGCTGCGCAAACC
>PUMA01000121.1 GCA_003551155.1 Desulfonatronospira sp.
GCCGCCTGCCAGTATGACAGCATACATAAGATCACCTCGCTTAAGATCTAACCGGCTAAAAAATGTTAAAGAACACTTCCTGAGACACCTTTGGAATATTGGGAACCGTCCCCAATATTTTGAGGCTACCTGATCAAGTTCAGCTGTTCCTGGAAGTAGCCCTGGTGGGCGACCAAATGAACCCTCTGCAGGGCCAAAAGCAGGGAGACAACCGATTCGCCGCCCATATTCTGGTTAATCCCGCCGGGCTGGATGCCGTCGTAACAGCCTCCGCTGGAAAAATCATAAAGGGGCTGGTGGGCGTCGTTGCTGCCGAAGAACCAGTTGAAAGACCATTCCATCGCCTTTAACCAGTGGTCCTTGCCGGTGAGAACAAAGGCCTGGTAGCAGGCATCGGTCAGGGCGGCGGCGTCGACGGGCTGCTGGTCAAAGCGGGCTTTTTCTCCGCCCCGCACATACCAGCCGTCGTTACCGATCAGGGACAGGTGCCCTCCTTCCGGGTTGGTCTGAACATCAATCAACCACTGCAGGCTTTTCAAGCCGGTTTCAAACATTTCGGGATGATCGAGATGGTTGCCGGTAACAATCAAGGCCTGGGAAAGGCGGGCATTGTCGTAGGCCAGGATCTCTTCAAACCAGTACCAGTCATCGGAAGCATTTTGCTTGAACATCAGGAGCAGTTTATCGCCCAGTTCGGCCATGATCTTGCGCACCCTGGTATCGCCGCCGAAGCGGCGCAGGTAATAGTTGGCCCCAAGGGCGGAAAAAGCCCAGGCCCGCGGCGAGGTGAAAGATAGGGGAGCTTTGATCAGTTCTTTAAAGAGACGGTTGGCTATGCCGAGCACAGCTTCTCCGGCCGGGTGGGCAATGGTGTAGCCCAGGGCCCACAGGGTGCGGCCGTGGCTGTCTTCGGAACCAAGGTCTTCCAACCAGTGACGGTCAAAGCTCATAAAGTTGCGCATGCGTTCCTTTTTACTGTTCAGAGCATGGTAAAGGAAGCTCAAGTAGGTATGCAAAAGCGGCCTGGTATCCTCATCTTTAAAGAGGCGCCAGTGCATGCAGGCGGCAATCAAGCCCCGGGCATTGTCGTCGGTGCAGTAACCGTGGTTGCGGTCGGGTACGGAAAATACCGCGTGCTGGTAGAGGCCGGTATCGTCGCTCATGGCTTTGAGGTGCTTCAGGTTAACTTCGGGCAAAATGGCCCTTTCGGTTACATCTGCTCCCTTTTCCGATTGGACAAACATGTCCCCGTAACAGTGGCGGGCCTGTTCGAAAGTGGTGGCGTAGTTGCGGGCTACTTCTTTCCAGATCATCTGGCGGCCGTACTGGTAGGAGTTTTTGCGCATCCGGTTGCGCAGTTCTTCATCAGTTAACAGCTTATCCAGTTGATTTGCCAGAGCCCGGCTGTCCTTGAAGGGCACCAGCGCGCCCCGGCCGTCGGCCAGGAGTTCTTCCGCGTAAATGTAGGGAGTGGAAACTACGGCCTTGCCGCAGGCTACGGCATAGGCCAGGGTGCCGGAGGTGATCTGTTCTCTGCTTAAGTACGGGGTAACATAGATATCGGTGGCTACCAGGAACTGGACCAGGCGCTCCAGTGAAACGTACTGGTTGTAGAAGGTGACGTTTTTCTCCAGACCCCGGTCCCGGACCATCTTTTCCAGCTTATGGCGGTATTCTTCACCGTAAAGGCGCTTCACCTCCGGATGGGTGGCCCCGAGGACGATGTAAAGGGCGTCCGGGTGGGCCTTAGCCACATCTTCCATGGCCTCGATGGCATATTCCAACCCCTTGCTGGGGCTGAGCAGGCCAAAGGTTAGAAGCACTTTGCGTCCTTCGGCCTGGAACTGGTCCTTGTAGTAGGAAGAATCCAAAAAGGGCACGTCCGGGGCCCCGTGGGGGATAAGCTGGATTTTTTCTGCGGGGACCTTGTAGACCCGGTTCAGAATATCTACGGCCGCATTGGCCATGACCACGATCGTAACAGACTGCTCGCAGATCCGCTTCAGGGTCTGCTTCTGCCCGGGAGTGGGCTCTTCCAGGACCGTATGCAGGGTGGTGACGGCCGGTTTTTTGAGGCTGCTCAGGAGGTAGTTGATGTAGCTGCCGTCCTCGCCGCCGAAGATACCGTACTCGTGCTGGATGGACACGGAATCAACCGGGGAGAGATTGATGAAGTCCGCGGCCCGCTGGTAGTCGTGGTGGTGCTGGTCGCGGATGTGAAAGGATACCTCCCGGCCGTAGTTATAGTTTTCGGCGGCCCGGTTGAGGGCGATGACCTCGAAATTGTTGTGGTCCGGCCCGGAGCTATTACCGTTGCCGTAGAGCTGGAGCATGCTGTTCAGCAAATCGGAACAAAAAGTGGCGATACCGCACTGACGCGGCGGATAGGTGGACACAAAAGCAGCCTTGACCGGGCGCAGGACTTTACCGTGATACATATTGCTCACCTCGCTTGAAGATAGGAGACCAGAGGCCGGAACCTGAATTAGGGTTCCCGGAAGGCACCGGCGTCATGAACCGCCAGCCCCGGGCCGTGCTTCAGGCCCTTCTTCTTATTTAATGATCCGTTCATAAACTTTGATATAGCGATCGACCATCAAGTCGACGGTAAAATTCTCTTCCACGTGCAGGCGGCAGTCTTCCCGCCTGAGGTTATCCATCCGGAAGATGGAAGCGCAGGCCTGGTCGAGATCGTCAACCAGGAAACCGGTAACCCCGTCCTTGATCAGCTCGGGCATCGAGCCGCGGTTGAAGGCGACAACCGGCGTGCCGCAGGCCATTGCTTCGGCAACGCTCAGTCCGAAGGGTTCATCGAAGTTGATCAGGTGCAGGAGGGCCCGGGCCCCGCCAAGCAGCTCGCCCTTGTCTTCCGGGCCAACCGGACCGATGTAGCGAACCTGGTCGTTATCCAGGTAGGGAGCCACGTAACGATCAAAATAGTTCTGGTCCTGGATGATACCGGCGATAACCAGGGGCATCCCGACCTGTTTGGCCAGGCGGATCGATTCATAGGCCCCTTTGTCATGATGGATTCGCCCGAAAAAGAGCAGGTAATCGCCCGGAATTTCCCGGTAGGGGTAGTTTTCCACCGGGATGCCATGATGAATAGTGGCTTCGTAATCGAGCTCCGGGCTGCGATCGGCCTCGCTGATAGCCACGTAGTGGGCGCTCCGGTTGTACTTCCTGTAGACAGGAAGGATGCGCGGCGATGAAAA
>PUMA01000081.1 GCA_003551155.1 Desulfonatronospira sp.
TAAAATGTTAGGCCCCTGCAGGAACAACACTTACCCTGGTGCGGACTTTTTTCTTGCGGGTAAACTTTTCGTATTTAACCTGTCCATCTGAAAGGGCGAACAGGGTATAATCCCTGCCGACTCCGACATTTTCCCCCGGATGAATCCTGGTTCCCAGCTGCCGGACCAGGATGTTCCCAGCCAAAACCACCTGGCCGCCGTATTTCTTTACGCCTCTTCTCTGGCCCTGACTGTCACGACCGTTTCTTGAGCTGCCACCAGCTTTTTTATGTGCCATAACCTTGTCCTCCCGGGATTACGCCTCAATGCTTCTGACTTTTACCGCGGTAAAGTCCTGGCGGTGTCCCTGCTTTTTGCTGTACCCCTTGCGTTTTTTCTTTTTAAAGACAATGATTTTTTTACCCCGGCCATGCTCCAGGACATCGCAGATCACCCTGGCATCCTGGACATAAGGGCTGCCCACCCGGGTATCATCTTCCTGGCCCACAGCGAGCACAGAATCCAGGACCAGCTCTTCTCCCGGGGCCTGGTCATGCCTGGGAAGCCTTATCTGCTGGCCTTCCCTGACCCGGTACTGCCTGCCTTTGCTCTTGACTATTGCGAACATTTCCACCTCCAGATAAGAAAGAGATAATTTATAAACAAAAAAAGAGCGTCAGTCAAGCAAGATATTAGAACAGACCTGAGTGCAGAAAGTTCCAGAGCCAATTCAGAGCAATTATTTATACCACCTAACTCGTTGATTTTTATGTCTTCTGTCTGCCACGCTCCTTGTCGTGTCATTCTGTCCTCTGTTTTCTGTCACGCCTTTCCCGTGACAAAAAGAATTTTTGCAGGCGCACCTGTCATACACTCCGGGCCAGAAACAGGACCTGCACATCTTCGGCTCCCGCCCGGAACAGAGTCCTGGTGCATTCATCCAGGGTGGAGCCGGTGGTGAAAATATCATCCACCAGAAGAACGGATCTGTTGCAGAACTGCTCCGGGTCGGCCGCAAAAGCCCCTTTGAGGGCCTTTAATCGCTCCTTGCGCTCCAGAGAACTCTGGGCCGGAGTAAAGAACTGCTTGCGCAACCCGTGACTGCTGATTTTAAGTCTCAGCCTTCGGGCCAGTATCCTGGCCAGTTCCAGGCTCTGGTTGAACCCTCTTTCCCTGAGCTTTGCAGGGTGTACAGGAACAGGCACCAGGATATCCATGCCTGAAAGTCCATGAATTCTGCAGGCCCTGGCCAGAAAATCTCCAAGCACCAGGCCCAGTCCGAGATCACCCCTGAACTTGTAGTCCAGGATCAAATCCTTGAGAATTCCCTGGTATGGAGCATAAAAACCCATTTTAGACCAGGGAAAGGGAGTTTGAGAACAATGAAGGCAGGTATAGGGAGAAACGTCCTCTAGGGCATAGATCCTGGCGCAGACAGGGCAGAAGCCGCCTTTTCTTGCGCGCAATGCCCGGGCGCAATAAAAACACAGGACACCCTGCTTTTGCTGCGGATTCCGGACTGTTCCGCACACCTGGCATCTTTCACCGCGTATGGAACTCAATAAGCCGCCCAAGCTCTTCAGCACATTCAGGGCAAGCATGCCGGGGCTCTTTCCGGAAAATCTCATGACCGAAAAAGAATTCCCAGTGGATTTAGAGTTTACTGAAACAGATCCGGGTCAAGACGGATCCTGCAGAACAAATGTTCTTATCTTCTGCAGAGAGGATGGATCAGCATCCAGGTCATCCTTGAGATCCAGCCCCCGCAGACACAGACCGCTCAGGTTAAAGCCCAGGGGATGGAGAAAATACTTAAGAGTTATAATGCTGCCCTGAAAAAGGAGCTCGCCTTTTCTGCGTCCTGCAATGAGAATACAGCAGGCCTTTTTGGAAGCCCCAGAAGGCTCGCCTTTTTGTGTCCATGCCTCGTAGAAGCTTTGGCCGCGGTCAATAAGGGCCTTGAACACGGCTGGAAGATGATAATAATAAATAGGTGAACAGAAATAAACTGAATCAGCTTCCTGAATGCCTGTCAGGATATCCTGAACATCATCTTTGGCCGCCAGCACGCAGCGATTGTTTTTGCTTAGCTCGCACTTGCGGCAGCCCATGCAGGGCAGAATCTTCCTGTCCCTCAAAAACAACGGTTCAGCAGGCGTTCCCTGCTGCTCAAGAATCCGGGCCACTTCCAGGGCCGCCCTGTCGCTGTTGCCGTCTTTCCTGGGACTGCAGCCCAGGACAAGAACTTCCGGATCATGCACGGGTATTTCTCCTGCGCTCAAAATCAGCCTGAACGTAAAAATTTTTCCTGTGCACACTCATCTTCCACACCGGATGAAGCAAAGCCAGGCCTTTCAGGAGGGATACCGACTGTACAAGGACCAGCACCCTGATTCGGCAGGCCCTGGAATGCCGGAGATGCCAACCCACCTCCTGCTCCACTCCTCAGCAGCTGCCGCGCATATCAAGCCAGAGCATGTCCGTGCCCATATGTTTTCCCCGGCTTTTAAATAAATCCCGTTCCCCGGAAAAAAGGATTGTGCCTCTTTTCCTCTCCTACCGTGCTCTGGGGGCCATGGCCGGGATATATCACCGTATTATCCGGCAGAGTAAAAATCTTGTCCCGGGCGGACTTTTTTAAAATCTCCATGTCCCCGCCGGGAAAATCAGTACGGCCCACAGCACCCTGAAAAATCAGATCCCCCACAAAAACAGCTCCCAGGGAAGGAAAATAAAAGGATAAACTCCCGGGCGTATGCCCTGGGGTAGATAAAACCAGACACTCCTGGCCCAGAAAATCATGACTCCCCTCTGGAATATCCTCAAAATCAAACTCCGGGGTTTCAGGAAAATCCATGAAACCTCCTGATCCCACCTCTGTTTCCAAAAGGAATCTGTCCTTTTCAGGGGCGTATATCAAGGCTCCTGTGGACCGGGCCAAAGATGCGTTGCCCTGGATATGGTCAAAATGCAGATGTGTGTTCAGGATAAGGCTCAGCTTTATCCCCTTGTCCTTCAAATAGTTGATCAGGCCCCCGGGATCTCCGCCGGGATCAATAACCAGGGCCTTATCTTCCGTGTGCAGCAGATAGCAATTGGTCTGCAGCACACCCAGGGCAAATGTTTTTATCTTGATCATAACCCTCCCTTGTCATTTATGAAATCAGAAGTCGGAGATCAGATGTCCGATGTCGGACGTCGGATGCCCGAAGTCGGACGTCGGA
>PUMA01000173.1 GCA_003551155.1 Desulfonatronospira sp.
GATGGTGAGACCATCCGGTCCTGGAACGGAATGTATCTGGGAGCCAACGGCTTCGGATTCCATCTGGTCCTGGTGGAGAGCCCGAGGCATGATCTGCACATGGGCAGTATGAACAGCTTTGAACTGGGAAAAGTGCTGGAAGCCTACCGCCAGAGCTACATGTGGATGGCCAGGGATCACAGAGTAATGCTGACCATGATTTTCAAAAACCATGGTCCGTCAGCAGGGGCCTCTCTGGTTCATCCTCATTCCCAGCTGGTGGCTTCGGGCATAGTGCCCAAATATATCCGTGACCGGGAAAATGAGGCACAGAAGTACTTCGACGAGATGGGACGCTGCATCATGTGCGATATTCTGGCCTTTGAGCTGGTACAGAATGAGAGGGTGGTGTATATGAATTCCGATTTTGTCTGTCTTGTGCCTTACGCAGCTGAAACCCCATTCGAGCTCTGGATCGCGCCCCGCAGGCACATGGCGGATTTTCAGGCCACAAGCGACACCGAGATCGTGGGACTGGGGGTCTGTTTACAGTGGTCTATTCAGGCCATGGAACGGAAACTAGGTCATCCCGACTATAACCTGACCATCAATTCCTGCACCAGGTTCAGGGAGAATGAACCTCAGCTGCACTGGTACATGAGGATTGTGCCCAAACTGACCACCAGGGCCGGCTTTGAAATCGGCTCAGGGATGTGCATCAATCCTTCCCTTCCGGAGGCTGATGCCGAGTTTTTACGCAGCTGATTTCACAGACCGGGTTTCTTCGCACGCATCTAACGTTTTGGTTTTTTATTACTACGCATGGACTGATGCCTGGAATCTTCAGGATTTCCGTCCTTTGCCTCCCGGCTTCATGTCTCCGACCTCCGACTTCCGACCTTTATATGCCAGAAAAAGCAGGCCTGCACCAAGAATAATCATGGGTATGGACAAAATCTGGCCCATGGTCATCCAGTCCAGAAGCACAAAACCCAGATGAGCGTCAGGCTCTCGGAAGAATTCCACCAGAAAACGAAATGCTCCGTATCCCAGACAGAACAGTCCGGATACAGCCATTTGCGGTCTTGGCCTGGAGGAAAACACCCACAGGATGATGAACAGGATCAGACCTTCCAGAAGGGCCTGATACAGTTGGGATGGGTGTCTGGGCACCATGTCCGTTGCGGGAAAAACCATGGCCCAGGGTACATCGGCAGGTCGTCCCCAGAGTTCGGCATTGATGAAGTTGCCTATGCGGCCGCACATGACTCCCAATGCACCCATGGGAGCGACAAAGTCGGTTACCTGAAAAAAGGAGCGGCCGGTCTTGCGGGCATACCAGAACATGGCCAGTATACCCCCCAAAAGCCCTCCGTGAAAAGACATGCCCCCCTGCCAGATCATGAACAGGGTCCAGGGTTCAGCAATGAAACCGGAAAAATTGTAGAAGAGCATGTACCCCAGTCTGCCGCCGAGAATAATGCCCAGCGCCCCGAAAACCACCAGGTCCGGAAGTTCCGACACTTGCCAGCCGGATCCGGGCTTCCTGGCCCGGTATCGTGCAAGGAGCCAGGCCAGAATGAAGCCCACCAGGTACATTAGACCATACCAGCGGATTTCCAGAGGGCCTAAAGCTATGGCTACAGGGTCGATGCCTGGATGTTCAAGCATTTATTAGCAGGGGTTGGAGGTTGCTGAACATAGTCTGACTTCATGGTTACTGCCCGGATTTAAATTGCCAGCTTCATTCAAGTGCTTCAGGTGCCGTGGATGCTCAGGAGTAAACAAGACCATTTCTGCATATCACTTACAGGAATCAGCTGGCCCTTCCGGGAATCAGGCTGGAAATCAAAAAACCGGCAGCTGCAACCATGACAATGGTCGCGCCGGTAGTTAAATCCATGTAGTAAGCCAGCCAGATTCCTGTCTGAGTGAAGACGATACTGATGATCACGGCCGTGAGCATCATCTGTTTAAGTGAGCTCGAATACTTCTCTGCAATATAAGAAGGAATGGTCAAAAGGGCAATGACCAGGATCAGGCCCACCACCTGAATGGTCATGACCACGGATATGGCCACCATGATCAGAAGCAGGAAATAAAGCGAGGTCACAGGTACCCCCATGGCCCTGGCGAATTCCTCGTCATGGGACATGACCAGAAAATCCTTGTAGAAGAAAATGGTCAGGGCGGTAATGACCAGGATCAGACCGGCCATGGACCACAGGGCATGGGTTGGAACCAGAAGTATGCTTCCAAAAAGATAGCTCATGAGATCCACCCGGTAACCAGGAGTCAGATCCATGAGAATGATTCCTACAGACATGCCCACGGCCCAGATAACTCCGATAATGGTGTCAGCCCTGTGTTTACGGCTGTGACTGACAAGGCCCATGACCAGGGCAGAGACCAGGGCAGCCAGGCCGGCACCCAGTCCTGGGGCGAAACCGGCGAAAAAGGCCAGACCTATGCCTCCGTAAGAGGCATGGGCGATTCCGCCGGAGATGAACACAATCCTGTTGACAACGACCAGGGACCCAATAACCCCGCAGGCAATGCTTACCAGCAAGCCTGCCGCAAGGGCATTGCGCATGAATTCATACTGCAGAATTTCCAGCATGGCTAATGGTGTTTGAGCACCCTGTGGGGGACATGACCGTGGGCGATCAGATCCACAGGGCAATGATAGACCTTCTCAAGCATTTCCTGGCTGATTTCCGCGGCATCGTGATAATAAAGATTCCTGTTTACACAGGCCACGGCTTTGACATGGCTGGAAAGCACTGAAAGGTCGTGGCTGATGACCACTATTGTGGTGTTTTTCTGCTCATTGAGCTCCTTGAGCAGGTCGTAGAACCTGGAGTGAAAGGCTTGATCCACTGCGGCTGTGGGTTCGTCCAGAAACAGGATTTCGGGTTCCCCGGCCAGGGCTCTGGCGATGAGCACTCTCTGCCGCTGCCCGCCGGAAAGGGAACCTATGCTGCGCTCCGAAAATTCGAGCATGCCCACCTCTTCCAGGGCGTGTCTGGCCATCTGGTAATCACGCCCGGAAAATCTGAACCATCTCCCCAGATGACCCAGCCTGCCCAGAAGGACCGTGTCCATTACATTGATGGGAAACCGGTCCGCTCCGCTTTGACTTTGGGGCACATATCCCACTCTTTGGGGGGATTCGCCCGGAGGTTCTCCCAAAACCATGGCTCTGCCCTGCATGGGCCGCAGGATCCCCAGCAGTATGCGGATCAATGTGGTCTTGCCCCCCCCGTTGGGTCCCAGTACTGCCAGAAATTCCCCCCGCCTGACCCGCATGTTGACAGCTTCCAGGACAGGGTGGTGATTGTAGGCAAAACTTAAGTCCCTGGTTTCGATTGCCGGTTCATTCATTGGTTTTGCTGTCAATACCTGTGATTCATGGCCCGGGCGAATTTGTCAGCCACGGTGAGCATGTTTTCCTTCCAGTTTTCTGCCAGCGGATCAACGAAAATGGTTTCTCCACCAATGGCATGGGCAATGGTATCGGCGCTGCGTTTGGAAAACTGCGGAGAGACGAAAACGACTTTTATGCCTTCATCTCTGGCAGTGTCAATAAGCTCTTTAAGATCTGCAGATCTCGGCTCGCGGCCCTCGACTTCCACCGGTACCTGGATTAAACCGTAATTCCGGGCGAAATACCCCCAGGCAGGGTGAAATACCATAAACTTGCCGCCTGGGGGGAATTCCTGAAAAACGGCCTTGATCTGCTGATCCAGGTCCATAAGCTCTCGCATGAACCGAAGGTAATTGCTCGTGAACATTTCCTCTTTTTCCGGGAGGATCCGGGACAGATCCTGACGGATGTTGTCGGCCATGATCATGACCAGGTCCGGTGAAAGCCATACATGAGGATCAGGGCCGTCGTGATGGTGTGAGTGATCCTGGTGTGCATCACGATCATGGTCATGTGCGTGTGCATCATGATGGTCGTGTCCATGATGGTGTGGAATCATGGCTATTTTTTCAATGCCCCGGTCCATGTGTGCAACGGTGAGATCCGGATGAGTGGATTTGATCCTGGGAAGAAGGGCCTTCTCGTATTCCCCCCCGATACTCATGTACATATCCGCCTGTCCCAGAGCCCTTATCTGGGAGGGCCTGGGCTCAAAGGTGTGCGGATTTGACCCTGCAGGCAGAAGGGCATTGACTTCAACCGCTTCTCCCCCGATTCGCTCCACAAAATATTTCTGAGGGGCAATGCTGACCATGACCTTGACCCTGTCCTGTCCGGATACGGCCTGGGTCTCCCCGGGAACTGTCCATAAGGCTGTGCTGCATAGAAACATCAGAGCGCAGCAGAATGCAGGCTTTAAAAAAATGCACAGACTCTTGTTCATTGATTTTCTCCTGGGTTTAAGATATATTTAAAAATTGATAATAGCTTATCAGTTTCAGGCAGTCAAGATCGGTTACCGCATAAGTATTGGTTGCTAAACCAATATGATGAAAATATATTACCAGAGAAAAACTACCGCATAATACAAATGAAGCACAGCACTCAACACAGAGAATCCATCTTGGAGAGTCTCAGGATGGCTTCCGGCCCTCTTACCCCTGCAGAGATTCTGGAGGCTGCCCGTAAACGGGTTCCAGGCATGGGCATTGCCACAGTATACCGTAATCTGAAGCTTTTTCTCCGGTCAGGGCTGGCCAGAGAAATTGCATTGCCCGGAAGCAGTTCGCGTTATGAGCTATTCAATCTTGAGCATCACCATCACTTCCAGTGTCGTGATTGTCTGCAGGTTTATTGTCTCCATGGATGCCCCGGCGGATTGCATGCTCTTACTCCAGAGGGCTTTGTCCTGGAAGAGCATGAAATAGTTCTTTATGGCCGTTGTGCAGGATGTAACCTGGATTATAAGATGTGACTGCAAAAAGTCATTTTTGCAGTCACGGACGTCAGAAGTCAGAGGTCAGAGATCCGTAAAAACAAATAGTTATGTAGATTATTGATTCCTGAATTATTCATTACCCGACTTTTTGCAGGTGCATCTTATAATAAAGGGATATAGTTGAAAGGTAAGGGGCATGGTTTATGCCTGCCAAGGAGAAATCCGTGAACGAGTGAGCTGGACTGGTCACCATGAAGCAAAATCCGGTTGCCCTGGTGGACAATAAAGTTCATGTGGACCGGATGGTGCAGGATTTTGAAGCTGCAGGGCAATGATCTGAACACCTTCAGGTTCTATGACCTCAAGGATAAAATAGTAATTATCGCCTCTGTACCATCCCTGGATACGGCTGCCTGCGATATGGAAAGAAGGCGTTAAGGAAGTCCGTAAAAAATCTGACGGAGGCGGCTACCGGAAGTTAAGATTTTTCGGGATAAGAAAGGAATCCTGGATATTTTTTACTTCAAGCCCTGATGTGCTGCTGCTGATTCATCCCCTGAAAATGTCCGGCAGAAAAAGAGCCAGCTGTGGAAAGGCAGTGAGGATGGCTATGCAGATGATGATGCTGATCAAATAAGGCCACACACCCCTGAAGATGGTCACCACAGGGGTATCCTTGACTATGCCGGCTACTACGTACACATTGGCTCCTACAGGCGGGGTGATCACTCCCATGCCCACGACCAGGACAATTATCACTCCGAACCAGATAGGATCAAAACCCAGGTGGAGAGCTACAGGATAAAATATGGGGATGGTCAGAAGTATCAGAGCCAGAGCGTCTATAAAGCATCCCAGCAGCAGATATATGAGCAGAATGACCACCAGGACCGCTATGGGATGTATAGGAAGGTCTCCGGCCCATATGGCCAGAGTGGAGGGTATATTGGTTATGGCCAGAAAACGTCCGAAAATTGTGGCCGCAGCTACCAGCAGCATGATCATGGCCGAGATGTGAATGGAGTCGCGCAGGGAATGAATAAATCCTTTCCAGCCCAACTGCCTTCTGAGTACGGCCACTGTTAGAGTGGCTGCAGCTCCTACCCCCCCGGCCTCGGTGGGGGTGAAATAACCCATGAAAAGCCCGCCCATGACCACCAAAAAGATGATGATTACTTCGACTCCTCCACTTAGAACAGCCCGTGCCTTTCCCTTGAGATTCACCTCAGGACCTGCTGGGGCCAGTGCAGGATTGCGTACCGCCCTGATATAGGTGACCAGCATAAATAGGATCATCAGCAGGATACCGGGTATGATCCCCGCCAGGAAAAGCTTGGCAATGGACTGTCCTGTGGCTATGCCGTAAAGGATAAAAATGACGCTTGGGGGTATCATTACTCCCAGAATGGCTGACGAGGCTACTACAGAAGTGGCCAGAGAGCGGTCATATTTATATCTTTTCATCTCCGGCACTGCTACTGCGCTCATGGTGGCAGCGGTTGCAGTAGTTGATCCGCAGATAGCCCCAAAAGCAGTGCTGGCTCCTATGGTGGCCAATGCCAGTCCGGCCGGGAGCCTGCCCACCACCTTGTAGGTTGCATCGTAAATTTTGCGGCTGATGCCTGCATGAAATGCGATGTATCCCATCCACACAAAAAGCGGGATTACTATGAGGGAGTAAGAGGCAAAAGTGTTGTAGATGGTGGATGCAGCTATGGACATGGCTGCATCCAGAGAAATCAGATAAGCATATCCGGCTACTCCTACAACTATCATGACAAATGCCACAGGCATGCGAAGAGCTATCAGAACGAAGACAAGAAAAATAGCTGCCACGCCTGTTTCAATAGGGCTCACTCCTGTTTCCCCCCTGGATGATGCGCATGATATTTTTAAGCAGATCAACAAAAACTGTCAGGCCAAGCATGAGAAGCCCCAGGGCTACCAGATAATAGACCGGGTAAAGGGGAATATCCAGTGAGGAAGTGGACAGACCCCTTCTCTGAACCATTGCCGCATACTGAAGAAGTCCCCATGCGATAAGAGAGATGAAAGCCAGGGATATTATACTGGTGATCATATCAATGAATCCCCTTATCCTGGGCGGGAAGCTGTCCACCAGCAGACTCACCGAGACATGCCCCCTGTTTATTGCACAGTAGGCCACACCCATGGACAGGATCACCGCCCCCAGGATTTCCACCAGTTCGTAACTTCCGGTGAGAGGCTTCCACCAGGCGCGCATGAAAATATTGGCTACAATGACCAGCATTGCCAGCACAAGAGCCATCTGAGCCAGCTGTGCAGTCCGTCTGGCCAGATAACTGACGATTTTTTCCAGCCGGTCCATGTTTATCAGGCTCCGGGTCCAGGACAGGTCAGAATGTGCATGAGCGTGTCTTCAGGGTATGCAAAAGGGCTTCCCGGAGAGTGAGATACCCCGCCAGAGGAAGCCCTTTGGTTTGGAGGATGTTTTTAATAGGCTGAGTACTCTTGGGAATATTTCTGATCCAGATCCCTGATGATTTCTACTGCTGCTCTGCCGGGAAGGCCTCTGGCCTCTCTTCTCTGGATCCAGTCATCAACCACTGGCTCAATGCGCTGCAGCCATTTTGCCTCTTCCTCGGGTGTCAGTTCAAAAACCTCTATGCCGTGTTCGTTCACCCCGTATTCCAGACCACCCCGGGTGTGTTCGGCTCTGAGCCTGCCGTATTCATAGACAAACTCCTGGTTCAGATCCTCGAATACTTCCTGGATGTCAGCAGGGAGGGAGTTCCAAGTGTTCTTGTTCATGATTTTCATAAACACAACGTTGTACAGAAAAGGAGTCTTGGTCACATAGTCCAAGACTTCAGCCAGTCTGAAGCCTTTAAGGGTGTCATTGGGAGCCAGAATACTCTCCACCAGGCCCTGATCCAGGGCCAGGTATGATTCGGACATGGGCATGGAGTGAGTAACAGCCCCAAGCTTTTCCAGAGGAGGAACGGTGCCGCCAACAGCTCTGATCTCCATGCCTGAAATATCGTTCAAAGAACGCACCGGTTTTTTGCTCATGATGTCTCCGGGTCCGGTAGCCCAGAAAAAGAGCACCTTGACGTCCCCAAATTCATCGATTCCCAGCTCCTCTTTAATTCTGTGGTAGCCTTCGTTGACGGTCATGGATGCGGACACTGCGTTTATATTTTCGTATCCTGGCAGCTCAAAGGCTTCGGTCAGGGGAAACATTCCCGGAGTATAGGATGGACATGTAGTGCCTATATCGGCAACACCGTCTGCAACCCCGTTGTATATCTCCCTGGCTCCCAGAAGAGCTTCGCCCGCGTGCAGATGTATTTTTACCCGGCCCTCGGTTCTTTTTTCCACTTCTTCAATCCAGTGATTGTGACCTTCAGACACCATAAAGTCGGTGGCAGGCCAGAAAGTGGCCAGGGAAAGGTTAAAGGTCTGAACGGGCTTGTCAGCCTCATCCACTTCTTCAGCACATCCAAAAAGCACCAGGGACATGAGGACCATTAACAGGCCCATCCAGCAGCATAATCTCCCCACCATGGTTCTTACCTCCATTAGCAAGCTAGTAATTTGTTGAAAACTCTCCATCAACAAACATGGTCTGTAATTTTCTGTGGATAGAAGTCTTTCAGTATTTACGGAACAATATTTTATGGGCTATATACAAATCAGGCAATTTTGTAAAACACGGTTTTTTTCAGGGATCCGTGCCCAGGCCTTGTTCACACATTCTGTGGGTTGCCTTAATCTTCCATCTGCTGTCTGCATATCTCTATCAAAAACAATATATTATACTGTACGGTGCTACGGAATTTCTATCCCAGGAGTTAACTTTCTGGCATGGCAGTTTTTCAGCATTGGGTTCGTGAAAAATTATTTGAACAAAATAAGTTTGTTGGGCGTTGCAGGGGTTTGTCAATATCTTTTCAGTTCAAACAGTTTTTTGGATTGTGTGGACACAATATGGAAATATCTGTCCTTCGGGGTATAGATGTAGGGCACGTCCTCCTTGCGGCGATACAGGAAATGGGCAAGTATCATGCGGTTAACAGCCTGGTGGCCGATGATCATGATATAGGTGGCGTTGCCGCTTAAATAAATGGCCTTTTTCAGTCCCCGGTCTACGCGCTTCTTAAGGGTAATGTAGCCTTCCCCTTCAGGATATATATAGTTGTATTTGTCTTTGATCCGGGCATAAAATACCTGGGGCCTGTTCTGGCGGATCTCTTCGTAGCTCATGCATTCGCATTCCCCTGCGTTTATTTCGTTGAACTCCTTCAATTCCAGCGCCTGAGAGTTTTTCTGAATTCTGCTGATGGGCTGCGCGGTCTGCACAGTACGTTTCTTAGTGCTTGTATAGATATAGGGTATATTCGTATGCTGGAAATGCCTGGCCAGAGCTTCGGCCTGGGCCCATCCATTGGGTGTGAGCTCCGGATTTCCTCCGATCCTGTTTTCCAGATTGAAATAGCTTTCTCCATGTCTGACCAGAAAGAGGTTTTTCACCCATTCCGAGACCAGCAGGTCCCTGATCTGTACACTGCAGAAGATATTGTCGGATATTTTTTCCCCCAGGATCTTGTTGTTAAGGGAATCCAGTACGTAATAGTTCTTTTCTTCTTTCAGGGGTTGAGCAATATGTTCATAATAAGATATGCGCTTCTGAAAGCTGTCAAAGGCCTCCTGGAAATCAAGCCGGTCAAATTCAGGCTGTTCCGTCTTTTTGGTGATGCTTGCCTTTAGAATTTCCTGATCAGTGTTGATGCACTCTACAAAAAGGATCGGGGAATCCGTAAGCATTTCCTGGATCTTCCTGCGGCGCTTGATGCTGACGTTGGTGGCGTCCAGAATGGCTACCTGTCCTTCCCCCTGCAGGTATTTCCTGGCGTTGTTGATGTTGGTCAGGGCAATCTTTTCCCTTAGTTCCACATTGTTCTTATTGTCCGGATTGTAAAAATCAGGTTTTGAGGAGTTATCGCAGAGAAGCTTCCGCCGCAGATCTCCATTATTGAATATTCTGACCTTGATGTACTCTTTTTTCAGTCCTTCTCTCAGCTTGGCAGCCACTGTAGACTTGCCTCTGGCCGGAAGACCCACCATGATAATATACAATTTGTCCCTGACTTCACGCATGCTGAAATTGTATCCTGGAAAAATGAACTGTCAAGAACATAGTATGGGCGCAAGGCTTTCATTTCATCGGCAGTCCGGGCCAAGCGGAAATCATAAGTAGCTCCAGGCTGCATTTCAGTCCGGAAAGGGACTTGATCCCCGGCCTTTATTCTGCCTATAACACCTCATGCAGAGATAAAGATGGATTCAACCGAATTCGCAATCTGTGGCAGGAAAGATATAAAAAATGCAGCTGCTAGGCCGCAAAGTCCAAAAAAGCCTCACAAATGCAAGTAATTGATTGGCTTTTAATCGCAACAGTCCTTTTGATCAATTTTCTGGCTGCAGGCCATGCACTGCTCTACAAGCGCGATCCCAAAGGGGCCTGGGCCTGGATCGTGACCTGTCTGCTGGTACCCACAGTGGGACCTGTTTTGTATTTTTTGCTGGGCATCAACCGGGTCAAGACCAGGGCCAGAAAAATGAAGTGGTACTGGCCGCACTGGGACACGGACCTTGGACATACAAGACAGAGGCTTCAAAGCAGAGGAAAAACCATACATGATTTCGAAATATCCCCGGACTTTCACCAGCTGGCCCAGCTGTCCCATGCCCTGTCCAACCGGCCCCTGCTCAAGGGCAACAGTGTGCTTCCTCTGTATAACGGTGAGCAGACATATCCAGAGATGCTCAAGGCCATAAACAATGCCCGGGAAAGCATTTACCTGGTAACGTTTATATTCGATTCCAGCCGTGTCGGCCGGGAGTTTGTTCAGGATCTTGCCAGGGCAAGGGAGCGCAAAGTGGATGTGCGGGTGATGATTGACGGGATCGGTGAGTATTATTCCTGGCCCAGGGTGGGAAAATTTCTCAAGGGCTCAAACATACCCTTTGTCAGATTTCTGCCTCCCAGGCTTTATCCTCCTTCTCCGTTCATTAACCTGAGAAACCACAGAAAGATGCTCCTGGTGGACAGTGAATACGGCTTTACCGGGGGCATGAACATCGGTGCAAGACATCTGGTTCAGGATCCGGACAAGCCCGGAGGCCATCAGGATGTACATTTCAGGTTTTCCGGGGCAGTAGTGAATCAGATGGAAGAAGTGTTCCTGGAGGACTGGGGGTTCTGCACAGGAGATTACAGCAGGCGGCCCAGGGAAAAGGTGGTCAGAATGGACCAGGGAGAAGCGGTGTGCAGGACCATTACAGTGGGGCCCAATCAGGACCTGGATAAGCTGCGTATCCTGCTTACCGGGGTCGTCTCCCAGGCCAGAAAAAAGGTGCTGATCATGACCCCGTATTTTCTGCCTTCTCAGGAGCTCATCGGAGCGCTGCAGACAGCTGCTCTCAAAGGACTGGAAGTAAGCATTGTGCTGCCGTCCAAAAACAATCTTCCCTATGTTCACTGGGCTACAAGAAACATGCTCTGGGAAATCCTGCAGTGCGGGGTCAGGGTGTTTTATCAGCCACCGCCTTTTGCCCATTCCAAGCTTTTTCTGGCTGATGATGCATATGCTCTTATAGGATCGGCCAATCTGGATCCGCGCAGCCTGCGCCTTAATTTTGAACTGGTTTTGGAGGTCTATGACCAGCAGCTGGTTCAGGAGCTGGAAAGTCACATCCGGGCCAAGATAATGCAGTCACGCGAAACCACCCTGGAAGAAGTGGACAGCAGACCGCTGCCGGAGAGGACCAGGGATTCAATCTGCTGGCTTTTCAGCCCGTATTTATAGGCCTGCATGGGATATCAGGAGCAGATGAGCTTATAGGCAGGATTTATGTTTTGGCCATAAAGGAGGTGGTGCATGAAAGGCTACAGCCGCATGGAAATCAACGGCAAGACTTGCTGGTATGCTGAGCTGTCCACGCCCAGGACCATATTATTGCTGGTACGCGGGGAAAAAGGTCTGCTGGGCTGCGGATACCTGAACATGAAGGCGGCAGTCAGCATCGGCGAAGCCCTGGCCATTATCAGAGGCGTACAGAGTATTGAAGAGATGCTTAATGCACAGGTAAGCTCTGTGAGCCCGGCTGCAGCCTCCCTGGGGGTCAGTCCGGGCATGACCGGCAGGGAGGCCATGCGCATCCTGGCCTGAACCTGACTGCAACATGTTTGAGTCCAGGGGCGCCATAGGGCCCCCGGGTGGTTATACATTTACAGTCTCGGCTTCCTCCCGGGCTGCTGTTTTCCTGGAGTACGTTTCTTCCACTCCGTAGCGGTGACAGGGACCGCTGTTCCAGGTGCAGAAAGGGTACAGGTTCCCTTCAGGATCGGCGTAGTGCACTACGCAGTGCCGGACCCGGTCCAGCTCGTAGTTGTAGAGATCCTGGAAGTGCATGGCCGCAGACATAACTATCCCGAAGCGGCTGCTGCGGTTTCTTTCCTTCAGGGTCTTTTTGTCCATGGCATGGATGTCGCGCAGGTGAATTACCTCGTCAATAAACTGCATCAGCTTTTCATGGTCCCAGCCTTCAGGGGCCGTTTCCGGATGGAAGTATTTTTTCAGATCTGTTTTGAGCTGCAGAGAAAGGGCCTTTTTCAGCCAGGGATAGTGCTCGAGACGTGCGGCTTTTTTATTCAGGCTTCTGGCAATGGCCTCAACATCCAGAAAGGCCGGAAAGGGCACAGCATTTCCGGTATGTTTATCTACCAGGATATAGGTAACGCATCCGCAATGAGGGTGACAGTTGGTATAGGCCATTTTCTCTCCAGTTGCCGCCTCCAGGAATCTGGACAGGGGAGAGACAATGGAAAAGGGATACCAGTCCCGGTACATGTCCATAAAGCCGGTCTGCTGCTCAAGTTCCCTGGCCAGATCTGCAGTTGTGAAACGCATCTCCCTGCGCCTGGACTCGTCGATGCGGCCGGTAAAAGATACCGGCTGCCAGCTGATGGCAGTAATGGTTTCAACATTTTCCACGGCCAGGCGCATGATGTCTCCCACCTGGTGGTCGTTGAATCCCTTGACTATAGTGGGCACCAGGGCCACACGTATTCCTGCCCGTCCCAGATTGTCCATGGCCTTCATCTTGGACTCCTGCATGGGCCGGCCTCTGGTCTGGATGTAGATATCATCGCTTACACCGTCAAACTGCAGGTAAACCACATCCAGTCCGGCCTCTGCTGCCTTTTCTGCGAACTCATGGCTATTGGCGAACCGGACTCCGTTGCTGGCCACCTGGATCTGGGAAAAGCCCTTGGATTTGGCCTTGCGTACCGCGTCCAGAAAATGGGGATGAATGGTAGGTTCGCCCCCGGCGAACTGCACGCATAATACGGGATGGGGCCTAAGCGCGGCAATGGATTCTATGACATGATCGATCTGTTCCCAGCTCAGCTCGTAGACCCGCCCCATGGCGTTGGAACTGGCAAAGCAGATGGGGCAGTTCAGGTTGCAGCGGTTGGTGAGGTCAATATTGACCATAGACGGAAAAGACTTGTGGCCGGGGCATATCCCGCAGTCATAAGGACATCCACGTTCTGGTTCCCTGTGCGGTTCATCCACCCTGGCCGGTCTGTGATAGTGGGTTCTGCGCATTTTGAGGAAGAAACCCTTGTCCGTACTGATAAGCTCCAGGAATTCTCCGTGTTCAGCACAGTGCTTGTGCATGACTACCTGGTTGTTCTCGTCCACAAGTTCGGCATCGATAATTTCCCGGCATTCAGGGCACAGACTCCTGGTGGGTATAGGCAGTTCCTCCTTGACTGGTACTTTGTCGACCCGGTTTTTAATTTTGCTCCACAGGTTGTTCATAAACATTCATGATCCCCCCTTATCTGGCAATTATCAAGACAGGTCATCCGGTTTGATTCCGGCTGTCAACTTGCCAGCATGACTAATAAAAGCAGTTGGTTCTTCTAAAGAAGCATTTATGACTTGGAAAGCAAGCAGATATTTTCGACTTTTCTTCGCAGCAAATGCTTAGGTATTTATAACAAATCTAGCATGTTATCAGCATTATTAATATTTAATAATTCCTGCGTTTTTTTTGTCAACAACAAGTATTTTTTGTCCGGGAAGCAGATAATGCAAGGGCCTGGGCCCGATTCGGGGAAGATCCGGGCTGGCCTGCGCGCTGTGGGCATGCCGTAATAATCCGGCCGGGTTTGCTATTCAGTTTCCATCCGGAAATTCTTTATTTCCGGATGCTGAAACTGCCGGTTTTCTTTCCGGAAACGAGGAGTTTTTTCTTTTGGCAAGGAAATCAAGCAATTATGAGGAGGCGTATCTTAATACGTTGAC
>PUMA01000172.1 GCA_003551155.1 Desulfonatronospira sp.
CAAGCTCTTCCTTTACCTGCCCGAGCATATCCGGGTGCCAGCTCACACCTTCACCCAGGGGCATGGTCATGATCTCCGGCCATGCGTACCTGGCCTCCCGGACCAGGTCTCCCGGACAGGCCAGAGTAACCAGGCCGGACCCAGCCCTCAGGGCTCCCACACAGGTGAGCACAGCTGCTCCGCAAAGGCCGCGGGAGCCCCCCAGCACCAGGACATGCCCTCCCTGCCCTTTGTGCATGGTTTTTTTGGGAACAGCCAGCCGGTCCAGCACATCAATATCCAAAGCAAAGTGTACCGGAGGATTGTCCGTTTTGATGCGCTGAGGAATCCCTATCTTGCAGATGGTAAGACAGCAGACATACTCCCTGGCCTCCGGCTGAAAAAGACCCAGTTTTGCTTCTTCAAAAGCTACGGTATCGTCGGCCATTACAGCCACAGGGCTGGGTTTGCCGGTCACCCCGTCTATACCCGAGGGAATGTCCAGGGAAATCACATAACTTTTCTCCCCGAGTTTGTTTATGGCTTTTATCCACTGCACATAATCCTCGCGCAGCTGTCCGCTGAAACCTGTACCCAGAAGTCCGTCCACAACCATGTCCACACCCTTGAGAAAGTCCAGGTTGTATTCATAAAGATACATGTAAGGAATATCCAGACTCCTCAGCAACGAAAGATGATATCCCGCTGCTCCGTTGTATTCCTTGAGCCTTTTGGAATGAAGAATCATCACCTTGACACCCTCGTTCCACAAATGTCTGGAGAGAGCAAATGAATCTCCTCCATTATTGCCGGAACCGGCAAAAATCAGAGCTGACCGCCCTGGAAGATCATTGAATCTGCGGCGTATGACCCTGAAAGCCTCGCGGCTGGCGTTTTCCATGAGAATTTCAGGCCACAGTCCGAAATCCTGAGTACTCTTCTGATCCCAGGCAGCCATTTCCTCTGGAGTGGGCAAAGGCAGGTACATATATCATTCTCCTGCTAGATGATATTGTTTATCCAATCTTTCCAGAACAACTACAGCCACTGCGGTATTACGTCCATGACTCAGGGAGAGATGTGCCCTGTGAGCTCCCAGCGCCTCAAACCTGGCCCGGGCAGGACCTGTAAAACAAACATGAACCTGACCGCTTGGGTCTTTTTGTATTTGTATATGGTGCAAGGTGATACCCGAAGAAAACCCGGTTCCAAGAGCCTTGACTGCAGCTTCTTTGGCTGCGAACCTGGAGGCTAGAAAGGCAACCGGATTTGAAGGCATTACTGAGGCCTCTTCCAGGGTCAGAATCCTACGCTCAAAACGCCGGGCAAATTTTTTATGCGCAGCCTGCATACGGTCCAGCTCGACAACATCCACGCCTAAGCCCACTATCATGCCTTACCTTTCACAGGTTCCAGGTAATCAGTCCACAAACCCGTTGATAATCCGGACCATCTGCTCCACTGCTCTGGCCATGCCCACCATTACGGCTCTGGACACAATACTGTGACCGATGGAATATTCGCTGACATCTGGAATCCGGGCAAAGGCCAGAATATTCTTATAATTGAGACCATGTCCCAGATTGACTTTCAGCCCCAGGGAACGGGCATGTCCTATGCCGGTGATTATTTTTTCCAGTTCCTGCTGCCTGATAACCACATCTTTTGCATCAGCAAAGCTGCCGGTGTGTATCTCAACATAATCTGCACCAGATTCTGCAGCAGCATCAATCTGGTGCGGATCAGCATCAATAAACAGGCTTGTGCAGATATTTTGCTCCTGGAAAGGAGCCAGATAGTCTCTTATGAAAGCTTCCCTGCCCTGACATTCAAGCCCGCCTTCAGTGGTGAGTTCTTCTCTTTTTTCCGGGACCAGGCAGATCATATGGGGAGAAGTGCGCAGGGCAATGTCCTGCATCTCTCTGGTGGCAGCCATCTCCAGATGAAGGTTGGTGCTCAGAGTCTCCCTGAGGAGCTGCAGGGCGCGATCCTGGATATGCCTGCGATCCTCTCGGAGATGAACTATTATGCCCTGAGCCCCTCCCAGTTCAGCCAGATGAGCTGCTGTTACCGGCTCGGGCTCCCTGCCCATTCTGGCCTGCCTGATAGTGGCCACATGATCCACGTTAACTACCAATACCGGCATGCGCTGCTCCTGATAAAGTATGGTAAATTTGAAAATCCTGTATTATGAAAACAAAAAAGTCAAGATAATAACAGGTGGGACCTGCCTGTTGCAAGGACTGAGTTTCCCTTGACCATGCCCTGAGTTTAAAGCAGTATTTACTATCTTGTATAACAAAAGGAGGTAAGAATGCCCAGAATCAAAATTGA
Source organism: Desulfonatronospira sp. (assembly GCA_003551155.1). Taxonomy (GTDB): domain Bacteria; phylum Desulfobacterota; class Desulfovibrionia; order Desulfovibrionales; family Desulfonatronovibrionaceae; genus Desulfonatronospira. Next base: position 2,314 of record PUMA01000172.1, read on the forward strand.
AGGCATGTCCTGCCAGCACTGCGTGAAGTCGGTCACTCAGGCTCTGAACAGTCTCCCCGGGGTCTCCGGAGTCAGAGTCAGCCTTGAGGACAGGGAGGCGGTCTTTGAATCCACAGAGGAAGTGGACATGGAACTTGTCAGAAAAGCTGTGGAAGATGCAGGCTACAGGGTAACAAGCTGAAAATCAATTTGCGTATAAAACATTCCACAGCCCTGGCTATTCATGGCCAGGCACTCAATTTTGTTGTATTTTAAAATGAGTGCCTGGCATATATTTATGGAATATACAGCAATCTTATGGCGGGAAAAATTTTCACAGTTTTCTTCTATGATTGCCTTGCCGGACTGAACAGCCTTGCCTTAAAAAGGCCCTAATTCTTTTTGCGCTTTTCCCATAGCTTCATATCCTGCATTTTTTTGCGCCTTTCCCTGGCCAGGCCCTTGGCTACCAATGAAGTGTTCTTTTTATATCCCCATTTCACCTTGTATTCTTCTGGAGTCAGTCCATGAATAGCCAGATGTTTTTTTGTCAGAACCTTGAAAGACTTATTGCATTCCAGACAAACAATGCTTTTTTCCTTGATTGCCTTTTTTGGGTCCAATGCAAAAGCTTCACTCTGTTCAGGCTTGTCCTGCTCAACGTCCATAGCTTCCTTTATTCCCTGGGTCAGGGTCTTGATCATGGAATTCATTTCATCTTCGGTCATGTTGCGGACGCTGGCCTGGGCTCTGACTATCTCCAGGGCATGCTTTAAATAATCGTCCATATGAGCCTCCATCTGAAAGATTTAAGTTAAAAATCCCTTTCATCAGCAGAGAAATGATCAAAAGATAGATCTTGTTCTTAAAATATAATATAA
>PUMA01000041.1 GCA_003551155.1 Desulfonatronospira sp.
GGCATACACCTGTGCCTGTTTTTTTACCTGCAAAAAACAGTTTCATAGACAGCTGCAGTGAGAATGAGATATGTATAATTGAATAAAATTAAAAGAATAATAAAATAAAAGCATTATTAAAAAGATGCACAATCAGGCTATGACAAAGCTTTTGAGTTATGTCAATATATTTATGCCTGGAATTGAGGTAAAGAAATGCAAGGAGTATTGAAATGAGCCAGAGACACCTGGATTCCCTGTTTCGTCCCAGATCTGTGGCAGTCATCGGTGCTTCCAACAGGCCTAAAAGCATTGGCTCGGTAGTAATGCGCAATCTCCTTAGAGGTGGACTGCCGGGTCCCATCCTGCCGGTCAATCCCAGATACAAGGCAGTAGCGGGCATACTGGCCTATCCGACTGTGCAGTCAATGCCCCTGGCCCCGGATCTGGCCGTGGTCTGCACTCCACCGCGCACAGTACCGGAATTTGTGCAGGAACTGGGCATAAAAGGCGCCAGGACCGTGCTGATCATGAGCAGGGACTTGAACAGGCACCGGGACGAAAGCGGACGCACTCTGCAGGAAACGGTGCTCGGCACCGCACGGAAGCATTCCATGCGCATACTGGGCCCTGACTGTCTGGGAATAATCGTTCCCCGTGCCGGCCTTAATGCCAGCTTCGGACATACTGATATTACCCAGGGCAATATAGCCTTTATCTCTCAATCAGACTCCCTGGGCATTGCTGTCCTGGACTGGGCCGGATCCAAGGGCATAGGATTCTCCCATTTCATTTCCCTGGGAGATTGTTCAGATATAGATTTTGGGGATATTATTGATTATCTCAGGGGAGATCCTCACTCCACTTCTATATTGTTGTACATAGAAAGCATAAAAAACGCCCGCAAATTTATTTCCGCAGCCCGTTCCGCCTCCAGGAACAAGCCTCTGGTGGTGATCAAGAGCGGCAGGCTTAACCAGCCTGCGGACAACACCCTGTTTTCCCGGGAACACCCTGTGAGCACCGACGACATTTATGACGGGGTATTTCGCAGGGCCGGCATGCTGCGGGTGTTTGACCTGGCAGAGCTTTTCGACGCAGTGGAGACCATGGCCAGGGACAAACCTCTGCGCGGGGACAGGCTGGCAATATTGAGCAACGGGGGCGGACCGGCAATGATGGCCAGGGACATCCTGGAGGACCAGGGCGGAAGGCTGGCTGAACTCTCGGAACAGACCAAAGAGGAACTGCGCCAGGGCCTGCAGGATGAATTCCATGAGCTGGAACCGGTCCGGATCATTGACCACGCATCCAGCGAGACCTATGCCCAGGCCCTGGAAATTCTGATCAAAGACCAGAACGTTGATGCAGTCATGGTCATTCATGTACCCAGTGCATTCACCAGCAGCGAAGACATTGCAGGTGCTGTTATTAACAGCCTGGGCAGAACCAGAAAAAATGTGATCACTGTCTGGCTGGGAGAAAAGGATACGACTCAGGCAAGAAGAATATTTGCCCTGGCCGGAATACCAACCTATGAGACCCCGGATCAGGCTGCCAGGCTCTTCATGTATATGGTGCGTTATCGACGCAACCAGGAACTGCTCATGGAAACCCCGGATACTGTGCCCAGGGAGTTCTCCCCCAGGCCCGAGGAGGCCAGGGCCATCGTCAGAAACGCCCTGGAGGAAGACAGGGAGCATTTAAGTATTGCCGAGACAAATGAGGTTCTCTCCATTTATACCATTCCCATGGTGACCACCAGGCAGGCAGCGGATGCTGAGGAGGCCTCACTGATATCCAGGGAACTGGGTTTTCCCCTGGCCTTGAAAATATCTTCCCCGGATGTACAGGATAAAAAACACGCCGGAGCGTTATCTCTGGACCTGGAGTCTTCCCAGGATATTTTGAAAACAGCCCGGGCCATGCTGGCCCGGGTGGAGGACAGTTACCCGGAAGCAAACATAGAAGGCTTTATACTGCAGAAAATGGCCCGAAGCCCGACTGCCCATGAACTTACCGCAGGCATTGTCCAGGACCCTGATTTCGGGCCTGTGGTTTATTTCGGCCAGGGCGGCACCGCAGGAAAAGCATACAAGGATGTAGCGGTAGGCCTGCCGCCCCTGAACATGACCCTGGCCAAGGAACTCATTCAGCGCACCAGGATATCCAAGCTGCTGGAGGGCCATGAGAACAGGCCTGCAGTAGACATGCAGGCTGTGCGATTGACCCTGGTGCAACTCTCGCAGCTCATAATTGATCTGCCGGAAATCAAGGGGGTCAATATTAAAACCATGCTGGCGGATGCCAACGGGGTTCTGGTTCTGGACGCACGGATAAGTATCGCTCCTGCCAGGTCTTCAGGGGAGGAGAGACTTTCCATCAGGCCTTACCCGGAATATCTTGAAGAACGCGCTGAGCTTCCGTCGGGACTCAAGATCCTGCTCAGGCCGATTCGTCCCGAAGATGAGCGCAAGCATCAGGAATTTGTGGAAAGTCTGTCAGCTGAGGACTTGAGGATGCGCTTTATGGGATATGTTCATGAGTTTTCCCATTCCCAGCTTGCCCAGCTGACTCAGATAGACTATGACCGTGAAATGGCCTTTATCGCCTGCGCCCTGGAAAATGGAGACCATAAGGACACCCTGGGCGTGGTGCGCTGTTTTTTTGACCCGGACAACATCCGGGCGGAATTTGCCATCGTGGTCAGCAGCGCCTTGAAAGGCAAGGGGCTGGGAACAATGCTCATGAACAAGATGATCAGGTACTGCAGACAAAGGGGCCTGAAGGAACTTACAGGTTATGTCCTGCGCGAAAATGAGGCAATGCTGGCCCTGGCAGAGAAGCTCGGCTTCCGCAAAGAAAATGATCCTGATGACCCGGAGATCAGCATTGTCAGGCTGGATCTGAAATAAAAAGATGCTTAAAAATGACCATGTTCACTGTTGACATCCTAAAAAAGGCCCTCTACTTTTTTTTATAATAATTTTTTGCCAAAGGAGAAAACAATGAAAAAAATTATTACCACATTTTTATGTCTGGCAGTTCTGGGCGGTCTGTTCATGTTCGGTGTGCAGGGAAACAGCCTGCAGGCAGGTGACGGGCAGGCCATCGTTGAAACCCGCTGCACAACATGCCACGGAGCCGGACGCATTGAAAGGGCAGGCTTTGACAGGGACAGGTGGGAAGCTAC
>PUMA01000133.1 GCA_003551155.1 Desulfonatronospira sp.
ATGCGGGTTTATGCCGTGGGAGATATACACGGCCGGGCAGACCTTCTTGAATTGCTTCACCAGGCCATTATCCGCGACGCCCGGGATAACCCGGCCAGGGAAAACCTGGTCATCTACCTGGGGGATTACCTGGACCGGGGTACTCTGGTGCGCCGGACCCTGGATGTTCTGATTGACGGATTGCCCCCGGGCTTCAGAACTGAATTTCTCATGGGCAACCATGAACAGCTCTTCCTGGACATGGAGCAGGACCCCTCCCTCCTGGATCTGTGGATCAACCTGGGAGGCCATGCCACCCTTCTCAGCTATCAGGTGCAGGTCCCGGGTTCGGGATTTTCTGCGGAGCGCGCCAGGCAGATCCACCACGAACTTTTTCTTTCCCTGCCCGGAAAACACCTGGACTTCCTGAGAGGCCTCAAACCCTTTGTGCACAAAGGCGGGATCCTTTTCGTCCATGCCGGGATCAGGCCAGGGAAGGCCCTGGACAGGCAAAGCCCGGAAGATCTTTTCTGGATCAGGGAGGATTTCCTGGATTCAGACATGGATTTCGGCTTCAGGGTCATCCACGGCCACACCATCTCCAGGCAGGTCCAGGAGTTTCCCAACCGGGTGGGCATCGACACCGGGGCCTATGCCACAGGCGTGCTTACCTGCGCCGTCCTGGAAAACAGCCGGATAAGATACCTGTCCACAGGACCAGAGGCCTGATCATGCACCGCATTCAGTTGTTCATCACAGCTGGAGTCTGTCTTGCAGGGCTGATCCTTTCAGGAATGTGGCTCTGGACCGGGCACAAGAGCTGGCAGGGATTCATGCTGGAGCGCCGGGTGGAGCAGAGCCAGCCTGTAACGGCTGTTGCACTGCTTGAGGTCTGGGAAGAAAGCCGGGGCCTGGAAAGGACCATCCTGCCCGGCAGGCACGTGCACCTTACAGGTCTCACCGCCCAGCTGCTGGTTCAGGAGCAGGAGATATATCCAGGCCGCAGGGCGGATGTACTGGTCCAGGGTCTGGAAGCAGCCAGACATGCCCTGGGCAGGGATCCGGCTGAAGCGCATGCCTGGGCCAGAAAGGCCTGGATGGAATACGCCCTCAACGGGGTCTCTCCCGAAGTAATTTCCAGCCTGCGCATGTCCGTCTACTGCATGCCCGCCGGCAGAAGCCTGGTCTTCTGGAGGATCCGCATGTCCGGGCTGAACCGGCAGTTCTGGGATGAGGATTTTGAAGCCCTGCTCAGGCGCCAGATCATCTACGCCTGGCGCATATCCCCTCAGATGCTGGCCAGAACCGCAGTGGAAAAGGAAATGGAAGAACTGGCCAGGCAGGTTCTGTCCAGGTCTCCTGAAGACCTGCAGCGTTTTGAAGAACTGGCAGGGTCAGTTTCCAGATAACCACCCGAAAATCTGAACCCTTCGAATCCATTGACATGGCTCATAATTTCAAAACCCATGCCCGGGGGACATGGGTTTTGAAACAAGGTCCGGATTATGCATCGAGGAACACTATTCTTTTTCGAAATACACGTCTACAATCCCTCGTTCAGTGTCCAGGGACCATTTCATCCTGTCTCTTTCTAACAATTTAAAACTGTCTTTTCTGTCTTCTTCAGGATAGTAGACGATAATTTCATTATTCTGCCTGTCAACGATTTCATAAGTTGTACTGTCTGTTCTGCCGGCCTGTCTTGAAACCATTTCCTTTTCAGATATCTCCAGGCTCACGTTTTGAAAATAATTATAATAATACTGTTTTTCCATCTCAGAAAGCTGACCTGTATCCAGATTTTCTATTGTCTTGTCGGCATTACATTCCCATTCTCCAACCAGCGCATTCTTTTGTGAGACAAAGCCGAGCATAAAAAATATCATTACCAGGATTAAAACCGGGTATATTATTTCTTTTTTTAAGCTCCTTCCATAAGGGACCTTTTTTCGGACATCATGATGCTGCTTTTCCGGGTAATTTTTTGACATGATCCACCCTCCTATTTTTGTTGATTTTCCAGGAGTAACCTCTCATGTATGCTGTTGCTGCATAACAGTTTTGTAGATACTGAACAGTACGGCGCAGGTCAGTTCTCCATGGTTGCCTGTGTTTTGCATGTATATTTTTTTCAGCTACAGGGCAGCAATATCTGAAAGAGGAACGTGGTCTGCCAGGGAAATCAATTCAGCCTTGCTCTCAACAGCATCGGCCTCAATGACCACCAGTGTATTGTCCTGGACCTGGATCAGAAGAGTGCCTTTGCCTCTGGCTTTGTTCAGTTCAACAACAGAGTTATACCCGGAAAGCTGAGCTGACTGCACCAGTCTGTCATCCGTTTCCATGCTGAAATGTTTCATGCTCTGAAACTGCTGTAATTGAGGGGCCATATCCCCGGCTATAATGGTGAGGCGGATGTCATCACCGGAGCTGTCAGAATATCCTTGACGGACTGTTGTCCATGATTTTCCGCCGTGTCCCATTGTGGCGCCGTCAGGTGAGCCGGACTTATCCAGGCCGTCTATGCTTTCGGGAAGCAGGGGTATCCAGTCCTGGTAGTCTGCAGCTCTGGCAATCGGTGACAATGCCAGAAGACACAGAATGGCTGCAGGAATTGTCAAAAATTTAAAATCCATTAAACTTTACCTCCTGTTGGGATTTTCCGTTATATGATTATCCAGGATACATTGTTTCAGGACATCAGACAGAAAAAACGAGGCCAAATTTGTGTTGGGCAACGTCTGAGCAAAAGTTGAAAGCTCTGATGCCGGGCACATTGTTCCTGGAGGGTCCCGCCTCCATTGAAGTCAGTGTGATTCAAAAATTCCTCAATAAAATAAATATTATTATATCCTTAGCATGAAAAGGGAAAAACAGTCAAATCTCCTGACAGATCAATTGGAACTGGTCCAAACTGAAGCCACCTTTGAGGTGTACCCGGCGGAAATTACGGTCATGGCCCGGAGCATCTGACCTGGATATAAGCCCGGGAACATGACAATGATCTTCAGCGCTGGAAATGGCCTGTGTTCCTGTGTTTTCATGTTTTTTCCTCCAGAAAAGCCAGCCCGGCGTAACTCTCCTTGTTTACCGGGTACAAGGAGAGTGACCCTGTGAGAGGTATCCTCGCAATCCTCAATATCCTTTTTTCATGAACCTTAACAGCCGGGAAGCATTA
>PUMA01000164.1 GCA_003551155.1 Desulfonatronospira sp.
TATGACAGAATCGAGGAAATCAGGCAGTATTTTGAAAAAAAACCAGGAATTTTCCGGATCATTGTCCAGGCCAACAAGGGAATGCTTCAGCCTGGAGATGATCTTTTGTTTATTATCGTAGCCGGAGACATCAGGGAAAATGTCAAACCTGTGCTTTCGGATATCCTGGATGAAATCAAGAAACAGGCTGTTTTTAAAAAAGAAATAGCCTGATAGACAGCCCGGAGCTTCTGCCTGGTCCTGCCCTGCCGGGTCGACTCCTTAACAGTATGAACCATTTTTTTTCAGGTAACAGACAAGGTATGGCTTTTCTTGCTTTTTTGCCCTGCCTGTGTTTAGATATCACCTGATTTTATGTTTTGCCGAGGATGTACATGGATTTTCCAGAACTCAGGATAAAAGATCTTGTAGCCAGAGTGCCCATCATTCAGGGCGGAATGGGGGTAGGCGTCTCCCTGGCCGGTCTGTCTTCGGCCGTGGCCAATCAGGGAGGAATAGGAGTTATATCTGCAGCCATGATCGGGATGGATGAACCTGATGTGGCCAAAAATCCTGATGAAGCCAATATCAGGGCCCTGCAGAAGGAAATAAGAAAGGCCAGGGAAATGACCCCGGGAATTATCGGGGTGAATATCATGGTGGCCCTGACCAACTTTTCCGATCTGGTCAAAACCTCCATCAAGGAAGGGGTGGACATAATCTTTTCCGGTGCCGGGCTTCCATTTGACCTGCCCAAATATCTCCAGGAAAACTCAAAAACCAGGCTGGTGCCCATAATTTCTTCGGCCAGGGCCGCCAGGATTATTTGCAAGAAATGGCTGTCCAGGTTCAACTACCTCCCGGACGGATTCGTGGTTGAGGGACCTCTGGCAGGAGGGCATCTGGGGTTCAAGGAAGAGCAGCTCCATGACCCTGAGTTTAAGCTGGAGAACCTGGTAAAGGGTGTTATTGAAGAAGTCAGGCCCTTTGAACAGGAACACGGAGCCCTCATTCCGGTGATTGCCGCCGGAGGGATTTATACCGGGGAGGACATATGCCGTTTCCTGCGCATGGGAGTTGCCGGGGTCCAGCTGGGCACACGTTTTGTGGCCACCCATGAATGTGATGCGGACATGGCTTTTAAACAGGCATTTATTGACTGCAAAGAAGAAGACCTGGTGATTGTCAAAAGTCCTGTAGGCATGCCCGGCAGGGCCATGCGCAACAAGTTCCTGGATGATGTGGAGCAGGGAAAGAAAAAGCCTTTCAAGTGCATTTATCACTGTATAGCTACCTGCGATTATCAGAAAAGCCCGTACTGCATTGCCTCTGCCCTGGTAAGCGCTAAAAAAGGGAAACTGCACAGAGGATTCGCCTTTGCCGGACAGACCGCGCACCGGGTCAAGGAGCTGCTCTCAGTGGAAGAGCTTATCGATTCCCTGAGAAAGGAATACGTTCAGGCCTGTTCCTGAAAAATCTTTTCCCCTGTCCACTGCCGGGAGTCTGTTCAGCCCATTCTCCCGGATGGCCCATGATCTTCAGTGGGGACGCTGTACCTGCATGACATGCAGCAGGTTACAGCTGCTGCATGTCTACTCTCCCACCAGGACCTCGATCTCGGCCTTCTGAACCGTGCTTTCCCCGTATTTAATCTGGGGCTTTATGACCCTGTACACAATCTGCTCTCCGGGCAGAAGCTCGGGAGTGAGAATGAACTCTGCTCTTGCATCCATTTTTTCTTTGTAAGGTTTGCCTTCCAGATCAACTATCTGATATCCCTTCTGATTATATGCCCTGTACACCCGGTTGAGAGATGCCTTAAGTTCTTCTGCGGTGCTGTCCTCTTCAGGCAGGTCTTTGATCTTCTTGATCATCCTGTACAGTTCGTTTCCCAGGCTGATGGCCAGGGAATGATCCATTTCAGCCCCGGAAACCCTGCTTTCCCCTGAAGCAGGATCTTTTCCCGGCTCAGGCATGAAAGCTGCGAGGTTTTCCATGAGCTCTGCAAGCCTTGAATCCTGATGGGTCTGTTGTTCCTGGAATTCCAGGGCCAGATCCTTAACCCTTTGTTCAAGACCCAGCCTGTATTTTTTGAATCTCCTGCGGGTGGCAAGACCCAGCAGCATTCCTGTCACTCCGGCCAGTACTGCGGCAATGCCCACCGCACCCGCCATAAGGGTTCGCTCCTCCAGCAATTTGTCCAGCTCCCGCAGTCCTGAATCAGTCTGCTCCAGTCTGTCTGCAAGCCCTTCATCAGTAAAGCTTATCTTTTGAGTCAGCTCGCTGATCTGATCCTCCAGGCCCTGTTCAAGTTCATGCATCCTCTCGGCAGTCTTTTCCAGGTCCGTATCCATCCTTGTGGAAAGTCTGTTCAGACTGTCATTTATTGCTGTCACCGCCTGATCCAGCTCAGCCATCTCCGCCTTGACAGCCTGGATCTCCCCGGTTCTGGCTGAATACTCTTCATATTTTTTCTGCAGAGAGGTCAATGCCTGCGAAATGTCCCCCAGCTTCCCTTCAAGTTCTTCCTGGGACAATAGAATGCCGGAGACAGTATCCTGCAATTCATCTTTTGTGCCCTGCAATCGGGCCATGTCCTCCTGCACCCTGTCCACATCCCTTCCCAATGCTTCCCTGTCCGAGTCCCTGCGTTCCATCCTGGTTTCCAGGGCAGACGTCTGACCGCGCAGAATTTCAATATATTCCTTGATAATGGTCTGTTCCCGGACAAGCTGTTCTTCCAGATCCGATATCTGTCTGGAGAGCTCCCGTCTCAAAGCGTGCAGATCATCCTCGATCTCCATTATCCTGGTGGACTGCAGGTCAAGCATTCTGTCAGCTGTCCCGGGGAGCTGCTCTTCAGCCAGGGGAGTCCCGGAATCTTCAGTGTCCAGGTTTTCCTGGGCCATGGCTGACGCAGTGGTCAAAAAAATAAAGACAGCTATCGATATAAGGTATTTCATGGCAAGCGATCCTGTGCTGCATTTAAATTAAACATTAAACCTGTGCATAATTAGTTTCCATCCGGAAATTTTTTATTTCCGGATGCTGAAACTGCCGGTTTTCTTTCCGGAAACGAGGAGTTTTTTCTTTTGGCAAGGAAATCAAGCAATTATGAGGAGGCGTATCTTAATACGTTGACGAATAATTGTGCA
>PUMA01000168.1 GCA_003551155.1 Desulfonatronospira sp.
CAATAGTATCACTTAACCTTTTCTTGCAAAGCTTTTCATGGTTTGAATGCAGGAACCTTCAAAGCTTTATTTTTAATTATTTCCCCTGCAGCAATATTACATCCTTTACAGGGCTTCACAGAAGTACCCTGTACCTTCTGAACGGTTGAACCAGCTCGCATCTTACAGCGGGTTTATTGCAGTGCAGGTATAACTTTTAAAAAGTAAATGAATAGGTTAATCAGTATTACAATTTATTATATCAGGAAACATGGGGCAACTTATTATATTACCCTTCAAAATCAAAAACTCTACGGATACCTGAGGAGTTTAACTTAATGCCACCATTTCTTGTGATTGATAAAGAGAAGAATTTTCCCTGTAAACCGGGACTCACCTTTATATTGAATGGTTGCTTTGCGTACGATAACAGCAGCCAGGAAGGGAAGCATCAGCACTGAAGCAAAACTGCGCATGAAGATGAGTGGGTCTATCTCAACTACTGTTCCAGCAAAAATTAAAAGGTAAAGCGGCAGTAAAATAAGCTGCAGCAGCAAGTTCCAGGGAAGCAAGGCTGTAGAAATCGCAAGATGACCCCCAGCAACGCCTGTAAAAACCAGGTACCAGTCGGTGCAGGGTGTAACCAGGTCCATTATTAAAGCGACGAAAACATCGGGGCGATCATAGAAAAAAAGCCAGCTGAGCCCAAAAGCCAATAATGGAGTCCACAGAAAATTTATTGCCAGGCTAAGTACGGTTACTATTTTATTGAAAAATGCTTTTCTTAAGTTCTTGATGGGAACCTGCAGAAAAACCCCGAACAACATGATGATCAAGAAGGGCATAATAAATAGAGCTGATAAATCTGCAGCAAAAGTGAACTGTCCCAGGCTTAAGCCAAACAAGATGGCTATAACTATAAATAGCCACTGATATTTCTCAAAGATATTATTCATAGCGTAATAGTATCATAATGAGAGCTTCCTGGAAAACTTTATTCAACTGAGATGTTCGTTGTGATGAAACAGGTTAATGTTTTGATGGTGGTAAGAGTTACATCTTAAATTGTAAGCACTAATGTTTTAGCTGCTGGTGTAACCAAATTATGATATTTCCAAACATGTAGTATAATAAAGAGTAGCTTCATACTTATCAAATAAAAGAAGGAGAAATTAAATATGAAAATCCTGGTTTGCACTGACGGTTCGGAACAAAGTCAAAAAGCTTTAGAAAAAGCTTCTTTAATTGCCGGCGGGTGTAATGTTGACGAAGTAGCAATCATGCATGTTTATGAAAATAAGCTCGATTTTTCAAGTTTTCCAAGGGGTGATGAGTACACTCCCACACAAGAAGACATGGAAAACTTTAGAAGGCTGCAAGAGGAAAACAAAAATGAAAGAAAGAAGCTTTTGGAAGATGCTTTAAAATTTTTTGAAGGAAAAGGTATCCCGGCACGAACAATCTTTAAAGAAGGTCATCCGGCGGAAACTATAGTAGAAGTTGGTTGTGGAGAAGGGTTTGACTTTATTGTTATCGGCAGCAGGGGGTTAGGTGGGTTGAAAAAAGCTTTACTGGGCAGCGTCAGTAATGCAGTAGTCCAACAAGCAGAAAAATGTTCAGTAATTGTAGTGAGATGAAATTTAAAACAAACCCCTTCGATTAATTGAAACTGATCGCAAGAAAAAATATTTCTCAGAATTACATCTTCTGGGAAATATTTTTTTAGTCTTTTGATACAACAACAGACCACTTAACGCTCCGGAAATATAGACGAACCAGGGTTAATATACTGCCAGTTAAACCCTGCTTAAAATAAGTTGATTCTAATATATACTTGTCCGGCACAGAACAAGTTAAGAAAAAAAACCCGCTTAAGAGCATTCCTTAGATCCGCTTATACCGGCCGAAATCCATCCATTTTATTTTACCGTTTACACCTTAACGGTATTTGAGCAAAAAAATATTAAAGCCCGCACTATTTTTAAGAAAGGTCACCCCTCTACTACAATACTGAGCGTTGCCTCCGAAGAAGGATTTGATGTCATTGCAATGGGCAGCAGGGGGCTGAGCGGTTTAAAAAAAATGCTGCTTGGCAGTGTCAGTAACGCTGTAGTGCAGGAGGCAAGAAATTGCACTGTAATCGTGGTCAAGCAGGATAGTTAATAGAATAATTACTGGCCTGTTATTGAGAAGGGCACCGTGCTTTAGCAGCCGCCCTGTGATTCATATAATTTCCACCTTGCAGATTACCGTGGGGTACAAACTTTATTGATTTGATCCCAGAGATTTATTCCCACTTCAGGACCATGGGGGGATGGGAATAGGTATGAAAATATTGGTTTGTACAGATGGCTCAGAGCACAGCCATAGGGCTGTAAAAGAAGCGGCTAAAATTGCTGCCAACCTGAAACATGTTGAACTCTACATAATTAATGTTTGCGAAACAGTGGAAAGTTCAGTGTTTGATTATGACAAAGCCCTGATGAGAGCTGAAGAAGCCAAAATAACGGAAAGGGCAAATCTAATTTTGCGTGAAGCTGAAAAAGTCTTTGAAGGAAGTAATATAAATCCCACGATCATTTTAAAGAGAGGGCTGCCGGGATTAGAAATAATCAAAGAAGCCTGTGCGGGAAATTTTGACCTGGTGATACTGGGCACCAGGAAGATAGGCGGTTTCAAGAAACTGTTTTTAGGCAGCGTTTGTAATGCTGTCGTCCAAAGAGTCAGCACCAATGTTATGATTGTCACACACTGAATCATGAAGACAGTTCAGTTCAATCTAACTCCAATAGTTCTTCAACAATTTCAGCTGCGCTTTTTACAAGATCGCGACAAATCAATGCAAAGAGCTCTTTTTCCCTTACTTCCTGAAGTTGATTATTGTCGCTGATATCATATCCGAGAAGATCTTTACACTGCACGGAGCCATGGCGCTCCTTGAACCTGCGGTTAAATTCTTGAACTAAGGCATAAGTTTTGTCCTTCGCTTTGTTATCATCTGGAATGGTCTTGCCGTGTTTTAAGCCTATCAGCATATATGCGCCGGTAACAGCGCCACAAGTACTGCCAGTGTAACCCATCCCACTTCCAAAACCACAGGCTATTTTTAGAGCTTGTTTATAGTCCAGACCTAAATCTTCACAGTATGTGGAAAATACTGCTTGTGAGCAGAGAAACCCGTTATCAAAGCTTTGGGCTGCTGATTCTGATTTTTTCATTTTTATCCCCCAGAATACATTTACTGTTATTATACACGTTAATTTTAAAGGGGGACTATAAATAATCACAATCCAGTCCTTCATTAATAACTACAGCAACCGCTTCTAAATCTCTTCCACTAAGATTTGGGGTATTTATATTTTATTATTTCTTAACATATAGTATAATAATATACAGTGTCGTGCTACAAAAGAATGAAAGGAGATGTTTAATATGAAAATTTTGGTTTGCACTGACGGGTCGGATCAAAGTCAAAAAGCCTTAGAAAAGGCAGCTTTAATAGCTGGAGGCTGCAATGTTGATGAAGTAGCCATAATGCATGTTTATGATCAGAAACCCGATATTTCAACTTTTCCAAGGGACGGCGAGTACGGCCTGGAACGGGAGGATATGGAAAAGATTAGAAAGGCGCAAGCGGAAAGAAAAAATGAAAAAATAAAGCTTTTGGAAGATGCTTTAAAGTTTTTTCAAAGTAAGGGTATACAGGCACGGACAATCTTTAAAGAAGGACATCCGGCAGAAACTATCGTAGAAGTTGGTTGTGGAGAAGGGTTTGACTTTATTGTTATTGGCAGTAGAGGGCTGGGTGGACTGAAAAAAGCTTTACTGGGCAGCGTCAGTAATGCAGTAGTCCAACAAGCAGAAAAATGTTCAGTAATTGTAGTGAGATAAAAAAACAAATCAGTTTAATCGAATAAAAAGACTAATTCTCAGAGTTTAGTACTCTGGGAATTTTTTTACATGCCAGCTGTAAAATGAACAAGCTCAACAAATTATCACCGCAACGTAACCCGGCAGCAATCTTTTTTTAAGCCCCCCAGAATAAAATGATCAGTAGTATTAGCAGCAATAAAATTATAAGAGCCTGGTCGTTTCCCATGTTGCGTGTTAAATCCGACTCACGTTTTCCAATTAATTGGAAAACCCTGTAAGATTGATTTATCAACGGGTTTAAGAATAAGCTTTCAATGCTTAAACGACCAAGACAGGGTATTGCTCGATCCAGGAATTTGTTTGTGAAAGCATACAGAAAAACACCGATTATAAAAATTTTAACAGCATCCATCAGCCCGGTTACTGAGTAAACAGCAAGCGAGGCTCCATGGGGCAGGAGAGGAGCCAATAGCTGCGGGTATATGCCTAAACCTATAGATGCGAAAGAGGTTAACACAATGGCAAGATTCATAAAAAAAGAGGGTTCGCTAACAGTAGATACATGATTTTTCAAGAAACCCAGGTAAACAAATTTGCAAAAAGCAATAACGGTTCCGACACCGGCAATCGCCAGGGCTGCAGCCATAAACTCATAATCATAGATGGCTTCTCTTAACAAGGTTTTACTTACGTAGCCGCTCATTGGTGGAATACCAAGCGCTGATAAAGATGCAATAACTGCGCCTGCCGAAGCAACCGGATATAATTTCCATACAGGTTTTTGTAATCGGCCCTGATCAAGATTACTTTTGTTAATATTTAAAAGCTCTTCTCCGCCTTGAGCATGGATTACATATGCAGCGCACATAAAAAGAAGCGCTTTATAAACCATATGGTTGACAGCATGGAGCAGGGCACCATCAACTGCCAGGGCTGACCCGATAGCTGCCCCTGCTACCATGTATCCCACCTGGCTCATTATGCTGTATGATAACAGCTCTCTCATCTTAGTTTGCATCATTGCAAGCCCTGCTCCGACTACCACCATAGCAACCCCCATATAGACTAAAATATCTAACGGGGGCAGAACTCTGGCAATGGCATATACTCCAATTTTTGTGCTTAAACTGGCAAGAATAATGGCAGAATAGATAGAGGCTGCAGGATATCCCCAGGCTATCCAGAGGTGAAACGGTATAAAAGCTGTTTTAATGCCAAAACCAAGTATAAAAAAGATCATGCCGCCCTGAGGCAACTCTAAAGCAGCAGAACCAGTCTCAGCATAGTGCAGGAGTATGCCAAACAGCAACAGCAAACCTCCCGATAAATGCATGAAGAAAAAACGCATGCCCCTGTTTAAAACCCATTTTGAGGTTTTTGCATGAAACAGGACTAATGCAGATGATGATATCGTTACCAGTTCCCAGAAAAAAAAGAGGGTTCTAAAATCATTAGCAAGAATTAAACCGATTGCACCGATTATGGCTAAAAAGCCAAGCAGTTGTTCTTTAAAAATCGAACGGGTTAACCCAAACAACAGCCCCAGGGCTCCAGAAAGGGCAAGGCCAAATACCAGAATACGACTATAAGAATGAGCAGAAAAACTAAATGGATAAAACATGTCCGGAAATAATGACACATCATATATTTCGGGGCCGGTTAACATAAAAAAAGCAAGAATAAACAAGGTCACAACTGCCAATAAAAACAGTAATTGTTGCTTTGTTTTTACCATTGCATCTCCCAGCCCGAGTGTCAGCAACCTCATTAATAAAATTACCGCTCATTCATTTCTGAATCTTTCTCGTTACAAGTGTCTGCATCCTTTCAATGGCTTTTGCGCTGCCTAAAAACTAAAACAGGAAATCAACGACCTTCCGTTTAATACTGAGATTGATTAAACAGTCATGAGGAAAAGTATTTATTTTCTCTTAATATGCCTGCCGATATAAACCATAACTACCAAAAATAGGATTAGCAGCACAGGTGTAAAAATCCGATAAAGTTGCGGAAAAATTTCCATGACATAGCCTCCTGTTATCGATAACTGCAGTTATTATGGAGGTTCTTGCAGCTATTACAAGCTGGTAACCTGCTCAACAAAACCAGAAACATTTTGCCTGTCTTTCATATCCCAGAGACTTCTTTTTATAATCTTACAAGAGCCGAAATGTTCGGGGTTTACTACCTCCACGTAGCCTTCTTTTTCTATCCTTTTGTAATCTTCACTGGGGCTTTCAATACTATAGATGCCGAGCCAATCATATTTTTTTAAATGATCAATCACTTTAAAGAATTTACAGCCATAAATGCTGTACTCTTTTTTTGGGGCCTGGTTACCCCAATAATCTTTCAGGATGATCGTAATAGAAATAAATTCCTCGCCATCATCCTCACTTTGAAACCAAAGCGACAGGTAGACCGGGTTCCAGTACGCAGGATAAGATATACTGCTGCTGACTTCCCAGCAAACCCTGTCGCCGCTTATATCTTTATATTTGTGCTCATTTAGGATTATTCCTTTTAAATTTTCAAGCATTGAAGCAGTATCTTTATAAAACTCGTTCAAAACCTCCATTGCGCTTTCAAGCACTTCATCATAGGTCATTTATTAACCCCCTTAAAATACTTTTATAGATCCAGATTGCAAGGTTGATAGGTTAGTGTAGAACTGGGGCTTGAAGAACGCCTGATCTGATAATACTTACTGGCGGCGAAGTTGATACATGAACAGCACTGACAATACCAGTAAAAAAATAGCAATAACCAGGCTGAATGCGCTTTCAGTTTGAAAAAAAGCCGCGAAATTTAAAACTGCTATGATGATCATAGCTGCAATCAACAGTTTAACTGTCATATCAATTCTCCCCGCCACAAGATAGTCTAATCATACAATAGCACAAATAACGCTGCTCTTGAAGCAGCCATTATAATTAAATAAATTGCCAATTATCATAATACATTGTATAATTAGAAGTGTATAACAAATAGGAGGGTTTCAAATGTCTACTTACCTGATGTATGGCAAATACAACCCTGGCTCGCTGGGCAAGATTAGCCGCGAGAGAACCGATGAAGCTTTGAAACTGATTAAAGATAATGGCGGTCAAATTAAGAGCAGCTACGCTTTGTTTGGTGACCACGATCTGCTTTTCATTATTACTTTTACAGAAAACAAAGATGCGATCAAAACTTCAGTTGAATTGGGCAAAATCCTTGATATCAGTTTCACCACATTTCCGGCCATAACTATCGATGAGTTCGATGAGCTTTTCTAAAAAGCTTGTCCCGGAACAAGAAGGTGAAGCATTGAACTGGAATGCTTCACCTTCACTGTTAATGATAGAGAAAATATTGGCGCCTGCTTATAGATTTTTAGGGGATTGATATTACAAGTTGTTTCTAAACCTGTTAAAAGCTTCTTTCAGGTTCTTTGCCGCTTCCCCCACATCTTTAAGGCTCAAGGTTTTACAGTCATAGCCCAGCATCTCTTTCATGATAGTATAGGATTTTTCCGTAAAGTTTACAGTTCCATCTTCTTCTATAGATTCAATGCCATCATATTTCTGGGCCTCTTTGTTAATAGAAACCGCTTCTTCCATAGTAATGCCTTCGGGCAGGGCAATGTGCGCTCCGGAGGCATTTAACCTTACGGGATAGCCTCCCGGAAGCCCGGCAGGGCCGGGGGCATTAGTCCACAAATTTGAGTCATTTAATATGGCCATGGCATTTTTTAGGGCAGAAGAGGCGATGATCGAGCTGTCGTCTTTTCCTTCCGGATAAATATTGGTTGCATCCAAAAGAACCTCTTCAAGTGGGATCCGGCCGGTAACATCTTTATTATCAAGCATGACTTTCACATAAATAGGCGCATCCAGCTTCCTGTCTTCCAAAACGGCGGCGTTGTGGTAGTGGTGCCCGACCAGACAAACCTGAACAGTATCGGGGGCAACCTGAAATTTTTTTGCAACATAGTGCTGTAAAGGTGGAGCCAGCTCATCTACATTTCCCGCACCTACAGTCGGGGCAAGATCTGCGGTAGCCAGGACCGGATTGACTGCATCTGGAAAAGGAAGGCTGACCACTTTAGCCGAAATCCCGGAACTTTTAACTGCCTGCATTATACTCATCGTCGGGGCCAGGTGCATCGGCAGCCAGGGCCCGAGCCGGGCCTCATGCAATCGTTTAAAGATTGCCGGCGGAAGCCCGGTGATTACCCACCAGGATTGCAAAGAAGCGGTGTTTATAATTAAATCAGGACTGCTTTTTCTTAAAAGGTTAGTGGTATGATCGACATCAAAGACGTCTCCGACCACAGGCTCCATTTCCGGGTAAAAACCCTCGAACATGGCGCCATACCGCACACAGGCCAGTTTAGCCAGGGCCTTTTTTTCATCTATATCCACGGTAATTATTTTTTTAATGCCGGGGGTTCTGGCTAAAAACTCTAAAATATGACCGCCAACTTCTCCCAGGCCAAAAACCATGACTGAATGAGCCAATGTCTTCCCCTCCTTTACTCCACGGTGATTCGGTCCCGCCCATTAAAGTACGGGCGGAGCGCCTTCGGAATAATCACGCTGCCGTCTGCCTGCTGATAATTCTCCAGGATGGCGGCAACCGTCCTCCCGATGGCCACTCCGGAGCCGTTCAATGTGTGGACAAATTGGGCCTTTTTGCCATTATCGGGACGATACCTGATCCCGGCCCGCCGGGCCTGGAAATCGGTAAAGTTACTGCAGGAAGATATTTCCCGGTAAGTTTCAGCCGCCGGCAGCCATACCTCCAGGTCGTATTTTTTTGCCGGGGCAAACCCAAGATCGCCACTGCACATCAGCATGACCCGGTAAGGCAGCTCGAGCAGCTGGAGAACCTTCTCGGCATCACGGGTTAAGGATTCCAGCTCGTTCATTGAGTCTTCCGGGCGAACAAATTTGACCAGCTCCACCTTGTTGAATTGATGTTGGCGGATTAAACCCCTGGTGTCGCGGCCATGCGCCCCGGCCTCGGCTCTAAAACAGGCGCTGTAGGCACAGTAATAAAGGGGAAGCCGGTCTGAGTTCAGGATCTCATCCCGGTGCAGGTTGGTAACGGGTACTTCCGCAGTGGGGATCAGGTACAGCTCTGTGCCTTCGACCCGGAAAGCGTCTTCGGCAAACTTAGGCAGCTGGCCGGTACCGGTCATGCTGGCCCTATTGACAAGAAAAGGGGGAAAGACTTCGCGGTACCCGTGTTCAGAAGTATGCAGATCAAGCATGAAGTTAAACAGGGCTCGCTCAAGCCTGGCCCCGGATCCATAATAGAGAGCAAAGCGGCTGCCGGTTATCTTGCCGGCCCGCGGGAAATCGAGAATATCCAGGTTGGCTCCAATATCCCAGTGAGGGAGGGGGGTAAAGTCAAACTCGGGCTTTTCTCCCCAGGAGCGAATTTCCACGTTGTCGGATTCATCGCTCCCCCGGGGCACAACCGGGTCGGGAAGGTTGGGCAGGTTTAGCAGGATTTGTTCGATGTCGCCGTCAACTTGGCGCAGCTTTTCATCGAGCTCCTTGATTTTTGTCGACACCTCGCGCATTTCTGCCTTTTTTGCTTCTGCCGCATCACTGTCACTGCCGGATTGGCCAATTTCTTTGGAGACCCGGTTACGGATTTGTTTTAACTCCTCAGTTTCTTTGAGCAGGCTGCGCCGCTCTGAGTCTTTGGATAGCAGGCCGTCCAAATCGGCTTCTTCTCCTTTTAGCTGCATTGCCTGGCGCACAAGATCCGGGTTTTCCCGAACAAATTTTAAATCCAGCATGATTTTAGTTAAACCTCCCGTTCCCGTTCTCTGTTACATCTTTTCCGGCGCTATAATCCCAAGCAAGTTCAGGCCGTTGGCCAGTACCTGCCTGGTTGCATCGATCAGCAACAGCCGGGCCTGCTTTATTTCCGGTTCGCTGCTCAGTACAGGACAGTTGTGATAGAATCGGTTAAATTCTCTGGCCACATCGATCAGGTAACGGGCCAGGATTGATGGCTTGTAACTTTCGGCAGAGTCAATAACCTTATCCGGCAGCCGGGCCAACGTTTTAACCAGGGTTATTTCTTCTTCCTTTTCCAGCCGGCCGGCGGCCTCATCAT
Organism: Desulfonatronospira sp.; assembly: GCA_003551155.1. Classification (GTDB taxonomy): domain Bacteria; phylum Desulfobacterota; class Desulfovibrionia; order Desulfovibrionales; family Desulfonatronovibrionaceae; genus Desulfonatronospira. Next base: position 9,970 of record PUMA01000168.1, read on the forward strand.
TCCAGGCCATCAGATCGCCGTCCGCTTTACGGATGATACTGCAAATTCGGGCGTGGGAATACTGGATGTAGGCGGCCGTTTCGCCGGAGAAATCAAGTACTTTTTCCCAATCAAACTCAATGTTTTTAACCCGGTCATTGCTCAAATCGCCAAATCGAACCGCACCCAGGCCGACCGCTTCAGCGGCCCCATCTTTATCTTCCAGTTCGGGGTTTTTCTCTTCGATTATTTCCCGGGCCATCTTAACCGCCCGGTCCAGGACCTCTTCCAGCAGAATAATCTTACCGGCGCGGGTAGACATACGCCCTTCTTTAAAGCGAATCATGCCAAAAGGCACATGGGCGCAGCGTGCTGCCCAATCAAAGCCAAGCAGTTCGAGAACCTTGAACAGCTGCTGGAAATGAAGGGTTTGTTCTGCCCCCACCACGTAAAGGGAACGGTCAAAATCAAAGGTCTCTTTCCGGTATATGGCCGCAGCCAGATCCCTGGTTATGTAGAGGGTGGCGCCATCTTTTTTACGCAGCATCACCGGGGGCAAATCGTGCGGTTCAAGATCAATAATCAAGGCCCCTTCGCTTTCTTTGGCAATTCCTTTATCTTGAACCAGGTTAATCACCCGTTCAAGCATCTGGTTGTAGTGGCTTTCCCCGTGGTAATATTCAAATTCTATCCCCAGGCGGCTGTAAATGGAAGCGTAAGCTTCCAGGCTGAGTTTTTTGAAATGCTCCCAGTAGGAAACCGCTTCTTGATCGCCGCTTTCCAGTTTTTTAAACCACAGGCGGGCCTCATCATCTAAGGCGGGGTCTTCTTCGACTTCCTGATGGAACTGCACATAAAGCCGGTAGAGGTACTCTACCGGATCATCTTTAAGTTTGCTTTCTTCACCCCAGCGTTTAAAAGCAACAATCAGCTTGCCGAACTGGGTTCCCCAGTCCCCGAGATGGTTTATACCAATACTATTGTAACCAAGCGCCCTGTAAAGGAGGTACAGGGAATGGCCGATCACCGTGGAACGAATATGACCGACCCCAAAAGGTTTGGCAATATTGGGAGAGGAGTAATCAATGGTGACATTTCTTCCCCTGCCGATATTGGCGTGGCCGTATTGATCTCCTTCCTGCCATGCCTTTTTTAATACTTCATGGCTGTAAGCTTTTGGGGCAATGTAAAAGTTAAGATAAGGGCCCCTGGGTTCAGCTTTTCCCCAGAGCCGGCCCTTTTGACCGGACAGTTTGTCCCCCAGGTCTTTTGCGATAACGGGCGGAGGTTTTTTCATTTGTTTGGCGAGAGAAAAACAGGGAAAAGCCAGGTCTCCGTACTCCGGTTCCGGGGGGACTTCCAGCAGTTCCAGGACCTGGCCGACTTCCATGCCAATAAGAGGAGCTAAAACCGCTCCAATTTCTTCTTTAAGTTTCTGCATTTATTATTATCTCCTTGGCGCTTTATAACTTATTTTAGCTTAATGAGAATAAATTTACAAATTCTTTTCCCACCGGAGGGCCAAAACCATGGGTTTGAATAGTGCGCTGCACCGGATTACTGCTCGGGATTAATAAAATACGGGCGATGATGAAAACGGCCCAGGGAAGGATACCCGGCGGGTGAATCCCACTTTTCACCTTCCACCAGGACCTCAACCCTCTGGACCCTGCTGTTTTCAAAGACAGTTAAGAACAGCGCATCCAGCATCAGTTCGGCCTGCAGTTTTTCCTGCTCTCCCACTTTCTCCGGGAAGATTCGCTTGAAAGAATCATTTAAGTTGATCTGGATTTGTTCCCTGGAAATCCGCAAATCTATTAATTCCAGGTTGGAAGGAACAAACGGAAGAACCCGGCAGGCAATCAGGGTCTGCTCCACAAGATGCTGTAAATCGGCCTTTTCATCGCTTTCCGAGGCCGCCTCCTGCATCTTAAGGTAATAGCGATTACCGCTCATGACCGGTATATAGACCGGCTTTTCCCACCGGTGAGGGCTTAGAGGCTGTTTAATGGCCAGGTCCTCTCCAAACTCTTCCAGCGGCTCGCCATCGACAGTTAATACTATTTCTTCGACCTCAGAGAAGTAGCTAACAGTTAGCACCAGGGAATCAAGCGCAGTCGTGCTCTGGGCGATGCCGCTTAGTTCAGCCAGCTCAGAAGGCAATTCCAGCCGGAGGCGCCCTTTTTCTTCAATGAACTCAACCTCTATCGAGGCATCTTTTTGGGGTATAGTCCGGTACAGGGCGCTCCCACGGGCCGGTCCGCGAACCAATTCTTCCACTGCGGCCTGGATCGGGTCGTCCGGATCGTTGATGGCCCTGGTGACGGGTACCAGGTTGGAGTTTTCATCTATGAAATAAAGGGGCACTTTTACCACATCCGCCCTTTTTTCCGTGGAAACCGGGTTATAGATGGGAACTGTGGCTAAATCAGTGTCTGTTTCAGCCAAAAGCGGTTCCAGGTTAATCAGGTCGATGTAACCGTCCTCACCGGCTACCACTACTAAGTGGGGATGTCCCGATTTAACCAGCTTTTCCACCCGCATGGCTACTTCCCAGTTGTTCACTTCCACACCCTGCCGATCCAGGATTTTCATCTGGGTATAATCTTCCCGGTAGTGGCGCCAGGAGCTGCAAACAATGTACTGGCCGTCGGCTGTGAATGAGAAGAGAGAACCGTCGGCTACCCTTTTATTCCACAATAATTCGTCGGTGAGATCGTAGTAATAGAGGTTTTCATCCGCTCCTTCCTGGTTTCCATAAACCAGGAGCCGGTTATAATTTTGAGGATTAAACATAACCGTTTGAGGCTCGAAAGGCAGTTCTTCCTCCCATAAGATCTGGCCCTGGGAATCGTAAACGATCAGGTTCTTACTATCCGACGCTGCCATGCGGCTGCCATGCCTGGATACTGCAGCCAGCTGCCTGCTTTCATATGACCACAGCTCTTCCCCTTCCAGGTTAACGGCAGTAAAAACCGGCTGCTCTTCCTGGATATGGGTATAGAAAACACTGGCCTGCTCGAGGTATTCACTTGTGAGATAGAGATTCTTAACCGGCCCGCTTTCCAGCACCCATTTCAAGTCCCCGTCGCGGTCATAGAATTCAACATAGTAATGATCTTCTTCATCGACCCTGGCGGCAGCAACCCAGTTTGCGTTGGGGGCGATGGCAACATGTTCTATGGGGGGGCCTTCCTTTTCCCAGGTGATCTCCCGGTCAGTGGAGGTAAAATAGAGCAGTCCACCCTCAGTGCCGGTAACCACGTAATTACCGCAGGATGATAGTTTTGCCTGTTTTGGGGCCGTTGAAAAACCCTTGTCCCAGCGCAGTTTTCGTTCCTGGTCCAGAAGGCTGATCATCTTTTCGTCGGTGCTGAATAAAATCCCGGTGAGGTTATGGTCAACACTGAGATCGTATATCTCCGCGCTGGAAAACCAGAGATCGTAGAGGGCCCCGCCTTCATCGAGACCTTGGGGTTCAACGGTCACGCCGGTTTGTTCCGGCACAGGTATCAACTGCATTACCAATATATAGGCGCCGGCGAGCATAAATATGGCGGCCAGGGCTATTATATAGTAAAAAGGCTGCACGTTTTTCATTAAAAACACCTCCGGAATACAAAACCAGAGCGTAAAATATTGTATCATAATCTCGGGGGTTGTTGAAAAGTTAAATCTTTAAAAATTATTGAACCCCGTTAAAGTTCCATAACAATTCTATTCTTTTACAGCCGGCAGGGCGAAATAGAAACTGCTTCCCCTGCCTTCTTCGCTCTCCACCCAAACCCTGCCGCTGTGCTTGGCCACGATTTCATTAACAATGGCCAGCCCAAGACCTGTTCCTCCACCCTCCCTGGACCGGGCCCGGTCAACCCGGTAGAAGCGCTCAAAGATAAAGCTCTGGTCTTCTTTTGGTATGCCGCTGCCGGTATCTTCCACCCGGGTTACAACTTCATCTCCCTCCCGGAAGAGGGACACATGGACTGCGCCGCCGGCAGGCGTATAGTTTAAA
>PUMA01000143.1 GCA_003551155.1 Desulfonatronospira sp.
CCGGCAGGATTCGAACCTGCGGCCTACGGATTCGAAGTCCGGCGCTCTATCCGGCTGAGCTACGGGCGCACTGTAAAAAAGAAATAGTGTTTGTTTTTTAGTACAAACTTGATATTGACATTAGTTTTTTTTCAATTTTAATGCAACCTGTCCACGTTATACAGGGTTATACCCTGAAGGCTGAAGGTAATTTCAGAATGCGGAAACGTCCCGATTTTAACCGCAAGGAGAGCATCGTGACCCGGATTTTAAATATATTGATTCCTTTGCTGCTGATCTGGCTCTTTGTCCTGCCGGGCAGGGCCGCGTCCGAAGAAATTGTTCTGGACATGGAAAAGGCGGTCAGAAAGGGCCTTGAACGCAACCAGTCCCTGCAGGCCGTGCGTGAACTGGTCCTGGGGCGGGAATACGGGGCCAGGTCAGCCAGGGGTGCATTCGGTCCAAGGCTCAGCACCTCCTATGGCTATACCCGCCTGGACGAGAAGCCTGAAACCAGAGTGCTGGATCCGGTAACAGGACGGATGGAAAGCAGGTACGGCAGCAGGGATCAATGGCTGCTGAACATAAATATCCATCAGCCCCTGTTCACCGGGTTCAACCTTTTGAGCACCTATGAGAGAGCCAAGCTGGCCCACGAGCAGTCCCAGTCGCAGCTGAGCCGGGCAGAACTGGAACTGGTCCTGGAGATCCAGACCACCTTTCTGGACCTTCTGGCTGCCAGGGAGAATGTACGCGTGGCAGAGGATTCCCTGACCAGGCTTCATTCACACCTTGAGGTGAGCCGTTCATTTTACGAAGTGGGCCTGGCCCCCAGGCTGGATGTCCTGCGGGCCAAGGTGGACGTGTCCGAGGCCGAGCAGGAACTCATTTCAGCCCAAAACCAGGTGGATCCCCTAACCTCCAGGCTGGACATGCTTCTGCATCTGCCTGGGGATAGAGGGGTTGTCTACAGAGGGGAACTGGAGTTTCTGCCTTTTACCCTGGCCCTTGACGAGTGCAGGGAAACAGCACTGAAACACCGCCCGGACATCTTTATCGCCGACAAGAGCATCCAGATGGCGCTCAAGGACGAAAGGATCACGGCAAGCAACCTGTATCCCCAGATCGGGGCCAGCTTTGACATCTTTCGCAGGGGTGACGATCCCACAGTCAGCGGCAGCCGGATGCAGGACAGGAGCGAGTGGAGAGCCGGTGTCCAGCTGGAGTGGACCCTTTTTGAATGGGGCAGGACCAGGTATGCCAGGGAGCAGGCCAGGCAGGAAACCAGGCAGCTCATGGCCGAGTACCAGGACCTGCTGCAGAGTGTGGCTTTTGAGGTCAAGGCTGATTATCTGCTGCTCCAGGAAAGCCGGAAAAGAATAACAGTGGCCAGGCAGGGTATGGAAGAGGCCCGGGAGAGCTACCGCATGGCCGTAGCCAGGTACGAGGCCCAGGTAGGCACCAGCACGGATGTCCTGGATGCCCAGGCCAATCTAACTTCGGCGGGTGCCAGGCTGATCCGGGCCGAATCAGACTATCTCAAGGCCCTGGCCTCCATCTACCGTTCCATGGGCCAGAAAAACATCAGCCTTTCCCAACAGTAATAACTGGTTTTAATGATTTTCAACCAGGAGATTATATGCCGCTGCGCCGGGCAAACCTTCCTCCTGCCTGCCTGATTCTGTTCATGCTTTTGTTCCAGGGATGCACTCCTGTGCATGAAGAGGACCCCGGTTACGTCAGGCCGGTAAAGATAATCCAGGTCAAGAAGCCGGAAGAGCCCCAGTTCAGGATTTTTCCGGGCAAGGTAAGGCCTGTCAAGGAGACCAGGCTCTCCTTCAGAGTGTCCAATCAGCTTGAGCGCCTGAGTGTGGACAAGGGCGATTTTGTGCTCCAGGGCGACATCGTGGCTGTCCTTGATCCCAGAGACTTTGAACTGGCTGTGAAAAATCTGGAAGGCAGCCTGATGGAGGCCGAGGCCAGCCTCAAGGCCATGCGCGCCGGGGCCAGGACCGAGGACGTGGTTGCCCTGGAGGCCAGGCTCAGGGCTGCCCGGTCCGCCCTGGAGGAAAGCATGCTTAAATACACCAGATTCAAAAACCTGTTCCAGCAGGGTGCCGTGGCAGAGGCTGAACTGGACCAGGTGCGCACAGCCCTGGAAGAAGCCCAAAGCCGGGTGCGCGGACTGGAAATGGAGATGCAGAAGGCTCTGACCGGTGCCAGGGAAGAGGATATCCAGGCCATGGAGGCCAGGATCAGCTCCCTGCAGGCCGGGTTGGAGGAGGCCTTGTCAGCCCGTGAGGATGCGGTCCTGAGAGCACCGTTTTCCGGCTACGTGGCAGAGACCTACGTGGACGACCATGAAAACGTGTCAGCCGGACAGCCCATTGCCAGGCTCCAGGATCTTTCACGGCTGGAAGTGATTTTCGGGCTGCCTGAGCAGGTAGTCATCCACAGGGACAGAATCACTGACATATACTGCCTACTTGACGCCTATCCAGGCTTTCCTTTGCCTGCCAGGATCCGGGAGATTGCCACGGATGCCTCGGATAAAACCTTCAGTTACGCTGCCGCAGCCCTTCTGGAAGTGCCTGAAGAACTAGCTGTGGTTTCTTCCATGGCTGCCAGGGTTCATCTGGGTCTTGTGGATTCTGAAGACCGGCCTGAGCAGGGCGTGGTCCTGGTACCTGAGACCGCGGTCTTTTCCCGGGACAGGAAAAAGAGTCTGGTCTGGGTCTATGATTCAGAAACATTCACAGTGAGTTCCAGGCAGATCAGCACCGGCGCCTTGACCTCGGCCGGAGTGCAGGTGGTCTCAGGGCTGGAGTACGGGGAGTTTATTGTTGCCGCTGGAGCCCAGTTTCTGGAAGAGGGGCAGAAGGTGAGGCCTATTGAAAAGGGTCCTTAACGTTTGCTGTGGAATTGTTATGGCACTATACTATATCTTTCCAGCTCCGGGGTTTTGGCAAAAGGGCTCAAAAACTTGCTCACACGCGGACTAAAACCCGCACTTTACCAGGATTCCAGCATGTGCACAGGAAATAACGTGCGGGCTTAAGTCCGCCTAGCTCGCTTCAGACAGTTTGAGCCGCTTTTGCCAAAACCCCGGAGCAG
>PUMA01000029.1 GCA_003551155.1 Desulfonatronospira sp.
GCTCATAGAATATATCAGGCAACACTCAAAAGCCAGGATCATCATTGCCGAGGGCTGCGGCGACGCCGGGCTGGATACCTCAGAAATCTTTGAGCGCCTGGGCTATACTGATCTTGCCCGGGAGTGCAGAGTGGACCTGGCGGATCTGAATATTGAGCCCCTGAAAAGGCTTCGCAATCCCTCCTGCGAGGTCTTTCCCGAGATATATCTGCCCAGAAGGATTTTTTCCGGCATGCTCATATCGGTACCGGTTCTCAAGCGCCATTCCCTGGCCGAAGCTACCCTGGCCATGAAGAACATGCTGGGCCTGGCCCCGCCCAGCTATTACCAGCAGGGAGGCAGCTGGAAAAAATCTTTTTTTCACGGCCGGATACACCGTTCCATCTTTGAGCTGAACCTGTACCGCAGCCCGGATCTGTCCATCATCGATGCCAGGGTGGGCATGGCCGAGTATCATCTGGGCGGTCCCACTTGTTCTCCACCGGTGGGTAAGATGGTGGCCGGGTTCGACCCTGTGGCCGTGGATGCGGCCGGGGCAGAACTGCTGGGCCTTTCCTGGAAGAATGTGGGCCATATCCGCATGGCCCACGAAGTGCTAGGGCAGGCTGAATAAGCCTGAACATTTTCAAGCCGGGTTCTCTGAAGAATTCAATTTTTTTTCAGCTGTATTCAAATTTTTTGTTGACAAGGTCTGAGCCCTGTGTTTATAAGCATTTCCATGTTAAGCAACTCCTTGAGACCCAGCCATACCAGTTTTTATTTTTGGTATTTTTATTTTACACAGGCCTGTGGTCCAAAGGGAGGGGTTTAGCCTGAAGTAGACATTAAAAATCCAAAAACCCAAGGGCCGCAGGCAAAAGCCGGCGGCCCTTTTTTTTGGCTGTTTCAGGGTCCGCCCGAGCCTGCCGGCTCCAAAAATCAGGAGGTAGGATCATGCACTTGGGAAAGACCATCAGACTGGAGAGAATTTTCAACCGCAACACCGGGAGGACCATTATCGTCCCGGTGGACCACGGGGTAACGGTGGGCCCTATAGACGGTCTCATTGATCTCAGGGAAACCGTCAATCGTATTGCCGAGGGCGGGGCCAACGCCGTGCTCATGCATAAGGGCCTGGCCAGATGCGGCCACAGAGGAAAAGGCCATGACGTGGGGCTGATAATTCATTTGTCAGCCAGCACCTCGCTTTCTCCCTTTCCCAATGCCAAGACACTGGTGGCCAGTGTTGAGGATGCCATCAAGCAGGGCGCGGACGGGGTGTCCGTGCATGTAAACCTGGGTGATGAATCAGAAAGGGAAATGCTCAGGGACTTGGGCCAGGTAGCTTCCAGGGCCAATGAATGGGGCATGCCTCTTCTGGCCATGGTTTACGCCCGGGGGCCCAAGGTCAGTGATGAATACGACATGAACGTGATCCGCCATTGCGCACGGGTTGGTGAAGAACTGGGCGCCGACGTGGTCAAGGTGGCCTACACCGGAGATGCGGACAGCTTTGCCAAGGTGGTGGAATCCTGCTGTATCCCGGTGGTCATAGCTGGCGGTGCCAAACTGGACAATGACCGGGACCTGGTCCGTATGGTTCATGACTCGGTGGTTTCCGGAGCAGCAGGCCTGTCCATCGGCCGCAATGTATTTCAGCACAACGATGTCACCGGACTGGTCAAGACTTTAAATCAGGTGGTGCACAATGACATGGGGATTGAAGAGGCGCTGGAGATCCTGAACAATGGCGGCAGCAGACAGGCCTGAGACCAGATAACACTTAAAAGAACAGATTGCAGAGAAATTATGTCCAAAAAAATTTATTTCAAGGCTGTTCCCTTTGACAAGAAGCTGGTTACCCTGGCCCTGGAGTCTGGAGTAGACGGAATTCTTGCCCAGAAGGGGGACCTGGAAAAGATAGCCGCTCTGGGCAGGACCCAGGTTCTGGACATCAAGAATTTCCGGTTCATCACCATCAAGAAGAAGGAAGATGAAGAAAAAGCGGCTCAATTGGCAATTTCAGGGGAAAAGGTGGTTCTGACCAGGGGGGTGGAAATTATTCCCGTGGAGAATATCGTGGCTCAGACTCAGGGGGTGGGTATGGAAGCCTCCAGTGAACAGGAAGTGGCCACGGCGCTGGGCATTCTGGAAAAGGGAGTGGATTTTGTGGTTGTGGATGGTGAATCCGCCGGAGAACTGAAAAATATTGTATCCAAGGTCAAGCAGGATCAGGGCCGCCTGAATCTCGTTCCGGGAAAGATTACTCAGATTGCTCCGGTGGGCCTGGGCCACAGGGTCTGCGTGGACACCATTTCCCTTTTGAGCAGCGGACAAGGAATGCTGGTAGGCAACTCCAACGCCTTCACCTTCCTGGTCAATGCCGAGACCGAGGACAATCCCTATGTCGCTCCCAGGCCCTTCAGGGTCAATGCAGGCGCTGTTCATTCCTATGCCTGCCTGCCCGGAGACAGGACCGCCTATCTGGAAGAGCTTTTGCCGGGCAAGGAGGTGCTGGTGGTGTCAGCCGAGGGCATTGCAAAGTCAGTGGTGGTGGGAAGGATCAAGACCGAGGTCCGACCCATGCTGCTCATCAGTGCCGAGTTTGAAGGCCGCCAAGGGAGCGTAATTCTTCAGAACGCGGAAACCATCAGGATGGTGGGCGGGGACAAAACGCCCGTAAGCGTGGTCAAGCTGCAGATAGGCGATCAGATCCTGTGCCGGGTGGACGAGGCGGGACGGCATTTCGGGATGCGCATCCAGGAAGATATCCGGGAAAAATAGTCATGGAGCAGGAAACAACTCTCCAGAGAATAAGGGAAGAGATAAGCCGGCTGGATCAGGAAATCCTGGGCCTTTTGAACCGCCGTGCCGGGCTCAGCCTTGAAGTGGGCGATATCAAGTCCAGGTCAAGAGACAATGTGTTCAAGCCCTTCAGGGAAAAGGAGATCCTGAACGGGCTGGCCCGGAACAATCCAGGACCTCTGCCGGAAGGGCATCTGCGAAATATCTACAGAGAAATATTTTCCTCATCCAGGAGCCTCCAGCAGCCGCAGAAGGTGGTCTACCTGGGGCCGGAAGGCACATTTTCCTATTTTGCAGGGGTGGAGTATCTGGGACACAGTGCCGACTTTACTCCCAGGAACAGCCTGGAGGATGTTTTCAGGGCCGTGAGCCTGCGGGAGGCTGAGCTGGGCATAATCCCTCTGGAGAACTCCATGCAGGGAAGTGTCGGCCAGAGTCTGGATATGTTTCTCAAGTTCGAGGTGTATATCCATGCCGAGGTCTTTTTCCGCATCAGCCATTTTCTGTTAAGCCTGGAAACCGATCTGTCCCGCATAAAAAAAATCTACTCCCATCCTCAGGCCCTGCAGCAGTGTTCAGGCTGGCTCAGAGCCAATCTTCCCGGAGTGTCTGTTGTGCCCGAAGAGAGCACAGCTTCTGCAGCTGCCAGGGCTGCCAGTGAAAAGGGAACCGCTGCAGTGGGCCACAAAAAGCTCATCAAATTTTTTGAGCTCAATGTGCTGGGCAATCACATTGAGGACATTCCGGACAACTGGACCAGATTTCTGATCATCAGCGCTTATCCCCCAGAAACAGGCAACCGTGAAAAGACCTCCTTGCTGTTCACGGTGGTGGACAAGCCCGGCTCACTGGTCAGCGCCCTGAAAGTTCTTTCGGTGAAGGGGATAAATATGCGCAAGCTGGAATCCAGGCCCTTGCGTGCGGAAAAGTGGAGATACGTATTCTTTGCAGACGTGGAATGCGACCTGACCGCCCGGGAATATGCAAGTGTGCTCCAGGAACTGGAAGAGAACTGTCATTTTATGCGCATCCTGGGGAGCTATCCTCACGGGCCGCAAATAACGGCTTGAATTTATGTCCGGTAACAATTCATTCATTCAATTAAACGCACCGCCCTCCAAATCTCTCTCTCACAGGGCGCTTTTGGCGGCCGGGCTGGCCCGCGGGGTCTCCAGACTGGAAAATGTCCTGGTCAGCGACGATATCCTGGCCACCAGGGACTGCCTGCAGTCCCTGGGGGCCAGGATAACCGGAACAGATTCTGCACCGGTCATCCAGGGTCTGGAGGGCAGTATCTTTGTGCAGGGGGACAGGCCTGTAAGGCTGGATGTGGGAGAGTCCGGGACAACCTGCAGACTGGTGGCGGCCATTACGGCTGCAGGAGAGGGAAGCTTCGAGATCTTCGGACGGGGCAGAATGCATGAACGCCCCATTATCAGTCTGGGGGAGAGTCTGCAGAGCCAGGGAGTCGTTTTCCAATACCTGCAGGATCATGGATGCCCTCCCCTGCGAGTGCATACCAGCGGGCTGCCGGGCGGAGAGATAGCTGTTTCCCTGGAGGAAAGCAGCCAGTATCTGTCCGGCCTGCTTCTGGCCGGGACCATGGCCAGGAGTATTCTGGTCATCGGAATAAGCGGAGAGAAAGTGGTTTCCTGGCCTTATGTGGACCTGACCCTGCAGGTGATGGAGCATTTTGAAAACGCTCCTGAAGTGCAGGTGCTTAAAAACGGACAATGGCAGAAAGCCGGGCCTGACCGGGCGGATTCGGCCCGGCCCGGGCAGATCCGTTTTGCTGTTCATCCCGGAGTATTCAGCCCTGCAGCTTACAGAGTGGAAGGAGACTTCAGCAATGCTTCGTATCTTCTGGCTGCAGGCGCAATTGGAGATTTTCCTGTGGAAGTGTCCGGCCTGGAAATGCACTCCAGACAGGGAGACCGGCGAATACTGGACATCCTGAAGCTCATGGGCGCAGAGGTCAGCAGCACGGCGAAGGGTATCCTGGTGCGCAGAAACAGGCTGCAGGGGGTGGACCTGGACATGGGCACCTGTCCGGATCTGGTGCCTACGGTAGCAGTAGTTGCTTCCATGGCCAGGGGCAGAACCAGGATAAGCAATGTCCGGCATCTGAGGATCAAGGAAAGCGACCGCCTGGCAGGAGTGCAGCAGGAGATTTCCCGGGCGGGGTGTACATGCCTGCTCAGGGAGGACGGACTGGACATTGAGCCCGGTGCTCTTCCCAGGGGAAGGACCGTGGAGTTTCATACCTACGGAGATCACCGCATGGCCATGAGTCTTGTCCTTTATGAGCTGGCCGGGGTCAGGGCGGCTCTGGACAATCCATCCTGCGTGAACAAGTCTTTTCCGGGGTTCTGGGAAGAATGGGTCAAGGTCCGACGGGCCTACTCTATTTCAGGGTAGTGGGCATGGACAGTAAGGGTATTGAAAAACTGGTTCTGGTGGGAGCCAAAGGACAAATGGGAAAACTGCTGCACAGCAGGTTCACCGCCGCAGGAGTGCAGGTATCCCCTCTGGACAGGCCCTTTACTGGAAAGGATCTGCCCCGGGTCCTTGACTCGGCCCAAATGGTCCTGATGGCTGTGCCGGTATCCGCCCTGGACCAGGTTCTGGGGCTCCTGGGTCCTGTTCTTGATCCATCCGCTGTTCTTGCTGACATCTGTTCGGTAAAGACAGTGCCCCTGCAGAAGATGCAGGCCTTATTCAAGGGTCCTGTAATGGGAACACATCCTCTTTTCGGACCGAGCCCTGCCGAGGGTGAGGATCTGAAAGTGGCCCTGTGTCCCGGGAATAACCTGAAGGATGAAGATATCAATGCTGTGCACTCCCTTTTCGGCCGGGCCGGAATTCATGCCTTCGTGACCACCGCCCGGGAGCATGACCAGGCCATGGCCTGCATTCAGGGCCTGAATTTCGTGACCACTATCACCTATTTTGCAAGCATGCCCCAGGATATCGACCTGGATAAATTCGCCACTCCCTCTTTCAGGCGCCGGATCAATGCGGCTCACAAGATGCTCAATGAGGATGCCATGCTCTTTTCATCTCTGGCCGAGGACAATCCCTATACCGGGCAAATGATCCGCCGCTTCAAGTCCTTTTTGAACCTCAGCGCTGCAGGGGATTTTGAACTTCTTACAGACAGGGCTCTGTGGTGGTGGCGCAATTACAGCAACAGGGGGGGAGGACAGTAGTGTCTGAAAAGACCAGGATTGTTTCCAGAAAGGCCGCGTCCTCCTCAACAGTGACGCGGCCTTTTTTATGGTTCACCTGCTTTGCTGCAGCAGGGCTCCTGGACGTTTGCTGTGGAATTATTATGGCATTATACTACATCTTTCCAGCTCCGGGGTTTCGGCAAAACCGGCTCAAAAACTTGCTCACAGGCGGGCTAAAGCCCGCACTTTACCAGGATTTCAGCATGTGCACAGGAAATAACGTGCGGGCTTAAGTCCGCCTAGATCGCTTCAGACAGTTTGAGCCGGTTTTGCCGAAACCCCGGAGCCGGCATTCTGGATAAAGCTCTTTATTTTGACTATATGAAAAATCCACATGTTGGGTCGAGGAACCCTGCAGCAGAAAGCAGGGAGTGGAATATCTGTTCACCATGAAGAATAACAGTTTCAAGACAAGGAGATGCTCATGATCACCTTACAGCAGAAAGCCGTTTGTCTGCCGGCGGACACCCAGACTCCGGTGTCCCTTTACCTGAGCCTTATAGGCAGGGAAAAGGGGATTCTTCTTGAAAGTTCGGAGGTGGATGGACGCCTGGGCAGGTACAGTCTTCTGGCCTGGGACTTCCGTCTTCAGCTGGGTTTCCGGGAGGGCGGACTCACGGTAAAATGTCTGGATACCCGCCTGGAAGGACTCAAGAAAATGCAGGGAATGGATTTTATCCAGGGAGTCAGGGCTGTTGTAGATGAGCTTCAGATTCAGCCGGACGCCAAATTTCAGCTGCCTTCCGTAACCAGGGCGGTTTACGGCTATCTGGGATTCGGACTGGCTGGACTGCTGGAGCCCAAGCTTACTTCAGTGCTGCCTCCGCAGGAAGCGGAAGCCCAGCTGGTTCTTCCCGGACGCATCCTGCTCTTTGATCACCTGCACCACAGTTGTTATTATATAACTCTGGACAAAGATCTGTCTCTGCCCAAACCCAAACCCGGCACTGCCAAAAGCAACTTTCAGATAGGCGGGGTGAGCACTGTACCCTCCCGGGATCAATATCAGGAGGGGGTGCGGGCCATAAAGGAGCTCATCAGGCAGGGCGAAGCCATCCAGGTGGTCCTGTCCACCCGGTTCAGCGCTGAATTCCGCGGAGATCCTTTCATGGTCTACCGTCATCTGAGGCGCATCAATCCCTCCCCATACACCTTTTATCTCAACCTGGAAGACATAACCCTCATGGGTTCCTCCCCTGAGCTCATGGTCAAATGCAGCCAAAATATATTGCAGTTAAGGCCCATTGCAGGGACCAGACGCCGGGGGGAGACCGAGAGGGAGGACCAGAAGCTGGCTGAGGAGCTGCTGGCTGACGCCAAGGAAAGGGCCGAGCATATCATGCTCGTGGATCTTGGCCGCAATGACCTGGGCCGCATGGCAGTACCCGGAAGCGTGGAAGTGGACAAGCTCATGCAGGTGGAGCGGTTTTCTCATGTCATGCACATGACTTCTTATCTCTCGGCCCGGCTAATGGAGGGCCTGGACATTGTAGATATTCTCAGGGCCTCTTTCCCGGCAGGCACAGTATCCGGGGCGCCCAAGATCCGGGCCATGGAAATAATCGCTCAGTTCGAGGAGCAGCCGCGGGGACCGTATGCCGGAACCATCGGCTGGTTCGGCCTGGATAAGGATGCGGTGAATCTGGACACCGGGATAACCATCAGAAGCCTCTGGATCAGGAATGGAAAAATTCACTGGCAGGCCGGAGCAGGGGTGGTTTTTGATTCAGTCCCGGAAAATGAATGGGAGGAATGCGCCAACAAAGCCAAAGCTATACTGAAAGCTTTAACCTTTACCGGAGGATCGGATGATTTTGCTCATAGACAACTTTGATTCCTTTACTTTCAACCTGGTTCAGGTGCTGCAAAAGCTGGATGCGGAGCCGGTTGTGCTTAGGAACAACCAGCGGGAGATCCTGGAGGCCCGGGGGCAGGACCTCAGAGCGGTCATCATTTCTCCTGGACCCAGCCGTCCTGAAAATGCCGGTCTCTGTCTCGAGTTTCTAAGCCGCCTTGATCCCGGGGTGCCGGTGCTGGGGGTATGCCTGGGGCACCAGATCCTGGGATGTTATGCCGGTGCAAGGGTTGAAGTAGCCGAGCGCATAATGCACGGCAAGACCTCCCGGGTGTTTCACGAAAAAAAGGGATTGTTCAGTGGAGTGCCTGACCCTTTTGAGGCCTGCCGCTATCACTCTCTGCTGGTCAGGCCTTCAGAGGACAACGTATTCAGGATCACTGCCAGGACAGAGGAAGAGGAGATTATGGGCCTGGAATTTACAGATCGTCCCTGGATGGGAGGGCAGTTTCATCCAGAATCCATCCTGACTCCCTGGGGACCCATAGTAATGGAGAATTTTCTGAAGATAAGCGGAATTAAGTAGTCAGGCATGCAAAATAAGGCATGGATACTGCCTGGAAACTTTATGTTCCATTGCCTGTTTCAGAATAACCGTAACCAGTTTCAACAGTCCGGAGGTAATATGCAGATCAAGCAAGTACTGAACAAAATTTGTTCCGGAGAGGACCTGGATTATCAGGAGGGTCTGGATGTCTTTCAGGCCCTGTTTGAGGGCGAAATTTCGCCCACGCAGAGCGGGGCCCTGCTCATGGGACTCAGGATTAAGGGGGAAAGCGGCACAGAGCTGGCTGCAGCGGTCAGTGTCGCCTTGAAGCGGGCTAAACTTGTTTCGGATATTCCCGGGATTACCATGGATACCTGCGGCACTGGTGGTGACGGACGCCAGAGCTTCAACTGTTCCACTGCAGTGGCTTTTTTTCTTGCGGATCAGGGAATTCAGGTGGTCAAGCACGGGAACCGGGCAGTGTCCAGTTCGTGCGGCAGTGCTGATGTAGTGGAATCCCTGGGGTTCAAGCTGCTGGCTGAACCTGAAATGGTGGTCATGGAGCTCAAGGCCTCTAACTTTGCCTTTCTGTTTGCACCTCATTTTCACCCAGGCTTTGCAAGTATTGCTCCTCTGCGCAATGAACTGGGCATAAGGAGCATTTTCAACCTCATGGGCCCGCTTTTAAATCCGGCCAGGCCCACACACCAGATTCTGGGCGTCCCTGATCCGGCATTCATGCCCCTTATGGTCGAGGTTCTCCGCAAGAACGGGGTCCTGGCCGCTGCTGTAGTGCACGGGGCCCAGGGATTTGATGAGCTTACTCCGTGCGGGGAGAACCAGGTTATACTGGTCAGGGAAGACAAGGTGGAAGAGATTCTTCTGGATTCCGTAAATCTGGGGTTCGAGCTCTGCTCTCCAGGGGAACTGGCCTGTCCGGACAAGGATATCGCCCTTAAGAGACAAAGACAGGTTTTGGCCGGACACGGACCCACAGCCATGCAGGATATGGTAGCCCTGAATCTGGGACTTGCTCTGCATGTTCTGGATCCGTCCATGGATATCAGTAATTGTATGCACGAGGCCCGCTTTACTGTCCGTGGCGGTCTCCAAAGACTTGCTGTTGCCTGACAAGGGAGGAAAAGTATGTTATCCAGGGTCATCCGGGCCAAGACCGGTGAAATCCAGAGACTCAGAAAGCTCAAGGCGGCCGGAGGGAAGTTGATGGAGTATGCAGGAGAAAGACCGGATTTTGTCCAGGCTGTATCAGGGCCGGGGCCGGCTATTATTGCCGAATACAAAAGGGCTTCTCCTTCAAGGGGGATGATCAACGATGGCCTGGCCCCGGAGCGGGCTGCCCGGGAGTTCCTGCAGGGCGGGGCAGCAGCCTTTTCTGTGCTCACTGAGGAGGATTTTTTCAGAGGAAGCCTTGAGTTTTTAAATATCTTTGCCGGCCAGGGGCTGCCGGTTCTGCGCAAGGATTTTATTTTTGATCCCCTGCAGGTGGAGGAGACCGCAGGGACCCCTGCTTCAGCCCTGCTTCTAATTGTGCGGGTGATCCAGGATCCAAAGCATTTGCAGGAACTGGTCGGGCAGTGTTTTGGTTTAGGACTGGAGCCGGTGGTGGAGATCTTTGCTCCTGATGAACTGGATCTGGCCAGGCAGGCAGGAGCCAGGATTATTCTGGTCAACAACAGGGACCTGGATACCCTGTCCGTGGATCTTGAGCTTTCCCGCAGACTGGCCGGGAAAAAGGATTCCGGCGAGGTGTGGATTTGCGCCAGTGGTATTGACAACTCCGGCCAAGTAAAAGAATTTCTCCGCCTTGGTTATGATGCCTTTCTGGTGGGAACCGGCGTCATGTCTGCAGGCAGTCCCGGAGCCAAGATAAGGGAGCTTTGCCTGTGTCCGGAAAAGTGATCATCAAGATCTGCGGCCTGACCAGGAAAGAGGATCTCAGGGTATGCCAGGATCTGGGTATTGACCTTACCGGGTTTATCTTTCATGCTTCAAGCCCCAGGTATGTCTCCCCGGAAGTCGTAGGCGCCTGGCCTAAACTCAGTGAACTGAGGGTTGGTGTTTTTGTGAGGGCTTCAACCCTGGAGGTTTTGGAGGCTGTGCAGGTAGCCGGTCTCGATCTGGTGCAGCTCCATGGAGGGCAGGACAGGCTGTTTTGCCGGAGAGTGGGAACTGAAAGGGTGATCAGGGTCTTCTGGCCAGAGCGCTTTGAGTGCAAAGCCGATTTTGAACGGGAGCTCTGTGCGTTTCAGGATTGTTGCAGATATTTTCTGTTTGACGCCGGCAGGAGCCTTGGCGGTCATGGAAGAAAAATTCAGTGCTCCTGGCTTGCAGAGGTGAAAAGCCCCATGCCTTTTTTGCTGGCAGGCGGCCTTGCTCCGGACAACCTCGATCATGCTCTTGAATTTTCGCCCCGGGGTGTAGATCTCAATTCCGGAGTGGAGTTATCCCCGGGACAAAAGGATGCAGAAAAAATAAGAAACGTTGTCAAACAATTGCGAGGAATAGAATGAGAAGGGGATATTTTGGTTCCTTCGGGGGAATGTTTGTTCCGGAGCTTCTGGTCCCACCCCTGACCGAGCTGGAGGAGGCCGTGGTCCGGATTGTGCCGGATAAAAAGTTTGAGCAGGATATGGATCGCATCTGCAGGGAATTCGTGGGCCGTCCCACCCCGGTTTACCACTGCCGGAATCTGTCCAGGGAGCTGGGGTTCGAGCTTTTCCTTAAAAGAGAAGACCTTGCCCATACAGGGGCGCACAAGATAAACAACACAGTAGGCCAGGCCCTGCTGGCCAGGCACATGGGCAAAACCTGCCTTCTGGCCGAGACAGGTGCCGGGCAGCATGGAGTGGCTACGGCCACGGCCGCGGCCATGCTCGGTATGGACTGCATAGTTTTCATGGGCGCACTGGATGTGGAAAGGCAGAGTATAAACGTGCACCGCATGGAACTGATGGGAGCCAGGGTCGAGCCGGTGCAGAGCGGTACCAGGACCTTGAAGGACGCTATAAATGCAGCCCTCCGGCACTGGATAGCACATCAGCAGGATACCCATTACTGCCTGGGATCTGCAGTGGGGCCTCATCCCTTCCCTTTGCTGGTGCGCAGGCTGCAGTCGGTTATCGGCCGGGAATCCAGGGATCAGATGCTTGAACTTTCAGGCAGTCTTCCGGATATGGTGGTGGCCTGCGTGGGCGGCGGCTCCAATGCCATAGGCATTTTCCATCCTTTTGTTCAGGACAGGCAAGTGCAGCTGGTGGGGGTTGAGGCGGGCGGCAGCGGGAATCCAGGAGATTATCATTCAGCCACCCTGTCCATGGGAAGTCCTGGTGTGCTGCACGGCACGCATACCTTCCTTCTACAAACCGCTGAAGGGCAGATCATGCCTTCGCATTCAGTGGCCCCGGGCCTGGATTATCCCGGTGTAGGGCCGGAACATTCGTTTTTAAAGGACAGCGGCCGGGCCAGGTATGCAGTTGTTCATGACCACGAGGCCCTGCAGGCGTTCAGGCTCCTTTCGCGCAAAGAGGGGATTATTCCGGCCCTGGAAAGCGCGCATGCCCTGGCTTGGGCTACATCCGGAAAGGAGCGCATCAAACCCGGCAGCCGGGTGCTGATCAATCTGTCCGGCAGGGGCGACAAGGATCTGGATATTGTAAGAGGGCAGATGTCCCATGTCGGAGATGGGGTGTCTGATGTCTAATGTCGGAGAGCGGATGACGGAAGTCCGTGGTCCGTGGTCCGGGGCCGGATGATCCTCTGCAGGGGTTTGTTGTTTCGACAAAGGCAAGCAGCTCAAAAGTGGCTTTGGTAAAGTAACATCCTTATATGAGGAAGCAGAGCAATGCATCATGACAATATATTGACCAGTAAGATACAAGGGGCCGTGAGCAGCGGGCGCAAGGCGCTCATACCTTTTGTTACGGCCGGCTTTCCCTCCAGGGAGGCTTTCTGGGACGTGATTCTTGAACTGGATGGAGAGGGAGCGGATATAATCGAAATCGGGGTTCCCTTTTCCGATCCGGTTGCTGATGGACCTGTGGTGGAGAATGCATCCATCCGCTCCCTGGAACAGGGGATAAATCTGGACTGGATTCTTGAAGGCCTGAGTGAACACAGAAGAAGCCTGCAGGCAGGGATAGTGCTTATGGGCTATTTTAATCCATTTTTGCAGTACGGCATGCAAAGGCTGGCCAGGCACGGGAAGGAAACCGGGGTTAACGGGCTCATAATTCCGGATCTTATCCTGGAAGAAGCCCAGCCTTATCTGGAGCTTTTACAGGAACATGGCCCGGCGTACATCCCTCTGGTGGGGCTGAATACGGCTGCGGAGCGTCTGCAGGATTACGCCCGTCTTCATCCTCCCTTTGTATACCTGGTTTCGGTCATGGGCATCACCGGCACCAGGGCCGGCGGGGATCAGGTTCTGAGGGACAAGCTGGCCCAGGTGCAGGAAACCTTTGATTGCCCCGTGGCTCTGGGCTTTGGCTTAAGTTCCAGAGATCAGCTTGAACACATCATTGATCTGGTGGACGCTGTGGTGGTTGGCAGTGCTCTTTTAACCCACCTGGATGAGGGAAAAAGCCCTGGCCAATTCATGCGCAGCTGGCTTGTTTAAAAATAATTTGCCCTGGAACTGTTAGAGGGCTAGCTGATTACCAGAAAGGAGACTTTCAAATGAGTGAAGAAAAATTGCCCAGAAATTACCAGCTGATGCAGGAACAGCATCCGAAATTCATTCAGGCAGTGTCCGCCCTGGGAAAGGCGGTGCGCAGTGAGGGACCTCTTGAGGCAAAGACCATAGAGTTGATCCAGATGGCTGCGGCGGCTGCACTCAGGCTTGAAGGAGCTGTGCACAGCCACGCCCGCAGAGCCATGAAAGCCGGCGCCAGCCCAGAGGAGGTGCGTCACGCCCTGATTTCCATTACCTCCACAGCAGGCTTTCCTGCGGTGGCCTCGGCCATGAGTTGGGCCAGGGATGTGACTGGATAATAAGATTCCAATGCACCTAATAAAGGTTACTGCCAACAAGAAACATGAATTGGAGGTGATGCATGCGAAAGCCAGTGGTTTTTGATTGCCGCAACGCTGATGACGTGGCCAGAGCAGTCCGTGAACATGACATCAGTTTTGTCCAGTTCTGGTTTGTGGATGTTCTGGGCACCCTGAAAAGTTTTCAGGTCACTCCCAGCGAACTGGAAGAAGCCTTTGAAGAAGGCATGGGCTTTGACGGTTCATCCATTGAAGGTTTTTCCAGGATTCATGAAAGCGATATGGTGGCTTTTCCTGATCCGTCCACCTTTCAGATGGTCGCCTGGAGACCTATGGAAAGGCCTGTGGCCAGGATGTTCTGCGATATCAGGAACCCTGACGGGACTCCCTACGAGGGCGACAGCCGTTATGCGCTCAAGAGAATCCTGGACAAGGCGGCTGAAGACGGCTTCAGCTTTTATGTTGGTCCTGAGCTGGAGTTTTTCCTTTTTGAAAGTTCAAGAGAGCCCAAGACCCTTGACTTTGGAGGGTATTTCGATGCTCCTCCCCTGGATTTGGCCAATGACATCCGCAGGGATATTATCAACTCGCTTCTGGCCATGGGTATTCATGTGGAATACAGTCATCACGAAGTGGCTCCCAGCCAGCACGAGATAGATCTCAGGTATCAGGAGGCCCTGAAAATGGCTGATACCGCGGTTACCTACAGGGTAATAGCCAAGGAGGTGGCCAGGCGCCATGGCTGTTACGCCACGTTCATGCCCAAGCCCCTGTTCGGAGAGAACGGCAGTGGAATGCATGTGCACCAGTCCCTGTTCAAAAACGGCAGAAATGTTTTTTATGATCCAGGAGCTCCGGATACACTGAGCTGGGAATGCAGAAATTACATCAGTGGCCTGCTTGAGCATGCCAAAGAGATAACAGCGGTGTGCAACCAGTGGGTCAACTCCTACAAAAGGCTGGTACCGGGCTATGAAGCACCGGTATATGTAGCCTGGGCCCGGCGCAACCGTTCATCCCTGGTTCGGGTGCCCATGTACAAACCGGGCAAGGAGAAGGCCACCCGGGTGGAACTGCGCTCCCCTGATCCTGCATGCAACCCTTACCTGGCATTTGCCTGCATGCTTGCAGCGGGCCTCAAGGGCATGGAACAGAAATATGTTCTGCCCGAGCCGGTGGAAGAGGATATTTTTGAGATGAATGAGGAGGAGAGAGAAAAGCACAACATACCCAGTCTGCCCGGGAGCCTGTTCGAGGCGGTGGAAATTCTGGAAAAAAGCACGTTGGTCAGGGAGGCTCTGGGCGAGCACATTTTCAAAAATTTCATCGCCAACAAAAAGATCGAGTGGAACAATTACCGGATTCAGGTTACTGAGTACGAGTTGAAAAAGTATCTTCCCCTGCTTTGAATCCCGGGGCCGGGTCTGTTCATTGGCAATGGAGTTCATGGCCGCCGGGAGCTGGCTGCTGGGACGTTCAGAACCGGCTGATGCGGTTTCAAGAAGGAAGAGCAGGCACTTATCCCTCAATTGCTAGAACCTGTCGCAGCGGACATTGGCCAGTCGCTCCTCCAGGTCATCGTTCAGATTTTCTGCCACGTCGCGCAGATTTAAGCGGCTATTGCACACCCGGCAATAGACATATACCCTGGTTCAGGTGCGCACCACCCGGTAGTTTTCACGGCTGTGGCGACAGATGGACTTGACCTTTACTCTGGAATCCATATGTTCTCCTTGTAAGGGCTGACGGCATGAAAGGGAACGCTGTGCCCTTCTGAAACTCCAGTTTTTCCGGCCTAATTATGTTTGTCCGGTTATGTTGTCAACCTCAGGTCTGGGATTATACCCTGTTTCAAATAACGGAGCGATAAATATCAGGTCAAGCGCTATGAAAAAAATTGATCAGTTTTCGGACACCCTGACTGAAGAGACTCTTAAAGAGGCTGCAGACACTTTTTTTGGCAAGCGCAAAGAAGTGGAGGAGGATCTGGAGCTACTGCAGAAACAGGCCAGGGAGCTTCAGAGACAGGCTGCGGATATTGAGAGATTGCTGTCCGGTATGAACTATATCCTGGCTAAAGGCAGGGCCAGCAAGGCTTTCTGGGCCGGTCTGGGGCACGATGCCCTGTCTGAGTATCCGCCAAAGTGGCAAAATGAAGTTCTGCTTCCCAGGGCCTGGACCAGAAAGGGCAGGTTTCTCAGCCTGTTGCGCAAGCTGTATTCTCAGGTCTCTGAGAAGATTGAGGTATATGTTCGCGGCCGCTACATTGATGATCCTGAAGTCAAGGGCAGAAAGAAACTTACATCCAACCTGACCACCCTGAAAAATCAGGCGAACAAGCTCAAAGAAACCATTCAAAAGGTCAACGCCTGTCAGAGTCCGGACGAAGTCATGGCCTTCGCCCGCAGGCTGGATGTGGAAACAAGCGATAAAAAACAGTTTACAGGCTCTGGTCTCATCTATGATTATGACCGGGATCTCTGTCTTCCTCCGCTGGAGATAGACAGCCTGGGGATCAAGGAGTATCCTGAACTGCCAGCGGACAAACAGGCCATGAACAGGCTGGAACAGACATCCAGGGAGGTTTATGCCCGCTTCAGGCAGGAAATAGACTCTGTTCTGGATGAAATATACGGATAAAATAGCGTGGAAAAGGGAATCTATTCAGTTAGAAGGGTTGCGAACCGCTGTCCAGACCTTCTGTAGTTCAATACCCGGAGGATGAAATCAAACTATGCAAGATGACATATCCGGCCTGACTCTGCTTGGCAAAACCAGGCCCGAGTATCCAGCCCGGGTCAACCCGGAAGTTCTAGAAACCTTTGTGAACAAGTTTTCCGGGCGTGAATATGAAGTGGTCATGCATACTGAGGAGTTCACCTCGCTCTGCCCGGTGACCGGTCAGCCGGATTACGGCAGTATCGAACTCAGGTATGTCCCGGGAAATAAATGTATCGAATCCAAGTCCCTGAAGTATTACCTTTTCAGCTACCGGCAGGAACCCACCTTCATGGAAACCGTGGTCAACCGTATTCTTGACGATCTGGTCCAGGCCTGCAGCCCCATGAGGATGACCGTTACCGGCCGGTTCAAGGCCAGGGGCGGCATTTCTATTCAGGTGTCCGCCACGTTCGACTGCAGGGGCGGATGAACCTTACCAGGTTCGACCCTGGTAGGGTGCTGTGACCTTATCCATAATTTCTTTTCCAGGAAAGTTCAACCAACCCCTGAGTATTCGCGGGGTTGCATTATTTTCCCACTGGCATCAGGTACATGGGGATTTCATTGTCGCTCAGGCCAAGAACCTGCTGCACCCCGGAGTCGTCAAAAGCCCCGATAACCACCGTACCCAGTCCCAGGGCCTCGGCCTGCAGATGGATATTCTGCCCGGCATGGCCTACCTCCATATGCACGTACTGCCTGCCCCTTTGTCCGTATCTGCCTGTTGTCCTTTCGTAAATTCCCGCAATGACTACAACGGCCGGGGCGTAAAGTACAGAGGACTGGCGAAGGGCCTGGTTGTAAAGATCTCGCCTGAGATCTCCGGTCTTTATCTTGGTCAGCTGGTGGTTCTTGGGCAGATAACGGTATAAACCGGGATCCAGGCCTTCAACCTTGCCTGCAGCCAGAAAAACCTCCAGGGGATAAAGAGCCCCTGCTGACGGAGCAGTTCGGTAGCCTCTGTCGGGCCTGTTGATTCCCTGGGCTGCCCAAAGAAGCTGACCAGCTTCATCCAGGGTCAAGGGATCCGAGGTAAAGGATCGGGTGGATTTGCGCTGTTTCAGAGCCTTTTCCAGGCTTATGTCACCGTCGGTGGAAAATTCGGGCAAGTCAAATTTTTCCTGGGCCTTTGCATGTTTGAAGAACATCTGAACACCTCCTTCAAGGCAGAATGAAGCAGGAAGCAATAGATAGATGCCTACTGCCAGAAAAAGAATTTTTTTCAAAAAAACTGGATTCATTGGCATGGAAATCCTCCTGTACAAGGGTTTAGTTTAATCTAAACATAAACACACAAGAACAAAAGGGTCAAGAATGGACAGGGAAACAACCCTATTTCTGTTTTTTGGTTTTTTCTCCGAGGATACACAGTCTGCGGGTTCAAAAGTTCTTCTTGAAGCATTTCAGGTTCTTGATTAATATTGTTTTGATTATCGCAATTAACATTGCAGGTGATCAGTCATCTCTGAAAAGGTGTCTCTAGTTTGCTCCTACACCGGGAGAACTGAAAACTTGCCTGCCTGGATCCTCAAACATCAACCCTTTTTTCACCGGAGAAACATGAACAGCTGTTCAATCATCATGGCCACCAAAGTGGGGAGCCCTGAGGCCCGGCATCTGGCGGCAAAAGTCAGGACCTGGCTGGAAAAAAGAAACTGCAGCGTGTTTACGGTGGATCATCCGTATGAGATACCCCTGGAAGTGATGCAGGATTGTCAGCCGGATCTGATAATCGTTCTGGGAGGGGACGGAACCATACTTCGCGTGGTGCGGGCCATGCTGGACCAGGGAGCACCCTTTGTGGGCGTGAATCTGGGCAAAGTGGGTTTTCTGGCTGAAATTTCCCCCACGATCTGGCAGAAACAGTTAAGCCGAATATTCAGGTCAGCTTTCAGGGTATCAAGGCGCCTTGTCCTGGATTACAGAATTGTCCGCCAGGAAGGAGAAAGCATTACCGGCGCGGCCATCAACGAACTGGTAATCAGCCGGGGCGAGCTGGCCAGGCTCATTTCCCTGGACCTGGAATCCTCCCAGGGCACCTTGCAGTGCATCCGGGCTGACGGGTTGATTTTTTCCACCCCCACAGGATCCACTGCTTACTGCATTTCCGCGGGCGGTCCCCTGGTGCATCCGGAAATGCAGGGAATCATTCTTACCCCGGTCTGTGTATTTCTCCACGACTTCAAACCTCTAGTTATGCCTGCTTCAGAGAAGTTCACGATCAGGGTGTGCCCGGATTCTCCGGAAGCCTATATTACTGTGGACGGCCAGACCGGATACGTCCTTAACGCCGGGGATGTGCTCATGGTGAGCAGGCACGCCAGGGATCTCAAACTTTTAATGTGTGAAGAACAGGGTTTTATTGCCAAGCTGAGCACCAAAAGATTTTTTGTCAGGGGGTGATTTTGTCCAAACTGCCGCAAATCTCATCTGTATCCCAGTTATATTATGGTCAGGATCCCTATCTTGATGCCTGGCTCCTGCATTTCATGCTGGAAAACAACATTGAGCATCTGGTCAATCCCAGGGTTAATGCCTCTTCCGGGCAGCTCAGGTTCATGGTGGACATTGATGAGGGACAGCTTTTTGTTCCTTGTACCGACTGGATGTTTGCCCACCTGCTCCAGAGCAGGATGAGTCCGGAACTCATGCGGGAATACCGCCAGGCCTGGAAGAGGCTGGTTCTTCTGATCCACAACTTCTCCGGGGACCCGTTCGTCAAAAAAAAGGTTCTTTCCCTGTGCAAGCATATTTTCCGCAAGGTGCTCAGGTCGCCCTTCATGATTCCTTCCAGGCTGCAGAAAAGAATGCTGGACATATTTCTCAGTCAGAACGCGATTCAGGATCCTTATCAGGAGATGAAGGTGGAGTACAACCTGCGGGCGAAAAAATTTATGGATACTCCCGGATTTTTCCGTTTCATAAGTTCCTGCCCCAGTTCCACCATGAGTTGTCAGAAAATCCAGGATCTGAGGTGGGAACTCGATCTTGTTGAGCTCAGACGATATTTCTGTCTATCTACATGGGACAAGATCTGGAAGAATAAGGATTTTTATCCAGAAGCCCGGGAGATAGACCAGGAACTGAACAGGTCCTGGGACGGCTTTGACCGGGGCATGACCAGGCTTTTTGGTCCGGATAACACCAGTCGGTTGAAGATTTTGTATATGCCCAGCAGCACCGGGGGGATAATCTTTGATCTGCAGGTTATCGCCACCCTTGTCCGGCAGGGACACAAGGTGGTCCTGGCCTTGAAGGAGGGTTTCTACTACGACCACCCCAATTTCTGGGATTGTGATACTGATGAGGTGCTTTCCAGTGAGCTCAAGGAGGCCAGTTTCGTTGCCGACAGCCAGGTATCCAAAAAGGAGTTTCTGAAAAAACAGAGAGAAAATAACCTGATGGTTATTTCCGACGGCACCAGGGAAAGGCTGAATCTATACCGTACCAGTATAACCTTTGCCAGGGCCTGGAAGGAATCTGACCTGATAATCGCCAAGGGTAAGGGCAACCATCGGCGCATGATCCAGAATTCACATCTTTTTACCCGGGATGTGCTTTGTCTTTTCCGTGATGACCGGGATCAGGTCCATTTTGACTTCAAGGCAAAAAGCCCCAGGGGGCGCAAGATTACCGAGAAGGAGATTGTGGCCAAGGCCGAAGATATTACAAGGCAGATGATGCAGGCCAGGATGCAGGGCCAGAGAGTGCTTTTCTACAGCGCCGTCATAGGCAGCATCCCTGGTCAGACAAAGACGGCCATCAAGCTGCTCAATACTTTTGTAGAGTATATGCGCGGGCGCATGTCCGGGACTTTCATCATCAACCCGGCTGAGCACTTTGAACCGGGCATGGACGGTGACGATCTCATGTATATGTGGGAAAACGTTCAGCGCAGCGGGCTCATCGATGTCTGGAGATTTCAGTCCGTGCGTGATATTGAAAAGAGTTTCGAGCTGATAGGGGAAAGAGTGCCTCCGGTCTGGGCCGGAAAGGACGCTACTTTTTCTACGGGCTGCACCAAGGAAATGCACATAGCCCTGGAAGTCCAGAAACAGAATCCTGAAATGCAGATCATCGGCCCCAGTCCGGAGCAGTTCTTCCGTCGCAGGGAATATGGCGTGGGCAAGTTTTTTGATATAAATATCGAAAGGGAGCCGAGTCAATATGTGCGGTCTTAAGCAGTTTTTCTGGGGTCCACTTCTATCCGGGACCCGATCCAGGCATTGCCCGGGTCTTGAAAGCCCAGGTGGCCTGAAACCCTGGACTGGTTCCGGGCCAAATAACAGCAGTCTATTGTCTACGGTTCTTCTTCTGCTGCTTGTATTTTGGGGCTGTTCTCCTGAGCCTGTGCTGGAACCTGAGCCGGTGGACATTCCACACGTGTTTGTTCCTGCTGAAGGAAAGGATGTGGTCCGGATTCTGGAAAACGGGCTCAGGGCCCAGGGGCTTGATAACTGGAAGGACCTGGCTCCGGCGGTTGAAAGAAGCCTTGAATACGTAAGCACCAGAGACCAGGACGCTTGGGCTGTCTGCGAACCCGGGCTCTGCCTGAGCTGGAACGAGCTGAAAAAGACCCTGGAGCTTTTCCTGGGTCTTCTGCCGAAAATTGACGGTCGTCCAGACATGTTCAAGGATTTTTTTGAGTTTTACGCGGTCAACCCGGACGTTTTGCTTACCGGATATTACGAACCCCTGCTCAGGGCATCCCGGGATCCCTCCCCGGAGTACCCCCATCCGGTTTATGCAAAGCCTGGTGACCTGCTGACCGCTGATCTGGGAAGGTTTCATCCCCGCTGGAAGGGGCAGCAGCTGGTGTATCGTATGCAGGGAGAAGAGATTGTTCCGTACTATGAACGCAGGGAGATTGATCAGAAAAATGTCCTGCAGGGGAGAAATCTGGAAATAGCCTGGGTGGACGATCCCATTGAGCTGTTTTTTCTGCATATTCAGGGTTCGGGCAGGCTTGAGTATCCTGACGGTGGAACAGAACACGTTCTGTACGCCGGTCGAAACGGCAGGCAATACGTAGCCCTGGGCCGGGTACTGGTGGAGCTGGGCTTTCTGGAGGAAAACCAGGTGAGCATGCAGGCCATCCGCGCCTTTCTAAGAAACAATTCCGGCCTGAAGGCCGACCTGATGGCAAAGAACCCCAGTTACATTTTCTTTCATTTGGCTGAAGAAGGCCCAAAAGGAGCCATGGGCAGAATACTCACCCCCTGGGTCAGTGTGGCCAGCGACCCCGGGCTGATTCCGTGGGGATCGCTGATGGTTCTCGATGCTGAGCTTCCTGAATTTAAAGGCCAGAAAAATCGAATCCATGGGCCTGTTCTTGCTCAGGATACCGGCGGAGCCATCAGGGGCAGGCATCTTGATCTGTTCTGCGGTTTCGGAGAAAGGCCGGAGTATTTGGCCGGCAAAATGCAGGGCAGAGCCAATGTTTATCTAATGGTTCGCAAGCATGGTCAGAATTAACGAAATACTGGACAAGGTTGATGGATACCTGTCCGGGCATGAACAGGCACTGATCCAGAAAGCCTATGTGTTCTCAGCATCCGCTCACGCCGGACAGATCCGTCTGAGCGGGGAACCTTATCTGTCCCACCCCCTGGAGGTAGCTGACCTGCTGGCGGAGATGAATCTGGACGCGGCCACCATTGCTGCCGGCCTTCTTCATGACACAGTGGAGGATACCAAGGCCGGCCTGGATGAGATCAGGGAACAGTTCGGCCCGGAGGTCGCCAGCATAGTCAAGGGTGTGACCAAGATCGGCAAGATGAGCTTTGATTCCAAGGAAGAAGCCCAGGCCGAGAATATCCGCAAGATGATCCTGGCCATGGCCGATGATATCCGGGTTATTCTGGTCAAGCTGGCTGACAGGCTGCATAACATGAAGACACTGGAGTTCCAGAGCACGGTCAAGCAGAAGGCCGTGGCCCAGGAAACCCTGGACATATACGCTCCACTGGCCAACCGGCTTGGCCTTTACCGCATCAAGATCCAGCTGGAGAACCTGAGCCTCAGATACATAAAGCCTGATGTATATTTTCAGATCCAGGAGGGGATTAAGAAGCAGAAATTCGTGGGAGAGCGCTATATCCAGAAGGTATGCGAAAATATTGAGGAGCTTCTCAAGAAAAACTCCATTGAGGGAAGGGTTTCAGGCAGGCTCAAGGATATCTACAGCATCTACCACAAAATGGTCCAGCAGGGGCTGACCCTGGATCAGGTATATGACATAATAGCCTTCAGGATCCTGGGGAATACGGTCAAGGACTGCTATGCTGTTCTGGGACTGGTTCACTCCATCTGGAAGCCGGTACCCGGCCGGTTCAAGGACTACATTTCCATGCCCAAGGCCAATATGTACCAGAGCCTGCATACTACAGTGATCGGCCCCGACGGGGAACGTATCGAGATCCAGATCCGTACCGAAGAGATGCACAGGATGGCGGAATTCGGTATTGCTTCTCACTGGCGCTACAAGGAAGACGGCAGAAACAGATTCAAGGACAAGGATGCAGAGCGTTTCGCCTGGCTCAGGCAGATTCTGGACTGGCAGGAAGAACTCAAGGACCCAAGAGAATTCATGGCTTCCCTGCGCTTTGATCTTTTTGAGGATGAAGTCTACGTGTTCACTCCCAGGGGAGAAGTCAAGGAATTGCCTGAAGGAGCCACGCCCATAGATTTTGCCTACATGATCCACACCGAGGTTGGTGATCGCTGCGCCGGGGCCAAGGTCAACGGCCGGCTTGTGCCGTTGAGCACCAGGCTCAAGAACGGGGATACCGTGGAGATCATAACTGATCCCCATCGTCACCCCAGCCGGGACTGGCTCAGGCTGGTCAAGACAGCCAAGGCCCGTACCAGGATCAAGCAGTGGATCCGCAACGAGGAGCGTCAGCAGAGTATAGCCCTGGCCAGGGAAGTTCTGGAAAAAGAGGGGCGGAAGTTGGGGATCAATATCAACCAGGCCCTCAAGCAGAACCTGCTCCAGGAAGTGGCAAAGGAATTATCCTACAAGTCAGTGGACGATCTGCTGTCCGCAGTGGGTTATGCCCGGATCACTCCCAGGCAGGTCCTGAACCGCCTCCTGCCCAGGGATGATGACCAGCAGGAAAAGCCCGGAACAGGCGAGCTTCCGGAAAAAGCAGAGGAAAAGCCCGGGCCGGTAGCCAAAAAGGAAGGGGTTCAGATTAAAGGGGTTGGAGATGTCCTGGTCCGTTTTGCCAAGTGCTGCAATCCATTGCCCGGGGATCCCATCGTGGGCTACATCAGCCGGGGTCGGGGGGTGACCATTCATACCACCGACTGCCCCAATACTCAGGAAATGGAGCCTGAACGCAAGCTTGAGGTCTTCTGGTCAGGAGAGACCGACAAGGCTTTTCCGGCCAAGATCAAGATTATCTGCCAGAACAGGAAAGGCGTTCTGGCCAAGATCAGCGGACTTCTGACCAAGGAGGACGTAAATATTGATTCCGGCGTGTTCAAGTCCAATGTGGACGGGAAGACTGAACTCACTTTTACGGTCATGGTCCAGGATTCAGCTCATCTATACCGGACCATTGAAAAGATGCGCAAGCTTTCAGAAGTAAGTGAGGTGGTGCGCGTTGCCGAATAAAAAAAGGCCGTCCGGATAGATATCCGGGCGGCCTTTAAAGCGGTAAACATTCATATGCCGGTTTTCAGGTGCACAGAGCCGGATCAGACTCTCTTGATTTCAAAGTTAAGGTCTTCACCTGCCAGGGGATGGTTGGCGTCCAGGGTTACGGAGCCTTCCTTGACATCAACAATAACCGCAGGGAACTCCTGGCCTTCGGGGTGCCTGAGCATGAGCTGCTGGCCCACGCTCTGGGGGATTTCGTCAGGGAACTTATCCTTAGGCACATCAATGATCATTTCCTCGCGCCTTTCACCATAGGCCTCCTCCTTGGCAATGGTCACATTCCTGCTTTCTCCCGGATCCATGTCCCGCACAGCGTTTTCAATTCCGGGAATGACCTCACCCTTGCCCATGGTAAACTCCAGAGGTTCCTTGTCTTTTGAGGTGTCGAACACCGTACCGTCGTTGAGTTTGCCGGTGTAATGCACCTTGACCTGGGTTCCGTCTTCTACTTTGGACATCAATACTACTCCTTGTTTTTTTTGCTTTTTTCAGTGCCGGCTTATCAGGATTATTTTAATATTCCCTGAGTAATCAGGAATAAAAGCGGAAGCTGAAAAAAGACGTTTTTATTTCTTTTTTATTCGGACCTTTTGCACGATCTTTTCATAATAGACCTGCTTTTCTTCCAGGAAGACAGGTCTGTTACGCATCATGTTCATCTTGGTGATCATGAGGTTCAGCTTTTGAATCCTGCTGTAAGCCTCCTGTTCTTCTTTGCTGTTCTGAAGAAGATCCCTGGCTGTGGAGATTTCCTTCTGCAGCTGAACTTCCGGAGGAGCATAGCCAGCATTTTTCAAAATCTTATAAGCAATGCGCAGCTCAGCCGGGATGTGGGAATCATCCTTGAGTTCAAGAGGCTTGCCCCGGCCGGGAAGATTGTCCAGTTCGCCCTTTTGCAAGGCCTCCAGGATCAATTCCTCAGCTCTTTTGGAAAAAAAATCCACTTTTCTAACCCTTGATGCAGATTAACGGCTTCAATCTGGCCACTCTTCTGGCAAGGCCGCTGTTGTGGCTCACATCCACTACCCGGTCCACTTCCTTGTAGGTCTCAGGTGCTTCTTCAGCCAACCCCTTGAAGCTATGACCCCTAATCTCGATATTCATTTTTTGCAACCGGTCAATGACCTGGCGCCCGGGATATTTTTTGATGGCCTGTTTCCTGCTCATCACCCTCCCTGCTCCGTGGCAGGCAGAGCCTAGGCTTGAGCGCATGCCTTCACTGGTGCCGGCAAGGATATAGGAGGAGGTTCCCATGCTTCCCCCCACGAGCACAGGCTGTCCAACACCGCGATAAGCCGGAGGAAGATCCTGTTGTCCCGGGCCAAAAGCCCTGGTAGCTCCTTTGCGATGCACGAACAGGGTGGTGTTTCGGCCGTTAAGGGAATGCTTTTCCTCCCTGCAGGTGTTGTGGCAGACATCGTACAGCAGGGGCATTCTTGCATCAGGAAACACGCCGGAAAAGGTCTCCCGCGCCAGATGGGTCAAAATCTGACGGTTGGCCAAGGCGCAATTGATGGCCGCCCGCATGGCCCCCAGATAGCTCTGTCCCGTAGAAGACAGGATAGGGGCGCAGGCCAGGTCACGGTCAGGAAGATGTATTTTTTGGCTGGCCGATTCATCCACCATGAGGCGGATATATTCCGTGGCCACCTGGTGTCCCAGCCCCCTGGAACCGCAGTGGATGCTGATCACTGCATCGCCTTTGCGCAGACCGAATGCCTCGGCTGCCTCAGGATCGTAGATTTCCCGCACTGCCTGCACTTCCAGGTAATGATTTCCTGAGCCCAGGGTGCCCACCTCCCGGTCCAGACGCTGTCTTGCCCTGGAGCTTACCGCCTGCGGGTCAGCTCCGGAAGCTGTGCCTCCCTCTTCAGCTTTTTCCAGGTCTGATTTTTCTCCGAAGCCTTTGCTTACGGCCCAGAGAGCGCCCTGGGACAGCATGCGGTCCATTTCCTTGTCCGAGATCTTAAGTCCCTTTTTGGTGCCCATGCCTGCGGGAATGTTCTGATATAAAAGATCAGCCAGAAGCTTTTTCTGAGCAGCAACCTTTTCTTCAGTAATCCCTGTGAGTATGGTCCGCACCCCGCAGGCAATATCAAAGCCCACTCCTCCTGCTGAGACCACTCCTCCCTTACGGGGATCAAAGGCTCCGACCCCGCCTATGGGAAAACCATAACCCAGATGAGCGTCAGGCATGGCCATGGCACCCATGACTATTCCGGGCAATGTAGCCACGTTGGAAAGCTGCCGGAAGACATCGTCCTCCATTTGAGCCATAAGCTCCTCATCAGCGAAGATCAGGGCAGGGACCCGCATGGGACCCTGGGCGTCCAGCCTGTAGATGTACGGAGCGATTTTATATGGAGTGTATCTGCTCATGGTTTCCTGAATCTCCGGCCGGCCCGGGATTGTTTGAAGAAATTTATTAAAATAGGAATTTAAGTACCGGTACAGGTGTTGTCAAATTTCACACATCAACTATGCACTGGGCTTTAAAGAGACCTCCATGGTCCGGAAAGACTTTCAGGCCGCTGAAACTTGCCCCCTTGACCTCCACTGCAGGAGAGTGTCTGGTACTTTCCAGGGGCTCTCCATAAATTTCAGCCTTAAGGCCATGATCGTCAAGCTGTACTTCCAGGTGAGAATAGACAAAGCCTTCACCAGAGATAAGATATATCAGTTCGTTGATGAAGTCGTAAAAAAGCATTTCCAGGTCCGATCCACGGCACTTAACGGTTCTGGTAGTTTTCCTCTCAATGGAGTCCGGATCGCAGACTACGGCCATAAGGGCTATGCCTGCCTGGGCAAAGGCCAGTTCAGGGGAGGGGCCCACTCCCTGGATGCCGATGTCTGCTTTGTGTTCCAGATGTTTCCAGTAGGTATCTTTCATGTCCTGCCTGAAAAGTTTGGTTTAAAGACTCTGGACAGCGTTTCGGATTTAATACCATAACCATCTGTTCGCTGCCTGGCAAAGAAAAAATGAGGTGCAGCATCCGGGCAGACAATGCTGCAGTCGGTCTGAGAGCGCAACAGACTGGAGAGTTTAAAGGCTATTAATTGACTTGTGCAGGTCCCCCTGATACTTGGACTCTTCAAGCCGGGATAGCTCAGCTGGCAGAGCAGCTGATTCGTAATCATCAGGCCGAGGGTTCAAGTCCCTTTCCCGGCTCCAGTAAAATCAATATGTTAATATAATCAATAAAATTATATTTAAGTAAAGCTAAAGCTAAGAACACCAAAAGAACACCGAAAAATAACCCAGCCCTATTATTCATCATTGTTCCATCATATTCACTCCCACGTCATCAGATCTAAAAAATTAGAGCATTATTTTAATTGGCAAAAGGCAAGTTTTTCTTGACATAACTCTTTGTTTTTGCTAGACATAATTTGCCGCCGCAATGTTTTTTGACCAAACCTCATGGGGGGAAATTTGCCGCGCACTTGATTAATTGCCACCCTCACAAAATTTCGCAACTTTTTGAATTTAAGGTCAACTTTTGGTAACTTATGGACAACTTTTAAATACAAAAGTGGAGGAAACTCCAATGATGAGAAATGAATTAAGGGATCTATCTCCTAGACATCACCAAATAGCCAGGCTTTTGGTTGGTGGACATACTCAGTCCGAAATTGGCCGCATTCTGGGAATGCACAAGAGCTCAGTTTCCAGGCTGGTTAAAGAACCGCTGGTTGCCAGAGAGATATCAAGACTTCAGGAAATGGCAGATGTAAATTCTACTGCATGTGTCCCAGGAATCCCTGAAAAACTCTGTAAGGGTGCACACAAAGCCCTTGAGGTGCTTCAGGATATATTGAATGATGAAAGAAATGAACCAGAAATGGTCAAGATAAAGGCAAATGTTGGACTAGAAATTCTCAGTCGGGCCGGATATGGGCCTAAGAAGAGCCTGGATATTCATCAAGGCGCATCAGCGCCGCTTATGACCTCAGAAGCCATTGAAGATTTAAAGCGCCGGGCTAGAGAAATATTGCCGTCTAGTGCCTTTTCTAATGCTGAATAAACCTTTTTATTTAAACTATATTAAGAGGTTATTTTATGAAAAAACTACTTAGTATATTATTTATTACTGCCTTTATGATTGTTTTATCTTCAAATGTTTATTCTGTTGAGAAAAGAAAATATGGAGAAGTATGGCAATATCTTGATGATATTTCTAAAATTTCATATATTAGGGGTTTTAGTGATGGACTTGGAGTGGGTATACTGAAAACAACTGAAGAATTTTTTTCAAAAGATAAGATGCTTGAAAAATATTATATTATAAAAAATAAATATGAAATTATGAATAAAAATTCTCACGACAATGTTGATATCAAAAATAACATGGACTATCTATATAATGATCCAGCAAATGTTTATCTACCTTTCTCTTTAATATATGAATTTTCTATTAAAAGGCTTGAGGGTAAAGATATTTATAACGAGTTAATAGAAAAAAGAAGAACTGTATTATACCTTTATGACACACTTCAATAGAATGTTGTTGTTCATGCTTGATCTGACACAAACCCTTTTGTTGGGTAAGCCTCGTAAGTTTAGTTCAGCTATTTTTTCCTGACAAGAGATTTTACCTATTGTAATCGATAACTTTGCACGATCTGTCAGATTAGGACTTTTCCAACATTTTACTATATCTCAATCCCCCGGGGCTTAATCTTTTCATTGACCACTTCAACCTCATCAATCAACCATTTGCCTTCAATCATAATCAGACGATAGATCTCGTCATGTTCAACAGCACTTTCACCTTTTTCTGCCAATTTTCCGGATATAACATGCAATAACAATCATTTACGCCTTCAATCTTTGTGAGACCCCACCTTCTATTTTGTAGCCGAATACCGCCAGGATCTGTTCCTGCTCAGGAGTGGGGTCTTCGATCATCCGGACAGGTTCCTTTTTACCAGCATGCCAACAAAGACAGCTGCGAAGACAGCGCATTTGACCCATGGCCGTATCAATGCTCATCTGAAGTCCGGATCTTTTCAGCCATAGCCTGATCAGACGAAGATAAACCAGGGCTATGATACAGCAAAGTATGTGACAGCGGATTTTGGAATCGGTCCAGTGCCATATGGGGCGAAGGTTGCCGAATTCCCCGGACTTGCTCTGGCGAAACACATCTTCCACCTGATAGCGGTCCAGGCTGGCCATGACTATCTCTTCCGTACTCCAGTCGTGCTTGCTGGTTATGATGATGTTCCGGCCAAACCTGGAGATATATTTGGCTATCCGGTAATAATTCTTGCCAAACTTCATCTGCAACTTGCCATCTATGAGTGGAAGTTCAAGGTCGTAGAGGTTTTTGGGCAGATGAATATGTTCGCAGTAATCATCATAGCGCTTTTTCACCTGGGCAGCACTATTCCAGTGAGTCTTTTCAGCCCGGACATGGGTGCGGGCTTCAAAAAGAAAATCCTGGAGCTTCTTGGGCTTTTTTTCAAACGAGTATCTTTGCTTGGCCGCGGTACGGGGGTTGTAGGTAACCACCACAGTTCTCTCTTTGCCCCAGTATTCTCCAGTTGTCCGCCAGCCCAGAACCTGGTCATCTGTTTTGCCCTGCTCAGCCAGCTTTTTATTCTTAGGGATATCCACAGGGACAAAAAAGCTCAGATCTTTTTGGGCCAACTCTTCAGCAAAGTATGTTGAATAGGTGGTCACAAAATCCAGATCTGATTTTTGATCAATGCTTTCAAAGTTGTCCTGGGAGTTCATCCCCTTGTCCATGACAATGATCAACTGCCTGCTCCTGAGATTCATCTCATTCAGGGCGGTATGAATCTCGATAATCAGCCTGTTAAAGAGCTTGGAATCATGACAGTTACCCTCGTACTCCCGGTAAAACAAAGGCAGCTCAGATTCCCTGGATACCAGAAGGGCCAGGCCGATCTGGCGGAGCCAGTCCTTGCCTTCCTTGTTTTTTCCGGTCATGGCCAGTTCTGAACCGGTCCTTTTATCCATGTACGTATAGTAATTGGTTGTATCAAAGAGCAGACAGTCCGTATCTATGGACTCGATCTCGCTGATTTTCTTAAATAAGGCAGAAGCGATCTTTTCTATTTCTTCCTTGCTGACCTGATCCCATTTCTTCCAGTAGCTTTTTGAATCAAGAGCCTTAATGTCCACCGGGCGTACCTGGTGAAATGCAAGTTCCTTATACCACCCGGGAAGTCCTGACTTGGACTTTGGCTCAATCATCCGGTTGAAGGCGGCGTACAGAAAATACTCACCAATGCTTGGCCCCTTGCCCTCCTTCTGGACAATGGAGTCAATGATATCAACTATCCCGACTTTTTTTTCCACCAGATTGGCCATGAACAATGAGCCGTATTCCTGGC
This sequence comes from Desulfonatronospira sp., assembly GCA_003551155.1. GTDB lineage: Bacteria > Desulfobacterota > Desulfovibrionia > Desulfovibrionales > Desulfonatronovibrionaceae > Desulfonatronospira. The sequence goes on from PUMA01000029.1 coordinate 30,117, forward strand.
TTTTGATCTTTGCAAGATCACCTTCACTTTTTCCCAAGGCCATGCTCAGGATTCTTTCCACAGAACCAAGATAGACCTGATTGACCACCTTGGATTTGCCGTTAACCCTGGCGGTCTCCCTGACATAGTAGTAGGGTCTGCCCTTTTTCATTTTTTTATGCAGGTGTGCCATGCCCTGCAAAATATCAATAGGGTCTCACAATGTCAAGCATAAACCTGAAAATATCCACCAGGAAATGAAATTATGGGCATTGCAAATATGGTCAGTAGGGTCACACGTCTTGCAGTCTGGTTAATATGCCGATTATATTGACAAAGAACAGTGCTAAGGCCTAAAAAAGGTGAAAGTCCTGTTCAACTTTTCCAGCCACAGTTCTTATGGTTGCCATCATCAGTATGGTGGCCATGCCTTCGCTCACAATCTGACCTTTGATCTCACTATCCAGCCTTTCATACTGGATATCTCTTAGCTGCCTAGAAACATTTGCTGTCCAATCAGACTTGGATTTTCCTTTCCTGAAATCGTCGGTCACCACTTGGGTTACTTTGCTCATCTGCTCTGTGCCATAATACCGGTCAAAGATTTTGACTGGTTCAAGGATGCCTGATTCTTCAGCCCAGTCGGCATACAAAGAAGAAGTGAGGATAAGGAGCATTGTGAAGGTGGTTAGAATAATTTTGTGCATAGGCTGAACTCTTTGAGGTTACAGGTTCAATGTTTTGGCCTTCTTGAACTTGAAAATATAAAATGGAACACTGTCTATAAAAGGTCAAAAGTCTGGTGTTCTTGAATTATTTACATGTATAACTGGCAATTTCTTGTAAAAAGGATCGATTTTAGGTCAATTATTGAAATATATCGTAGCAGGTGCTTTTGATTATTTCAGTGGGGTTCGTAAAAGGCGAAGCGTCCGCTCGTGAAATATATTTTCTCTAAAAGTGATTACTGTCAGGGCCAAAATTTCTAGGAGCATGCGATTATTAAACAAAAAAACTAAATCAGTGTAGATTGCCTTGTATGTTATTCAGAGATTCCCCATTCAACTTTACAAGTTTTCATTGCTCTAGAGTATAATATTAAGAGCATAGGCGAAAAAGATAAAGATTCTTGAAGAGAATTCTTGGATTCATATTCAAGGATTAAACACACCTTTTTAAAAAGAGTGAATGTACATTGGCTTATATCAATATTATCCATAGATTTAAAGCTTAATATTAAACGGATCATTTCTATTTCATTTTTGTTGATATCGATAAACTCTTTACCTACTTCTAGAATATTTTTTCGGTAACGAGAATTTTGTAAACAAAATAAAGCTATAAAAGACCATATATGTAAATTATGAAGAGATTTAAATTGCTCAGCAGTCACTTTCTTGGAATCTTTTTTTATAATTCTATTTTTTCCTTTATCTGGACCAAGTAATTCTTCACTCATTAAATATGAAGCTAAACTGAATTGAGTTAAAAGGATTTCTGTCTTTGGCGGAAAATGCTTTGCACGCTCTATAAGCAACTTGATATAAACATTATTTGTATTTCCCCAATGAAGAATTCTACCGTTTAGTATATTTATTACTCTATTAAGCATAATTATTTGATTAAATTTTAAGAATTATAAACAATATATTTTTAAAATTTTAAAAACTATTTTTGTAGAGTAGACTATCTATATATAAATATATATTGTTTCAATTTTATTTATTATTCTAAAATTTAAATTGTTTTTCTTCGTATTGAATGAAAAAAATAACTCGATTGTGGATATTTTTTCAATGATATTCTAAAAAGTATAGGCCAATAAAAGAAGTTGGGTTATTTCAAAACGGAGCATCCCAAAAATCATCATCCATCTTTGAACGAGGCGTACTTGTTGAGAGCTTAGGCTCAGAAGCCCTGTCATCACCAGAATGATAATGTTCTGAATGTTGAGTCTTTGGTTCTAGAGCCTGAACCCTGCTGGCAACTACCTCAGTGGACCAGCGGTCATGACCCTCCTGGTCCTGCCATTTTCGAGTCTGAACCTTACCTTCAATCAAGACAAGTCTTCCCTTGCTCAAATAGTTGGCACAAAATTCTGCTTGTTTTCCAAAGACTACAACCCGGTGCCATTCTGTTCTCTCGATCTTAATGCCATCCTGTCCAGTGAAGGATTCATCTGTAGCTATGCTTAAGTTGGCAACAATGTTCCCGGTCTGAGCCTGAGAAACTTTTGGATCTTGGCCAAGTCTGCCGATAATAATTGCTTTGTTCATAAAAACACATCGGGATTATTTGTTATTACATTTTATCAAAACCTAACATTGCCAGTATAAAGAATATCAACCAAATTTCCATGTCCTATCCTTAAGACTTCACGTCGCCCTTCCTCGTCAATTGAGTGAGTAACTTCAATTTCATGTATGTATGCAACTATAGCAACGTTATATGATCCATATCGTTGGTGTCCAAATTTTCGGAAAATTTCAGGATGTTTCTCAAGGAAAGAATCGAAAAGATCTTTGTTTATAGTCAAGGCTAGCCGTAATGGGGTATCCCAAAAAAGAACTAAGTCACTAAATACCCCCTTTTCAACCCAAACCATATATTGACTCTGGTCGTATATCGAAACATCCACAACATGACCTACGAACAAAATTGGCCTGTCTTCTAGCCAAAGTTTCTCTAATTCAATTGTGAGTATTGGCTGAAGTCTGGACCTTTTCCCCTTAATTAAGGAATCTTGCCAACCATCAATAGCACCTGTTCTAGCAACCATCTGTGCGAGAGCTGCTTTGGTTTCTAACTCAAATCTTGCAAATTCAGCTTCTTCAGCTTTACGTTCTGCCCGTTCTGACATGAAAGAATTGACAAAATAACCCCCAACGGCAATGGCTACAATTATCCATATGAAAGTTTTCATTTGCTGGCAGACCTTATCCGATGAGTTGTTGATTTGTTTCTTATTTTGTGTGTTTTTTTGTAGCCAATTCACAGATCATGACAAGATAAGCACCAGCTAAAAACAAATTTTTGAAAAATGAATCAAACTTTCCTATGCCAAAAGAACCAACATTAAAATCAGTTTTGATGTCCGTTCTAACATCATTATTATAATATTGATTAAAAATACCCATCACAATTGGGTTGTTAGCACCATATCCCTTCATTTCCACATCAGCAGTAATAGCACTGATGAACCATTCAGCTCTTATTTCATCCAAACTTACTTTTTTATAAAGATGTCTTGTAGGGAAAGCATGTGCATTTAATTGTGTTAACATGCCTAAATAAAATATTGTCTCAAGATAATTTCTATACTTATTTACGATTTCAAAATTATTAACATTATAGTCTTTAGCGATTCTATTAAAGCCTAAAATATAATGAATCCCTTCACTTCGGTTGTAAGTATGTCCATTTGTTACTATTTGTAGATAATCTTCTGCTATTTCTCCTAGGTAGTTAAATAAGCCTTTGTTAATATCGCTTGTTTTATTTAAATGTTCCTCTATTTGATTTTTTTCAACAAATGTGGTTGCAATCTTTATCCATTTTTTTTGCATTTTATTATATTTCTTATCAAACTTTAATACATCATCCTTTTCTTCTGTTGTGAATTCTTTATCTTGAGTAGCATAAGCATTTTTTGGAGCATAAATATGTTCTTTTACTGGACCTAAAGATTCAGATTCGAAATGAGTATAAAGGTCGCTAAAGATATTAAACCATTCTTCTTGATTTGCTGGTACATCTACTATTCTGCTTTTTTGCTTATTGAGAATTTCTGGATGTTGACTGATTTTTTTACACAGATAGGTTAGAGTAGGTAATATTGATATTGTGGATGCTGGAAGATAACCCCCACGCACAAATATTCCTCCACCTGAGCTTATCATAAATCTATAAGCAGTTTTTAGTTGGTTTTCGCTAATGTTATAATCGCTAATGACTTCTGATAAATATGGATCATTCATAACTAACTTAAATAAATCGTTGTCAATATCTTCAAGGGATTCTTTATTATTTGTAGTCTGGAGTACGCGATAATACCTTCTCATTAATCTGTTTAACTTAAAGCTCTTTATAACTAGCCTAATAAAAGCAAGAATTTTATTTCGCGATGCTCTACTTTGGGGCATAAAATCCTATCCCTTTTCGTGCAGTAACGGTTTGCTTCATTGCATATTCTTTTCAATTAGTTACCTTTATGGATTCAGACATGTCCATACCATACAAACCTCATTCGCATCTACTCTTTTTCTTTGCCAAGAGGCCTATGGTTCCAGTGAAAGTGACATGTACCACCTTGCCCTGCAAAGCCCAGCGAGGGCTGGCAGAAGCAGCAATGCTAGAAGACTGGTCAAGAAGACACAGGCATGGGATTATCATAAACCAATGGTTCTATAAAGCTCAGGATGATTATTTTTAGAGAGTCGTTATGCGTCAGCGTCCTTGAACACATACACCTTTAATGTAGCCACTCTGTTTAAGGCATATCGAACCTGGGCCACACTCAGTATCAAAGCTGCAAGTATTGCCTGCGGTTCTGTTCATGTCTAGGGGATCACGGACGGGGCGACGATCATAAGTATTACCTGGATTCATTCCACCAGCACAGAAACCATAGATTTGACCGGAAGCTTTGATACATTTACTGCCAACTGCGCAATCAGTATCAAAAGAACAAGCAAGTGTAATTGCTGGCAAAAAAAGGAGAACTAAAACTATCGCTATAAATTTTTTCATTGTAAAATCTCCATGCCTTCGGCGTTTAAGTGCAAACACGTAATAAAAAACTAACTTGCGCTTCCTACATTCCAATTGTGAATATTCAGAGATATAATTTGATGCTTAGTTCAATTTTGCAGGAGGTGCTTTGATTTTCATTTTTTCTGGTATAACCCATGCATAAACGCATTCCAACCGCAAAATCCAAAACTATATTCATTTCCTTGACTAAATATTACATTTGCTTCATCATTATAAAATTCAATGCTGTAATTAAAATCATCTTCAGAGATATAAATCTTATTGTTATGAAATGGAAATCGACCTTTAACATGACATATATGATAAAATTCTCCACAAAATGTTGATATTTCAATATCTGCAACATCATTGCTAATTGAAACTTCCATTTCTCCTATGCAATATTCAGGATATTGAACGTACTCATATACCCCATCATACTGACTAGCATAAATATTAGTATAAACAACTAAAGAGATAATAAGAAAAAGAATTAATTTGAGAATGTTCATTTTTTTGAATCAAACAAAACTAATTCGGCGAGACTATTAACTGATTCAGGATCAACCAATTTCATTCGTTCATAAACATCATAAGCTTCAGCTTCTTTACCAAGACTTTTGTAGCTCCAGAATAAATTATGCAGCAGATCAAGATTGTTTGGATTTATATTTAAGCCTGCCTTAAAGACTTCAATAGATTTTTCATATTCTCCAATATCAGCGTAAGCTATTCCTAAGTTGTTTAAAACGTCAGTATTGTAACCATCATAACGCAAAGCTGTGGTAAAACACTTGATCGCATATTCATAATTTCCATATGCCAACATATATAATAAGCCTAGCCTGTTCCAGGCTGGTATATTAGCATTGTCTATTTCTATAGCTTTGCCATAGCAAGGCTTTGATTCATCGTATTGTTCTAAGAGCTCATAAGATACCGCTAAATAATACCAAGCATTAGAGTATTCTGGCTCAAACTCAACAACCTTTTTAAATGCATCGATTGCATCTGCATGACGTCCCAAAATTCCACATACCCGCCCATAATTAAACAAAACCTCTAATTCTTGATTATTGATAGATAGGCTAGTTGAGTATGCTTTGAAGGCATCCTCAAATTTGCCAATCTTATCATAAGCAAGTCCAAGCGCATAGAATGCCCTGTAGTCATTTGGGAAATCCTTTGACCACTTCACGCTGTGATTCAACAATCCATCCCAGTCGTTATCCTGAACATAAATTATGGCTTTATCGAATCTTTCTTTTTCGTAATTGTTCATGATTGATTTGGCATTTTGATATTTGTAGCTTTTTTAAAATAAATGTTAAATCAAAGTGTAAATTGAAATTTTCAATATCATGTTATTTAATAATCATTATCAAACATCATTAAAATTGGAGTTATAATCGGCAATATTATTGAAGGAACTATTATTCCAAAAAAAGGGAAGCCCAAAAATATTGTTTTGAATGGATAGGTTTGCCACATTCCCGTTAATAGGAAATATGAAGTTTCTCCGATCTCTAAAGTTGGTGGTTCTTCATAAAAAAAGAGCATAACCACTAGCACACCAGTGATTCCAGCAAGTGTATGAGAGGCACATGAAAACCAGTTTACACCATATAGCTTGATTATAACGTATCTCAGTAAAGCTGGAATGCCAATAATTATTCCACTGATTATTCCTATCATAAAGGGTAAAAATATTATTATCCATATCCAGCTTACAAAAAATATTAATGAAAAAATTAGTACACTATAATATATTGTGTATATTGTTAATAAAATCCACAATATCATTGTAAATGGAAAAAGTAAGTATTTAAAGTTGATATTATTTCTAAGAATATTATTATTTTTATTCATATTAAAGCAAGCTCCCATGGCAAAAAGAGTACCGATAAGCGATACTGATAAGACCTCATGAAAAGTTATTGGCGGATTTTCTAAATAACTGTATGAGTATATTGCGAAAAGTGCCATTAATATATATAATATAGTCATTACGATAGAAATATTGAAATGATATTTTGGTACAATCATCGCGCCACACCAAACAAAAAAATAGGCGCTTGCACCAGAAGCAATAATGATAAACAAATGTTCAATGTAGGAAGAATTGAACGCTAAACTAATTATATGGCTTACTAATATTATGCCTAAGTATATAATATTAAAAGCTATTAATGAAACAGGCAGGAATATTACCCAACGGATAAAGTTTAATGGCTTCATCGTTGCTACTTGATATTTTTTGGGGTTAATATTTACTTTAAAAGATTAATCAACACTTAAACCAAGATGCTCGGTCTCCAAGTTCAAGAAATGATGCCAGATCCATTTTGTTGATTTGACTTGAAAAACTCAGAGCAGAGATACGTCCGGTAATAAAGCTGGAAATGGATACAATAGCCTAAACGGCATACTAAATCAGAGTGAATATAAGAATGAATGGCTATTCCACAGAAATGAAGAGGCACGCAGATAATATGGGCTGGATACATTAATAACCCGCTCGTTATCCAGGGACCATGTTGAAATCTTATCAAAGACAAGCAGCTTTTATCAAATTAGGTTTCCAAACTTAATATGCCAAGCATTTTATTAAAGATCAACCAGAATTTAGTGTTATTTATAAAAAATATTGGAAAGTTGGTTAAGACTGGTATGAGGTTGTCCTTTGAGTATCCTGCTCGATTGATGGTTTTCCCTTAACCCCATCAACAGGGAGAACCTCTTATTTTTCAAGAGGAAATGTCAGATCAAATCGAAACTATCTCAAATAATTTCATTTTGTCGATAGAATAAAAAATTTGACTAATCAACTGATTTTGGGAGCAGAAAACGGAAAGTATCCATGGAAGTGATATGCATTTCCAAATAATTTAAGGAACACTCTCCTGAGGTTTGGGTTTTTGTCAAAATTTTGTTCCAAGGTATCTTAAATATTCCAACCATCCCATAGTACATCACATTTATAATCTATCTGCCCACCACGTTAGTTAAGTATCCACATGTTCAGACGAATTTAACGAATTTACGAATTAAAACATATGTGCTCAATATTTCGTTATTTAGTTTAATTCGTGCATAACTGTATCTTCAAAATCATTGCCTTGAGTAAATCTTTGTCGGCCTGCCTTTGCCGTCATGGGCTGATTGGATTTCCTCTTTGATCTGGCCGGTTTCAACAAGAGCTTGTAAGGCCTCCTGGATCTTTCCAGCCGGGGTATTCCTTTGAAAAACATCGTTGTTAATTTCTGTTGCGGTCATGGGTCCGGTCTGTAATGCCTCAAGGATCTTGGTTTGAACCTGGTCAATTATTAACTCATCTCCCAAAATAAGCCTCACAGCGTCCACACTTTGCCCTAAGTAATACATAGCGGCCTTTATGCCTTTTTCCATGCCAAGTGCATCTAAAAGGGCTCGGGGTTTTTGCCCTTGGCTAAATCGATCTAAACATTCCAGGGCCCCCGCTAATCTCAGGGCATACCCGTAAGCCTTTGGCAAAAAGCCTCTGATCTCTCGGGGCAACTTGTTTTTGATCTGGTCAAGATTGTTTCTCCACTCAAAAAACAATTCCTGGGCCCCACGCTCAAGCCAAATAAAAAGAGGTTCCTCTTGTCGGTCTGCCCACTCAAACGCCGCTTGCAAGGTCTTTTCCCAAGGTTCCCGGTCTGCTTCTGTCCATCCAATCGCTGTGAGGGGGTGGTGTTCTGGGGGATTGTAGGTAAAAAGAGCTCTGTAAATAGTTCCGTCAGCTAAATACTGGCCTTCATAGCCTCCGAAAACTCGCTTAAATATTTCTGGCTGGATTCCACCGGCTATCTGTACTCTTGCCCCTGTAATCAAAATTGTCTTCTCAGCCCTGACAATTCTTGCTGGTTGTCCATCGTGAAGGTTTAGCCAAGCTTCCCGGTCTGTTCCGCCCCGGGCCTTATATTGGTTTTGGCCTGTAATTAGACTGCTGGCCTCATTAAGCAGGGCAATCAATCCGCCGGTAGGGTGTTGTTCAAGATCTGATCTCACGCCCTCAAGAGTTAGGTCCGTGCAATAATATCCCCTGGGCAATTCTGGGGACTTCCCTCGTTCCTTTTTTGGACTTGCTTGCCATTCTTCAAGGGCCCTCTTATATCTGTCATGGGCTTGTTTCTGGATATTCTTAAGCACATCAGCCAAAAGCCACATAGGAGCCGTTTTACCCTCGCCGCTTTCTCTAACGTCAATAATCCACAAGATAACCGGCTCATTCCATCCGATCTTTGGCCTTATCCATATTGTCCGCCCCAAAGCCGCCGCAATAAAAGCAAGTGCCAGTCCTGGAATCGGGTTTGCATCGCTTGCCGTACTTCTTGCCAAAGCCTTAAAGCAATTTGCAATAGTTTCTGGTAAGATCTCCCAGGGGTAAGGGGTCCGGGGAAATAACTCTCGGGCAAAAATCCAGGCTTGCTTTTCCGCTGGCTTTTCTGGTCCTTTAATTGGACCATCAATCAGCTTATGTTTTGTATAACCTTGATTTTTTAGATCCTGGGCTGCTGCTGAAAAATTTCCATTATGCTCAAGCAGGGCAAAAACAGAAAAAGGGCTGTACGCTTTTTCCGGTTCAAAGGGTGCTGCGTTGCTACTGAAAACATAAAACAGCTTTCCATCAATGATACTTGCTGAACCGCCCCGCTCTTTTCCAGGTCTTGTCCAATGCTCAAAGTTACCATTTGCCCGCTCTGATCTCCAGCCCGCCCTTTCAAGCAGGTCCCTGGGGATTTCGTTTTTTTCGTTATATATATCCCCTGGGCGTTCGCCGTCTGGTTCTGTTGAATAGTCCCGGGGTTCTCTAACTGGCTTAACCCACTTGTTTAAAGCCTTGGCTGCATTATAAAGGATCTGTCTTTCTCGTAAGGTGATTTCTGGCAGGGCTAAAAAACTATGTCCATTTATAACCTGATACCCTGGGGTTGGGGCCGCTAGGAAATATCCTCCTTCCCCCCTGGTTTCGATCAGGCAGGGATAAACATAAAAGCAGTCTTTTTCCTCTTGGGCCTCAAGATTGCTGCCCAAATATTCATGAACCCCAGGACCATCAACCTTGATTCTATCATGGGCAAGCTTTTGGTTTCCTGGGATCTCCAGCTCAGGGCATCGGTAAACACAATGCAGGCCGCCTGATTGTGTTTCTTGGATTAACAGTTTGTTGGTAAGGCCTGGGGCTTCACTTTCAACAATCTGTTGCCAAGCTTCAAACCAAATAGCATTAAGATCAAAATCTATAGCTTCCAGGTGGCCGGATACCTTGCCGCTGATCAGGGCAACTCCTGAAAACTCCATTTTTGTTAGCTGCCCTGGGGTTAGCGGGTTGGTCTGCAGGTGTTTCCAGGCCTCCAATGGTCTTTTTGTCTTGGGGTCTACGGGAAGGACAGATAAACCCTTTTCCGCCATCTCTACAGCCTGAAGATTTATTTCTTGACTTATATTAGAAAAATCTTTATATTTTAGTTGCTTGCTAATGTTCCCATCGCCGCAAGTTTTCTGCCCGGCCCCGCCAAGGTCGGGCTTTTCTTTTGTAATCATAATTATTCCTCGCTTTCTTTTTCAGTAATTATTCGCTCCTGTATCCACTCAATTAAGGAATCAACAGAAGAAGGCCATTTGATCGCTGAACATTGGGCAAAGGGAGCATTAAGAAGAATTTGAATTTGGTTAGACCCTGCTCTGTAAGGAATTGGAATCCAGGTTCTGCTTGGTTGCTCGATTTCCCAGATAGGTTTAAAGTTGGTCATCTTATTACCTAGTCCGTTTATTTAGCCATTCAATCAAAGGCTTTTTGCGGATCGCCGGAAACTTGCCAATATAGAACAAATGATTTTTCAGGTCCGGGTCCGGATTTTGGCCCGTGCAAAGGTTTCGCATGTAACCACCAGAATATGGAAAGCCAGGTAACTTTCGCTTATCCAGATCTCTGAATTGCAGTGGGTCCGGCCATTCGCGGCTGATTTCGGCCCAAGGTGTGGAAAAGTTCGTTTGCATTTTTTACCCCCCAAATAAGGTTTTGGCTTGTTCGAATAAATGAACATGCCTTTAAAACCTTTGGTCAAATTTGACGTTTTGACCGGCTGTTTTTGACTGGCTTAAACTTATGATTCTGAAATTATTGAATTAAGTTTTTAAGAAATAAACTAAAAAAGGCCGCATCTTTTGACACGGCCTTGAAAGGTAATGGTTATACGGTGGGGTTTAAGTGAGGTTATCTATATTTATCCTCGTCTAAATCGCCTGCTGGATCATAAACAATTTTAGCGCCCATAACGTCTTTTAGTTCTGCTTCTCTTTGTCTCCATTCGCTTTGGCTCTCCCAGGCTTTTTCATCATCGGTGCTGGTATCAGCCATTTTAATATAAAAAGCGCAAGCATAACCATATTTTTGTTGATAGTATTTAATCGATTGGCCTTTGATGTTTGGAAACAGGCTGTTAATGTGTTCCTTTAATCTTCTGATATTTTCTTTCTTTTTGGTGATTTCAGGAATCCGAACGTTCCCCCTTTTAGTTGCAAATAGTTCAAACAATTGTTTTAATTTTGGTTTGCTCTCAAAGCCTAGGTCTTTCATTGTCCAGGGTGCCATCCCGCCGGGGTGTGTTATTTCAATACGTTGATCATTCACAATTCTAACATGAATATCTGCCCAAGTAGTTCCTTCAGACACATCTATTGAAAAAGGCTTCTGTTTTTCCGGTTTAACGTCAACATGCGCTGCCTGCTCCTGTTCCTTTTCCTTTACCGTTGTTGACGCTGGTGTCATGAAATTTTGCTTCTCGTAGTCCTCAACATCTTGAATCAAATAGATTGATCTGACTAAATACATGCATAACTGTCGAAATGGGCAACGCCCAAAAAGAGGATAAACAGGCTTGCGATTAATTCTATCATAATCAACATCGAATCTGAGTTTAAAGCTGATTGTTCCATAAACAAATCTTTCTCCTGTAGCTGCATCATGAACTGGAAGACCTTTTTTAACAGCATTCAATAATTCAAATTCAGCCACACCCCATCTTTGCAGTATTTCCGAGCCTGTTATACATTTTTTCTTCATGCCTGCGATCTCCTGCAATCGCCCCCTGGAAGTTTTATCCCGGACCAGCCCGCCCAGGAAAGCGGGTTTTCGGTGCGTCCACCTAGGACCGGGAAATATCAAAAAATTGACTTACTGATTCGCCGCCAAGGATAACACTTTTCCTTTCTTCTTTTTTGGCAGTCCAACATTGATCTTTTTAAGACCCTGGACGGCATCTTTCAGGGCTTTATTGTTCAAGTGCGCATATCGTTCCGTCAATCTAATGTCTGAATGCCCCAGCAGCTCTTTTACTTCATAAATACTCGTGCCCGCTTCAATTAGCCAACTTGCGAAACTGTGCCGCAATCCGTGAAAGGTCAACATGTGTTTTCTTTCGGTGACTCCTTCATTCAATTTCAGGTCATCAACTGTGCGGTCAAAGGTATGGGAGGGTGATATTTTCTTTTCGCCGTTTTTGCCCGGGAATATCAGCTGGTGTTTTTCACCTGGAATCCGCCGCTTGAACATATCTTTAAGGACTTCATTCATGGGAATGATTCTGTCGGTCTTGCCTTTGGTATCCAGGACAAATATTTTTTCATTTTCAAGGTCAATGTCGTTCCAGGTCAGGCCCGCTACTTCACCAAAGCGCAAGCCACCGTAAAGACTGACCAGCGCCATATCGTGAACGTCAATGGATCTTTCCAGCAGGGCAGGGAAAAGTTTTTCTGCTTCCTGATCAGTCAGATATCTTTTAACCTTGTTATCAAACTTTGGAATCATCTTTGACTTTCGGCTGATCTTTGGGATAATCCCGGAATAAAGACCATTATCAAGCGCAAAGTTATAGACCTGACGGACCACTGAAAGGGTATACTCAATGGATCTGTCAGCCTTGCCCTTGTCCTTCATTCTTTTCTTGATCTTCTGAAGATCCATTTTCTGAATGTCCTTCA
>PUMA01000058.1 GCA_003551155.1 Desulfonatronospira sp.
GCCATGCATGACTGCTGGGGAAGGACTCAATTGAGCCAGGCGCTCAGAAACAGGTTGGCGGTGAAGAAATAAATGGCCAGTCCGGAAATATCCTTGATGGTGGTAATGATGGGATCTGACCCGGCTGCCTGGTCCAGGCCCAGCCTGATGAGCACATAAGGTGTCAGAAAGCCCAGGGCAGTGGCCAGGGTAATAGTGCAGAAAAGTGACAGTCCCACTGTGTAGCCCAGTTCCGGGATTCCCTGCCAGGCAATGGCGATAAGGGTGGCAGCAATACCCAGAGCCGCTCCCATGCTGGCCCCGATGCCTACCTCCCTGTAGAAGTGGTGCATGAACCGCTTCATGTTTATCTGTCCCAGGACAAAGGCCCGGGTAAAAATAGTCGAGGACTGGGTACCAACGTTTCCTCCCATGTCCATGATCACCGGAATGAAGATGGCCAGGGCCACCACCGTTTCCAGCGTCTCTTCAAAGGCGTGGATGACCGCCCCGGCCAGGAGTCCACCCATGAGAGTAATCACCAGGAAAGGCAGGCGCACCTTCCACACGTGCCATACTGAACCTGAAATCATCCTGGAGCTCCTGGATTCCTCGGTCTTGTAGAGTATTGGTCCAATACCCGCCTTCTTGAACATATCCTCGGTGGTCTCCTCTTCCAGGACATCCATGGCGTCGTCCACTGTGACTATGCCCACCAGACGGTCTTCACTGTCCACCACGGGCACGGCCAGGAGATCGCGGTCCTTGAGCAGGCGGGCCACTTCCTCCTGATCGGTCCCGGTGTGCACCCTGATGACATTCTCGTTCATGATCTCCTTTATCCGGGCCGACTTTTCAGCCGTGACCAGATCCCCCAGTGAAAGCACCCCCACCAGCCTGCGCCTGGCATCGGTTACATACAGAACGTAAATGGTTTCCGCTCTCTTGCGCTGCGCCCTGATCCGCTCCAGGGCCTCGTCCGGAGTCATTTCCGATTTGAGGCTTACGTATTCCGGGGTCATGATCCGACCGGCAGTTTGAGGAGCGTGTCCAAGAAGCACTGCGGTCTTGTTGCGCTCCTCCTGGGTCATGATGTTCAGAAGTCTCTTGGTCACCTTGGCAGGCAGTTCGTCCAGCAGCCTGACCCTGTCGTCTGGTTCCATGCCTTCAACGATCTCGTTGGCCTTATCGTCTGCAAAGGACTGGATGAGTCTTTCCTGCATATCCAGGTTCAGCTGCTCAAACACGTCCAGGGAGAGGTCCTTGTTCAGAAGCCTGAACAGGACCGCCACCTCGTCCCATTTGGCCTCCGCACCCAGGACCTGCAGCAGTTCTGCCAGGTCATAGGTCTCCTGGAGGTTTACCAATTCCTTGAGTCTGGCTATCTGCTTATCCTGGAGCAGTTCCCTGATTTCCCGAATAAGATCGGACATAATCCTCTCTCCTTTGATTTACCTCATGGATGCCGCCATCAAAACACTTGGGCAGCCTCCTCCCGGCTGGAACAAAATCTGGAGTTCTTACGGCGTCCCGCACGCGACAAAGTATGCAACAGCCTGGGGCCGAGCACTTTCTGTTCGCGGCTGCCTGGAACAAACTGGCCATGCCTGGCCACCATGATGATCTGATCCAGGGTCTTTTCCAGCAGCTGCGACACCGTATCCTCCTGATCCCTGGGATCCATATGCGTTAGCACCCGGGAGGAACAGTCTGGCTCCAGCCTGTCCAGGACCCTGGCTGCATCCCGGGAGGACACCAGTTTCAATGAATTGGCCAGATCCTGGGGATGCAGGCTTTTGCAGAATCTGCGCAGCTGCCTGTCATCGTCAAGCTCCAGATATTTCTGCAGAGAATTGTAAATAAAGGATGTGGACATGGTTCGCCTCCTTGAAAACATCGCCTGCATGCTGCGAGGCGGCGGAGGGAACCCGGGATGGCGAGGTTATCCGAAGTGCTTATCTCCTGCCGCCTGTGCACGCAAAGGCAAAGGGATTGATTGTAGCATGTAGTCAAGTGCGCCTTTACAGCGCATGATACTGTCTGCTTCCATTGATTGTTATCTCCGGCAATTGTTGATGAGCAGGAGGAAGGCCCGGTGCTTCCACCCATATAATTATATTATATAACTTAAATATAAAATCAGGTCAAGGTGATGCATGTTTGTCAGGACAGACCTTTATCCTGGAACTCCCATAAAGTATAAGGCAGCATGGAATTAAAGGGTGGAAAACACAGCGCCATGGGCTTCGACCACTCTGTTGAGCACATATTCTTCAGCCTCAGGATCTGATCCTTCCATATCGAAACAATAGCCGTCATCACCAAGGAGACCCATGGGAACAAGATTGCCCCTCTGATCATAATCGGTCACCAGGTCGGCATAAAAACAGACGGACAGCCAAGGTCCGTCAGCATCCTGGACAATATCCACAAGGCAGAAGAGTTGTTCTTTTCCGCCGTCAACGCCAGCACGGGCACGCAGGCTGGTGCTGACCCCTTCCCGCACTACAAACTCCAGCACGGCGCCAAGTTCATGCAGCTTTTCTAGAAGCCGCATAAAAAAGGGACGAACCTGCCTGGGATCATCCTGCCACGAACTCAGATAAGTATTAATATCTTTCAAAACATCCATTAGTTAGTTTCCATCCGGAAATTCTTTATTTCCGGATGCTGAAGCTATCGGTTTTCTTTCCGGAAACGAGGAGTTGTTTCTTTTGGCTAGGAAATCAAGCAATTATGAGGAGGCGTATCTTAATACGTTGACGAAGAATTGTGCAGATTGACGCAGCCAAAAGGAAAAAGAACAGTTTCCGGATGAAAACTAGTTAAACCAATTCCTCGAGGTCCGCCACCTGTGATTTACCCTGTCCATTTATTCTTTCCCTGTTTCCATAAGTTATCCAGAATCTATGATTCGAGGGCTTCCTCCTGAATTATCATTCAAGGCCCATTGGGATATGTGAATCAAATCAACCTGTGTGTACGGCAGTTCAGTGCCGCGACTTCATGATCTCTATATAGCCGGCAGCTCAATGTCTGCATAATCCTGTAAAAACGGTCAA
>PUMA01000042.1 GCA_003551155.1 Desulfonatronospira sp.
AATTCTTAACTGGAACCAGATGGAAAACATTACCCGATTGCAGGTAGTTTATCTTTGGCTATAATTTTCTTAGGTGCAGCTGTTTTGGTACGGGTGCAACCGATACCACGTAATAGTCCAACACAACGCTTCAACTGACCCAATGCAGCCATTGAGATAGATATTGAGAAAGCATACGGCTATAAGCCTGCATCAACTCTGCAAATCTAAAAAGAATGTCCTGATTGTCGAAACAGTGGAGAATGCATGCCCCACATCCACGTACCCTGCGCGATTATTGAGCGAAACGGCCTGATCCTGGCGGCCAGGCGCAGCGCTTTTATGCAGCTGCCCCTGAAATGGGAATTTCCAGGGGGCAAGATCAGGACCGGGGAAGATCCAGGAGAGTGTCTGAAAAGGGAGATCCGGGAGGAACTGGCTCTGGATGTTGATATTGCGGGTGAGTTGGCCCCAGCTGCCCATCACTGCCCGGACTTCATTGTTACCCTTTATCCCTTCATCTGCAAGGCAAAGACCTCCGGATTCAAGCTTGCAGAACATGCAGAGGCTGCCTGGTTTCAACCAAACAGGCCTGCCCGGTTGAATGGCGCGAAGCCGGCCCAGCAAAGCTTGATTCACCTCGGGCTTGCCGGCCTGGACTGGGCCGAGGCTGACCTGCCGGTGCTGGATGCTTATCTTGACTCGCTCGAGCGAAAGGGCTGATGACCAACAAGCTTGCTCAGGGGTAATAATCCAGCCGAATGCAGTCACTCTTCCGGCATGGACGGGACTGCATACCTGGTTGCAGACAAGGCCTCTTCTCCGGCAATGGCCTCACCAAATACTTCTGCAGACCTGCAAGGAGTTTTGCCTTGACAGCCTATCCCCAGGGGCAATACTTTATCTTACAAATCAACTGAGCTTTATTCAAAAAGTTTAATGATGAGCATCCAATAGATTGTCAATGAGTCAGGAGTTCCAGCTGCTGTAGTAGTTTCCATAGAGGAACGGGAAATGCTCCTGGATAAGGTCCGAAAGATGGAACCTGAGAGGGATGATACTGAGTACTTATTGCAAAGCAAGACCATGAAAAAGCGACTTCTGGAAGCCAAGAGGGGCTCAGGCGGCAAAAGCTGGGAAGAGGTCCAGGAAGCGCTTGGTATTTGATGACCATGCATTTGACGATCTTTCCTGGCTCATTTCAAAGCCACTGAAACATTAGTTGTCAGGTTGCTGGTCACGTAGGGTTAATACGTAACATCGACCGTTTCTGCCTTCAAGGATGCTGGATTATAAGCTATCTGTAAAGAGTAAAAATTTGGCCAAGATGTTTGATATGGCCAAGATTGTTGCCATTATGGACTTAGCACCAAGGTCAGACTTAATGAAGCAATCAAATGAGCCAGTCGAAAATCATAATCATTGCCGGGCCAAACGGTGCGGGTAAAACCACCTTTGCCCAGGAGTTTCTTCCCGGTGAGGCAAATTGCCTCACGTTCATCAACTCCGACCTGATTGCCGCCGGGCTGGCCCCATTTAATCCTGAAAGCGCTGCATTTAAGGCCGGGAGGTTGATGCTTGAAGAAATTTTTGCAAGTGTACGCAAATCCCGCAGTTTTTCTTTTGAAACAACTTTGAGCGGACGTTCATACTCAAGGCATATTCCTGAGTGGAGATCTGCCGGGTACAAGGTCAAGCTTTTTTATCTCAGGCTGGCAACACCTGAGCTGGCAATTGTCAGAGTAAGAAACAGGGTTATTATGGGTGGCCATGATGTTCCAGAACATATTATCCGCAGGAGATTTATCAGGGGCTGGGAAAATTTTGAGAATATATACAAGAGAATTGTAGACGAATGGGCCTTGTATGATAATTCAGGAAACAGGCCGATAATCATAGATGAGGGATAACTTATGGAAACAACGCATGATAAGGTGGAGCCCAAAAAAAAGAGGGACATTGACATGATAAACGCTGAAGCCGCTTTAAAACGGGCAGCCAGGAGGGCCAGAGAGAAGGCCTGGTCCGCCGGTATTGGGGTTGTTTATCTCAAGGACGGCAGAATTGTTGAAGAAATGTCTGATGGTACCATCAAGTATTGTCTGTGATTGAAGGCACAGCGTAACTTCTCAATAAGACCGGACAACCATGGAGCAAAAAACTGGATTCCGGCTTTCGCCGCAATGACCAGCCAGCACAGATGGGAGCAGTATGATTCCAAGCGTTGCTGAACGGCTTCAACTGGTCGAAGACATATGGGACAGCATTGCTGCAGTCCCGGAGGCTGTTCCACTCAACGAAGATCAGAAGAAGGAACTGGATCGCCGGCTGGAAGCGTATCACTTGGATCCTGAGGCCGGGTCTCCGTGGATTGAAGTCAGGGAGCGGCTTCGTACCCGGTCAGGATCACGAAGAAACCACTTCTGCCACGCCTACGCCCGTGATTACCTGAACCAGCCCATAGAGGTCGATCCAACGCCCTTTCTTTCGCCCATGTCCGATATCCGACGTCTGACCTCTGACATCTGATTTATGATGTCTGGTTAAAGACCTCCGACCTCCGACCTCTGGCTACAGATTCAGGCTTGATCTGGGTTTGCTTTTCTGTTCAGATTCAGCAGGTTAGAACAATTGATACCCGGATGATTTTTGTTCTGCGGAAACAGGCCTGAAAAAAAGGCTCAACGGCCCTGATGTTGCCGGGCAGGACGCCCGGCATTTCGGCTTGACTCCTGAAGAACGCAGCACCCTTCTGCCCGGCGGCCGCCAGAAGGTGTTTGATGACCGGGGCTCAGCATTATGATTCCATAAAGCAAACAGGAGGTCAGGGCCGTGAATTTTGCAATTCATCCGGGCAGGATGAGCACTTAAGACAAGCTCATGGCGCTGGAGACAATCTGGAAACAAGCTGAGATCTGCTATCCATGTTGACTTTTTAAAAAGATTCGATCATATCCAACGCATGTCAAATTTAAATAAGTTCATCGTTCATAAGCGAAACTTGTATCTGCGCAGAATACAACCGTTTCTAGGGAGTCCAGTCGTCAAAATACTTGCGG
>PUMA01000002.1 GCA_003551155.1 Desulfonatronospira sp.
AGGTACAGCATGCAGAAAGAACTGGTGGAGCTGTTCACTGCCAGGGCCGAGGCGGTCTCGGCCAAGGTCGAAAAAATCAGAAACATGCAGGAGGCCTTTGAATACACTGTGACCGCCTGCGTGGACAAGGAAGCCTGCCAGATGCTCATGGCCGGATGCGATCTGCCGGTCTCGGAATCAGCCCGGAAGCTCTGCGAACTCAAGCCCGGGGAAAAGGTGATGGCCGCGCCTGCCCTCAATGATAAGGATCTGGCCGTTTTGTACTCCCTGGCTGATAAACAGGGAATTACGGTCATAACCGATGAACTGCGCAGCTACGCATCAGGCATAGATATCGGGCTGGCAGTGGCTGATCTGGGACTGGCGGAAACCGGCACCCTGGTCCTTATGTCTTCTTCGGAAAACCTGCGCCTGGCCACCATGCTCTGCGAGATAAACGTGCTGGTTCTGCCCCTGTCCCGCATGAGAACCGGATCATACGAAGCAGAAAAGGAGTTGTCCGGGATGATGGAAAACGGGTCCGGTTACCTTTCATTTATTACCGGCGCCAGCCGCACAGCAGATATTGAAAGGGTTCTGGCCCTGGGGGTACACGGACCTCTGGAACTGCATATTCTGCTGTGGGAGGATGCTTAATGCTCACCGCCGGCAATCTCAAGGAATACCTGAATGAAATAGAAGAGGCCCTGAAAAACGATTTTCAGCGCAGGACCCTGGATACCTTTGCCGTGGCCTACCGCACCGGCCGGGCCAACGCCTTTGCAGGCATGGATGTTCCATCACTGGTTCAGGAAATCGCCCGGGCCAAGGATGCCTCCCTGTCCCGCCTGGATGAGCTGTACAGGGAATTCAAAAAAAGGGCCGAGGCCATGGGAGTGAAGGTGCACCTGGCCAAAGATTCCATGGAGGCCAATGAACTCATTGCGGACATAGCCAGGGAAAACAGCTGCCGAAACATTGTCAAGGCCAAGTCCATGACCGCGGAAGAGATCCACCTGAACACCCACCTGGAAAAACAGGGCCTCCGGGTAGTGGAGACCGACCTGGGAGAGTGGATCATTCAGCTCAGAAAAGAGCCTCCTTCGCATATGGTCCTGCCGGCCATTCACCTGTCCAGGTACCAGGTGGCCGATCTTTTCGAGGGGGTGACCAGTAAAAAACAGGACACTGACGTGCATAAGCTGGTCAAGGTGGCCAGGCGGGAGCTGCGCAAGGAATTCGTCCAGGCGGACATGGGCATTACCGGAGCCAATTTCGCCATAGCCGGGACAGGCACCCTGGGCATGGTGACCAATGAGGGCAACGGCAGGCTGGTGACCACCCTGCCCCGGGTGCACGTGGCCCTGGTGGGCCTGGAAAAACTGACCCCAAGGCTCAAGGACGCCCTGCGCCTGCTCAAGGCCCTGCCCAGAAACGCCACCGGTCAGCAGATCACTTCCTACGTCAGCTGGATCACCGGGCCCAGTGAATGCTTAAGCACACCGGACAAGAAAAAGATCATGCACGTAATCTTTCTGGACAACGGACGGCGCAAGCTGGTCAGGGACAGGAACTTCTCCCAGGTCCTGCGCTGCATCCGCTGCGGGGCCTGTGCCAATGTATGCCCGGTATACCGCCTGGTGGGGGGACACAAGTACGGGTATGTCTACATCGGGGCCATCGGCCTGGTCATGACCTATTTCTTCCACGGCCGGGACAAGGCCAGGCTCCTGGTTCAGAACTGCGTCAACTGCGGGGCCTGCAGGGAGGTCTGCGCCGCAGGCATTGACCTGCCCAGGCTGATCAAGGATATCCACGCCAGGATCCTGGACGAAGAAGGCCATCCCCCCAGATCAAAGCTTCTGGGCATGGTCATGAAGAATCGCAGTCTCTTTCACACCCTGCTCAAGAACATGCGCTTTGCCCAGCTTCCTTTTGCAGACAGGCAGGCCCGCTATATCCGTCATTTGCCCGCCGTATTCATGAAGGGACAGGATTTCAGGAAGCTGCCCGTGCTGGCCTCCAGGCCGTTCAGGGATCAGTGGGAGGACATAAAACCCCGGGTGGTTAAGCCCCGGACAAAAGTGGCTCTTTTTTCCGGCTGCGCGGTTGATTTTATATATCCGGAACAGATGGCTGCCGCGGTCAGGGTTATATCCAAAGGCCGGGGAACCGCTCTGGAGCATCCCCGGTCCCAGACCTGCTGCGGTCTTCCGGCCCTGATGATGGGCGAGAAAGAAACGGCCCGGGAGGTGGCCAGGCAGAACCTTAAAGCCATGGACCCCGAGGAGTTCGACCATATCGTGACCCTGTGCGCCTCCTGTGCTTCGCACTTCAAACACAGCTATCCCAAGCTCCTGGAAAAGGACAGGGACCTGGAGCAGAAGGTCAGGACCTTTACAGGCAGGATCATTGACTTCAGCTCATATGTACAGGACGTTATGCGCCTTTCGCCCATGCTTCTGGAACATTCCGGGGCAAAGGTGGGGTACCATTCGCCCTGCCATCTGTGCCGGGGGCTGGAAGTGCGCCAAGCCCCGCGCAGGAACATTTCCCTGGCCCATGAGTATGTGCCCACTGACGAGGAGGAGGTCTGCTGCGGATTCGGCGGAAGCTATTCCCTGAGCTTTCCCGTGGTGTCCAGGACCCTGCTGGCCAAGAAAATGGCCAGTCTGCAGGCCGGAAGAATATCCACAGTGGCTACTGACTGCCCCGGCTGCGTTCTGCAGATCCGGGGAGGCATGGCCCAGGCGGGCAGGGACATCAAGGTCAGGCACGTGGCTGAACTTCTGGCGGAACAGCTCAAGGACTGAAGAACATAAGCCTGGGCAGGGACATGTTAACCGGGCAGAGCTGAAAACCGCCGGTTTTTCGACGTTTGCTGTGGAATTATTATCGCATTGCATTGCGTTTTTCCAGCTCCGGGATTTTGTCAAAAGGGCTCAAAAACTTGCTCACAGGCGGACTAAAGCCCGCACTTTACCAGGATTCCAGCATGTGCACAGGAAATAACGTGCGGGCTTAAGTCCGCCTAGCTCGCTTCAGACA
>PUMA01000122.1 GCA_003551155.1 Desulfonatronospira sp.
CTGAAGCGGCCCATCTACCAGAAGACCACCAATTACGGTCATTTCGGCCGGGACCTGCCCGAATTCACCTGGGAAAAAACCGATGCCGGGGCTGACCTGCGCACGGCGTGCAGGGTGTAAACCGGGCATAACAACCCTAAGCTCAATTATCCTTAACAAACTGAACCGTCGCAACAAAGCGGCCAACCTGAAAACCTGAAGGAGGCAAAATATGTCAGAAAAACTGGGGAAAATAGCTGATGGACTGCTGCACGGCAAAATCAAAGAAGTAGCTGAACTCACTCAGGAACTCCTTGATGAGGGCATGGATCCCGAAGAAATCCTGCAAAAAGGGCTTTTTGCCGGAATGGATGTGGTGGGCAAAAAATTCAGGGACTGCGAGATGTTCATCCCGGAAGTGCTGCGCTCGGCCAAGGCCATGCATGCGGCCATGGAAAAGCTGCGACCTGTTCTTTCCGAAGAATCCAGCTCCAAGGCCGGCACCGTGGTCATGGCCACGGTTCAGGGAGATCTTCACGACATAGGCAAGAACCTGGCCGGGATGATGATGGAGGGAGCAGGCTTCAACGTAATAGACATGGGCATTGACCGTAAGACCGAAGACATAGTGGCCATGGTCAAGGACAAGAAGCCCCAGATTCTGGGATTGTCCGCTCTTCTGACCACCACCATGCCCAAGATGGGCGAAGTCATAAATGCCCTTAAAGAGGCCGGCATTCGAGACCAGGTCAAAGTAATCGTGGGCGGAGCCCCGGTTACGGACGACTTTGCCCTGGAAATCGGGGCAGACGCTTACGCCCCCAACGCTTCCATCGGAACGGAGAAAGCCTTGGAACTGGTCAAGGGTTAGAGCACGTAAAGACCCCATCAACTGTTGAAAAAAATATACAGGAGTCTTAACATATGCCCAGAATCAATCAAACCATACAGACCACACCTTACTTCAGGGTGTTATCCGAGAATCAGATCGAGATGATCTACTCGGCGGCCCTGGACGTGATTCAGCGTACCGGGGCCAGATTCCATCACGAGGAAGCCCTGGAACTGTTCAGAAACAGCGAGGCCGTGGTCACGGACGAAAACCTGGTCCGGGTGCCCATTTCCCTGGTGGAAAGGGCCATAAAATGCCATCCGCGCAAGATAAATCTCACCGGCCGGACCGGAAAGTACACAATCAAGCTGGAAAAGGATGTGGTCAATTTCGGAACCGGGTCTGACCTGCCCTTCACTTATGACCGGAAAACCGGAGAACGCAGACGTACAAACTATCAGGATGTGGTTAACGCCGGGAGAATAGTAGATTACCTTCCCAACCTGGATTTTTTCATGTCCCATGGAATAGTCCAGGACGTGCCCAATCCCCAGACCTACGACCGGTATCAGTTCATGGCCATGCTCGAGGGTTGCACCAAGCCCATGGTGCTTACCAGTGTGAACGGGGAAGGACTGGAGGATCTCTGGAAGATGGCCTGCCTTTTCAGGGAAGACGAAAAGGAGTACCGCCTCAAACCCTTGTTTGTGGCCTATATTGAGCCTATTTCCCCGCTCAAGAACGACCGCACTGCAGTGGAAAAGCTCCTGTTCTGCGCTGAAAAAGGCATACCCTGCATGTACACTCCCTGCCCCAGTTCCGGAGCCACAGCCCCGGCCACCATGGCCGGCATGCTGGTCCAGTCACTGGCGGAAACCCTGATGGCTTCAGTGCTGACCTATCTCAAGAATCCGGGAATGCCCCTGGTCATGGGCGGAGTGACCACCGTCCTGGACATGATTACTACTGCCTATTCCTATGGAGCGCCTGAACTGTCTCTGGCCTCTGCCGCCAATACGGATATTTCCAAATGGATCGGTCTGCCCATGTTCTCCACCGGAGGATGCACCGACGCCAAGGTCCTGGATGAACAGGCTGCCATTGAATCCGCTACCAGCAATTTTTACGCCTACCTGTCCGGGGCCAGCCTGGTTCACGATGTGGGCTACATAGACAGCGGAGTAAACGCCTCTCTGGAAAGCCTGGTCATGAATGATGAGATCATCGGCATGATCAGGCAGATGGGTAAGGGCATCAATACCGAGGAAGAGTATCTGGCCCTGGAACTCATCGACAAGATAGGTCCCGGCGGAGAATATTTGACCTCTGAACATACCCTGAAGCATTATAAGGAATGGTTTCAGCCCCGGCTCCAGGACCGCTCTGATTACGAAACCTGGGTACGGGAAGGCAAAAAGACTATGAATGACCGCATAAAGGAAGAAACGGACCGCATTTTAAAGGAGCATCAGCCTGAACATATTGACGAGAAGATCCAGAAGGAACTGAAGGAAATTATTGAGGCCGCTGAAAAAAGGCATGCCAAATAGTGCCCGGATCAGGTCTTCTTTATTTCTGTTTGTAATTCTTGCTGCCGGGCCGGCAGGACCGTAACTGTTATTTCCAGGTTATCAAAAAAAGCAACCTGTCACAGCTTCGGTCTACCGGGCAAGACAGCTGCTGTTTGCAAGCCCGGGAGGTCTGGCAACTATAGCCTGAGGATCAATTTTCCACAGCTGTTTCTCCAAGGAGGGTTTATGGCCAATGATAAAACCAACTGCGTGGTCAATCGCAGTCCAAGATTTTCTTTTCTTTCCGAAGACCAGAAGCAGACCATATTCCACGGGATGCTCAAGGTACTGCAGGACACCGGAGCCAATGTTCACCATGAAAAGGCCCGGGAAATATTCAAAAAACACGGCTGCAGGATGGACGGCATCCGGGTTTACATTCCACCCAACCTGGTCCGCCAGGCACTGCAGTCCGTGCCGCTCATGACCACTATTTTCGACTGGGAGGGCAATCCCCGTATATACGTGGAGGAAAACCGCAGCTATTTCGGACCCGGACCTACCCTGGTCTATTTCCGGGATCCCTATACCATGGAGCGCAGAAAGTGCCTGCGCAAGGATGCCACCACCGTGGCCCGGGTGTGCGATGCACTGCCTCATATCGGATTTGTGGAAGGCCTGGTGACCATCAGCGACGTTCCCAGGGGCACGGACGATGTGTTCGAGTTTGCGGACATGATCCAGAACACCACTACACCCATTATGGCCTGGGCCTACCATCGCGGCGGGGCAAGAGACATCCACCGTATCGGGTGCATCATGGCCGGGGGCGAGGAAGCCTTCAAGAAAAAGCCCAACTATATTCTGTACAGCGAGCCCATTTCACCGCTTGTGAGCGACTTTCACGCCATTGACAAGCTCATGTACTGCGCCGAGCACGGGATACCCCAGGACTACAGTCCCTGCGCCATAGGCGGAGGAACTGTTCCGGCAACCCATGCAGGCCAGCTGGTGGTGGCCCTGTCCGAATCCATGGTGGGAGTGGTTCTATCTCAGCTCATCAATCCAGGCACATGCATCATTCTGGGCGGTGTCCAGTCTATTCTGGACATGCGCCGGGGCATCTACTCCTATGGAGCACCTGAACTCAACGTGCTCAGCGGCGGCCTGACCGAAATGGCCCGCTACTGTGGCCTGCCCATGTTCGGCACGGCCGGGTGCACCGATACCAAGGTCATGGAGATCCAGTCCGGCATCGAAGCTGCCCTGCAGATTCATACCTCCATGCTTACCGGCGCCAATTTCGTGCATGACTGCGGTTACACCGAATCAGGCAAGACCGGGGACATATTCCAGACGGTCATGGACGACGAAATCATCAGCATGGCCCGGATCATTGAGGACGGCATCGAGGTCAATGAAGAAACCCTGGCAGTGGATGTTATTGACAATGTAGGATCCGGGGGACACTACCTGTACGAAGACCACACTATGAAGTGGTTCCTCAAACACTGGAGACCCACCCTCATGGACAGGCAGAGCTATGAGGACTGGGACAAAGCCGGCAGACAAACCATGCAGGACCGCATCATCCGCAAAACCCGAGACATTCTGGAAAATTACGAAGGCCCCATCTCCAGGGTACCTGAAGAGGTCAAAAAGGATATCCAGAAGGTGATTGACGGGGCTGTGGAGCGTGTGGAACGGGACGGACTGTAAACCGCAGAGAAAGATGCAAGGGAAGGAAGGCATAAAAGGCAAGATCTTTTATTTGCCTTCCCTGTCCTTTGCCTTATTAGACCTCGAACTGAGCCAAAATGACTGCATCCAGCAAACTGAGCACGCGCAATCCTGCGGATCAGCGCAACCTGCGTGGATCGGACCGGGATTACGTGGTGGGCATTGATACCGGGGGCACTTATACAGATGGAGTGCTCATGGACTACCGAACCAGGGAGATCCTGGCCTCTGCCAAAACACTGACTACATATGACGATCTGACCAGAGGTATTATCCAGATCCTGAAAAAACTTCGCATAGATGCTCCTTCCCAGGTCAAGCTGGTAGGCATCTCCAGCACCCTGGCCACCAACTTCATCGCCGAAGGCAACACCAAGCCGGTAGGTCTTGTGCTCATGGGGTACGACCGGGAACTGATTGAAAGTTATGGCCTGGATGCCAGATACGCCACCAGAAATTTTGCCTACTTCCAGGGCGGACACAATGCCCAGGGAGAAGAGCAATCCCCGCCCGACCTGGAAGGCATCAAATCCTGGATTAATGAACAGGGAGACAGCCTGGAGGCTCTGGCCATTTCCAGCTATTTCAGCCCCCTGAATCCTGAACACGAAGAGCTGGCCTTGCAGGTGGTGAGGGAAATAACAGACATTCCGGTTGTTCTTGGCCATCAGCTCTCCACACAGCTGGACTCCATCAAAAGAGCCACCACAGCCTCTTTGAACGCTTCCCTGGTGGCGGTCATGCACGAGTTTATCCAGGCGGTCAAAGCCTCCCTGAAGGATATGGGGTTCAAGGCCCCGCTGATGATCGTCAAGGGTGACGGATCACTCATGCCATATACAGAGGCAGCGAGAAAACCGGTGGAAACCATCCTGTCAGGTCCGGCCGCCAGCACCATGGGCGGACGTTTCCTGTCCCAAGAGGACGCGGCACTGGTCATTGACGTGGGAGGAACCACAACTGACATGGCCCTGATCGAGCACGGAAGCATTTCTGTCTCTGACCAAGGGGCCAGGGTCGGAGACATGGCCACTTCAATACAGGCGGCCTGCATTCGCACTGTATGCCTGGGCTGCGACAGCAGGATAGATATCATTTCCAGCAAAGAGTTCAGAGTAGGTCCAAACCGGGTTGTGCCCCTGTCCCGTCTGGCCACAATGTATCCACAGGTGGAAAAGGAACTCCTGGCCGTGGGGAAAAAACAGCGCAGGGGAAAAAGCCAGAATGATATTGAATACTGGTTCATAGCCAGGGAGTTTGACCAGGTTGACCCGGAACTCAACCATCCCCGGAAAAAAGCCGTGCTGGAACTTCTGTCTTCTGGGCCGCTCAGCGTGGCCGACTTGCTGCAAAAAATGCAGGTCTACCATCTGGTTCAGCTGAATGTGGAAGACCTGCTTCAGAAAAGAATAATCGGAGTATCCACTCTAACTCCTACTGATCTGCTGCATGTCAGGGGCGAACTGGATCTGGACAATACCGATGTCGCCAGAAACGCTTTGAAATATATCTGCATCCTGCACGGCCTGAATCCCAAGGAACTGTCCGCCAGGATCATGGACTCCATCATTAACAGGATGACCCGTGAGGCGCTAATTTTTCTGGCCAGGCACGGAAAAGACAATACTCTGCCTGAGGAGCTGGACGGAGAATGGGCCAACTGGCTCTTTGAAGAAGGTCTCGGCAAGAACAGCCCATACCTGGGAGTGAGCCTGTCCAGCCGTTACCCCATCATCGGAATAGGGGCTCCTGCCCAAATATTCGTGCGCCAGGTGGCGCAAAAACTGAACACCCGTTTCAAGCTTCCCGGGCATCCGGAAGTGGCCAATGCCGTGGGAGCTGTGGCCGGTTCAGTAATTGTGGACAAGGAGGCTCTCATTTACGTTCAGGAGTCTGAATCTTCGCGTTCCTTCATAGTCCAGTTTCAAGGTGAAAGGACACCGTTTTCAGAAGCAGAAGAAGCTTTGGCCTATGCTGAAAAGCAGGTGAGCAGATCCGCCCGCAGGGATGCTGAAGAGACCGGAGCTGACGAGCCCCAGATAAGGATCAGAAAAAAGACTGAAGGGGCCCTGCAGCGTGTTCATGCGCGAGCAGTTGGAAACCCCAAACTTTCGCAGCAATTCGGCTGATGACTGTTTAACACATAAATCGAATTCATTCAGAGAAGTATGATGCAACACCAGTACATTCTTGCGGCCATGGGCAGCAACAGGCCCGGCGTGGTGGCAGAAGTGACCGAAGCCATATACACAGCCGGGTGCAATATAGAAAATTCATACATGACCCTCATGGGGGTTCATTTTACTCTGATGATCCACGTGGTCACTGATTATCAGGAAAAATACAACCAGCTGGAGGAAAATCTAAGGTCCCTGGAACAGACAAAAGACCTCGAGGTACATGTCTTTCCCATGGAGAGTGAGGAGATTGCAATATCCAGAGCCAGGGAAAATCAGCCCCGCTATGAAATAAAGGTGCGGGGAACGGACAAAGCCGGCATAGTCTACCGTACATCTCAATTACTGGCCTCCAGGGGAATCAATATATTAAAGTTGAGTACCAGGGTAGACCGGTCCAGGTATCTGGAGCATCCTGTTTTTACCATGCGCATAGGCATCGAGGTACCCAAAGAAGTCGACGGCCAGTCCCTGCGAGGCGATCTTGAGGCCCTGGCCGAGGATATGCAGGAAACCATAACCCTGACCCGCAAACGGGACTAGCACAAAAGCTTTGCTTATGCCCAGGATAACAGTCCAGCCCATAGACATAAAGATTGATGCCCGTGAGGGTGAAACCCTGCGCGACCTTCTGCTGCGCCGCGGCATCAATATAGAAAGCCCCTGCAACGGAAACGGTCTCTGCGGCAGCTGCGGAGTCTGGATCCAGGAACACGACATGGTTCCCCTCACCCCCAATGAACACATTACAGACAGCGAAATGGAAAAAGGTTACCGCCTGAGCTGTCAGGTTGTCCCTGACCAGGATCTGACCATCCAGCTGCCTATGAATTTTGTCAAGGACGCCAAACGCTTCCGGGAATCCCAGACCATTCTGGAAGGTGAACTGGCTCCCACTTACAGACTCGTGAGCGCGGTCAAGGTCCTGGACCAGGAAAATTTTCCCGAACTGATCTATGACAACTTTCCCGAACCCAGGGTTCTAAAGGTTTGGGAAGAAGACTATGAGCCCAAGGGTCTGGCCATTGATCTGGGCACCACCACCATAGTGGTCACCATGGTCTCCCTGAAAACTGGGACAGTCCTGGCCACCGCCTCCAGGCTCAACCCCCAGATCATCTATGGACATGACATCATGACCAGGATACAGCACGGCTCGACCCAGGAAGGACTGCATGAACTGGCTGAAGCAGTGCGAAAGGGAATAAACGAGCTGGTACAAGAAGTATGCTTGGATTCCGATTCCAAGAGGCAGGAAATCCTGGATGTGGTCCTGGGTGGCAATACAACCATGCTTCAGCTCATGGCTGAAATCAACCCGGCCCCCCTTGGTGAGATTCCCTTCAGCGTGGATATCCAGGCCGGGATCAGTTATCCGGTCCAACAATTCGGGATCAAAATAAATCCCGCGGCCCGGGTATATGTCCCCCCTGTTCTGCATGCCTTTATCGGCTCTGATATCAGTGCCGGACTGCTTGTTCACAGTGATTTTTTTGACGACACCAAGTGTATGCTTTTTGTGGACGTGGGCACCAACGGAGAAATCGCTCTGAATTATCTGGGAAGGCGTCTGGCATGCTCAGCAGCTGCCGGCCCTGCCTTCGAAGGTATGGGGCTGTCCTGTGGAATGCGGGCCTCTTTCGGAGCTGTGGAGGCAGTAGCCACCAACGGTGGCAACATAACCATGAGCACTGTAGGCAAAACCAGGCCCAGGGGAATCTGCGGCAGCGGAATTGTGGATCTGGTGGCAGTCCTGCTCAGGCTTCATATTCTTGACCCTACAGGCCGTTTCTGCAGACTGCCGTGCGATTCATTGCCGGAAGATATCCGGTCCAGGCTGCATGAAATCGATGGTCAGACAGTGTTTTCCCTGGGAAAGGACACCGCTTTCACCCAGAAGGATGTGCGTCAGATCCAGTTGGCCAAGGGAGCTATCAGAGCAGCCATTGACGTGCTCATGAATGAAGCAGGCTGTACAGTCCACGATCTGGATGCCATTATCATAGCCGGAGGCTTCGGATTTTATCTCAACCCGGAAAACCTTGAAGTTATCGGCATTATTCCCAGGGGAACCAAAGACAGGGTGGTCTTTGCAGGCAATGCCTGCCGCAGCGGCTGCGTCTGGCTGCTCACGGACATTTCCTATCGACGTTTTCTGGAAACCAACATGCAGGATATTGAACACGTATCCGTGGCCCAATCTCCCAGCTTCATGGAACTTTACGCCGAGAGCATGGAGTTCCATGAAGCCCATGCCGAGGAAAAAAAACCTGACAGCTGACAAATTACAAGAGGAGGAACACATGCAAATAGTAGGAGAACTGATCAATGCCAGCAGAAAGAGCGTAGGCCAGGCCATCAAGGCCCAGGAAGCGGAGACCATTAAGAAACTGGCCAGAGACCAGTATGAACATGGGGCCCATTATATAGACATCAATGCCGGCATATTTGTTGGCAAGGAAAAGGAATACATGGAATGGCTGATAAAGCTGGTTCAGGAAGTGGTGGACATACCCTGCTGTATAGACAGCCCGGATCCTGTCGTTGTAGAATCGGCCCTGAAACTCAGCCGTAACGGGAGGCCCATGGTCAACTCCATTTCCCTGGAAAAGGACAGGTTTGACAATCTACTGCCCATAGTGGCCGAACACAAATGCAAGGTCGTGGCCCTGTGCATGAGCGACGAGGGCATGCCCGAGACCGCTAACGACCGTTTCGCCATTGCTGAAAAACTGGTCAATATCCTGGTTCAGAAAAATGTCAGTCCTGACGACATTTATGTGGACCCGCTGGTTCAGCCTATATCCACCAATAAAATCTACGGAGTAGAATTTCTGAATTCCATTGAAATGATCATGACCAGGCTGGAAGGGGTGCATACCATCTGCGGAATGTCCAATATCTCCTATGGACTCCCCAAAAGAGCCCTGCTCAACCGGGCCTTCGCTGTAATGAGCGTGCTCAAGGGTCTTGATACGGCCATTATGAACCCTCTAGACGCCAACATGATGGCAAACATCATAATAGCCGAGACCCTCGCCGGCAAAGATGAGTTCTGCATGAACTTTCTGGAAGCCTACCGGGCCAACAGGCTGGATATCTAGGTTACGGTATTTTCAAGTTTCTGCTTCGGTCTTGAGAGATTCACGTCTGCTTAAACTGTAATTAAGGATGGTCAGAACAAAAATGTTCAAAGGAGAAGACACTGTTGTCGAGCCTCAATCCCCGCGGGTGATCATCGCTTGCGGGGCGCTCAGACCTGAACTGGAACATTTGCGGCAGGGTCATGAACAGGAGGGACTGACCGTTTATCTGCCACAGAATATGCACCGCTCACCTCACCTCCTTCCGGAGATGATCCAGGAACAGGTAGATAAGGCAGCAAGTTTTGCATCCACGATCATATTGGGATACGGACTCTGCTCCAATGGAATTGTGGGTGTCATGGCCCCCGGACAGGGCCTGTTGATTACCAGATCCCACGACTGTGTGGCTCTTTATTTGGGATCCCTTGAAAGATACAGACAGATCAGCAGGGATCAGCCCGGCACCTATTACCTGACCCGGGGCTGGATCGATGAAGGCAAGGACCCTCTGGGCATCATGGAAAATGAGTACATCCCCAGGCTGGGCCGGGCCTGGGCTGAATGGGGAGCCAGGGAAGAGCTCAAGCACTATACCCGGTTTATGTTCATCAATACCGGAGTAGGAAACATCAGGTCTCTGCGGGAGAGGGCGATGGAAAACGCCCGGTTTTTCAACAAAGAATATCAGGAGGTGGATGGAGATCTTACCTATCTGCAAAGAATTCTTTTCGGCCCGTACGACAGTGAATATTTTTTTCTAGTGCAGCCCTTTGAACGGGTCCAACAGCGCTGGTTTCTTCTGGAAACAGCCTGATGCAGAGCTGAAATAAAAAACCTAAGGAGCACGATGATGAGCAAAGATCAGGAATCAGTCATCCAGACCGCCAAAAAATACTACGACAGTCATGACGCCCATGTTTTCTACACCACGGTATGGGGCGGTGAAGAACACCACCTGGGCATATACCGCCGCCCCGAAGATACTCTTTTTGAAGCCAGCCGAAGAATAATTGACCGCATGGCCTCATATTCCCGCAATCTCAATGACTTCAAAGACAAAGCCCGGCTTCTGGATCTGGGCTCGGGTTACGGCGGCACCGCCAGACACCTGGCCAGAAACTTCGGATGCAAGGTAGTGGCCCTTAATCTCAGCGAGACTGAAAACAGACGTCATCGGGAAATGAACCGTGAACAGGGCCTTGATCATCTCATCGAGGTTGTGGACGGCAACTTTGAGCAGGTTCCCTATGATGACCGTTCCTTTGATGTGGTCTGGTCGCAGGACGCTTTTCTGCACAGCCCGGACCGAATGCAGGTGCTGAGCGAAGCGGTTCGGGTCCTTAAGCCTGGCGGGGAACTGATATTCACAGACCCCATGCAGACTGAAGATGCCTATGCAGAATACCTGGATCCCATACTCCAGCGTATCCATCTTTCTTCTCTGGCCACTCCCTCCTTTTACTTCAGGGCCGGGGAAAAACTGGGGCTTCAGCTTAGATCCTTTGAAAACCTGCAGGTCCAGCTGGCCAACCACTACGCCAAGGTGCTCGAGGACACCATTGATCTGGAGGATGAACTGCTCAGAAAAGAAGTCAGCCAGGATTATCTGGACCGGATGAAACAGGGACTTATCAACTGGAGCATGGGCGGAAGGTACGGACATCTCACCTGGGGCATATTCTGCTTTCAGAAGCCTTAGGCCTCAACTCGTAAACTCTGTACAGGACAAATCCAAGCAAGGCCTGGAAGTCAACCCGTTCTTCCTGCTGCAGCAGGATTCAGCGTGAACACTGAAAGGCCTTGCTTTCTTTTTTGCTCTGATTAAGTTCCGGCTCAAGAATGCCCGGAAAAAAGATCCTGAACACGGCCATGTCCGGAAAATTCTCGGTGAATACCGGTCTTTGACCCGGCAGGCAGACAGACTTATAATTCATGCATTTGTTAATTGACAGCCTGGATTACTGCCTCAAATAAAAATCAAAATTTCAGGAGCAAAGAGGAACACCCTCATGTCTGTTTCCCGCGTCTGTCTGGGATATACATCATATCGCCTGGAAACCCTGCCTTACGTGCTCCGAAAAATGCAGGAATACCAGTGTATTGTTCTGGAGGAGCCTCCTACTCCCGGCTTCAGCGAGATGCTGGGCCGGGAAATGGATAGGGACAGTTACCTGATGCTTACAGATTTCGGCTTCCCCTTGTTTGCCCGGGAACAGTGCGGACTTCTGCAGGAACTTCATTTCATGGGCAAAACCATTCTCCAGGTGGAGCCTTTTCTGCAGGAACTGATCGGGATTCACGAATTCTTTGCCGCAGAAGGCACTCCGCAGCAGATCCCCCAAGGGACCATTACCAGGCAGGTTTATGATTGTGAGCGCGCCTGGACTTCCAGGCTTCTGGCTTTTTATAAGGCCACCGGCAATGCCCGAGACTTTTCCGCAATGGTGGATGCAGTCAAGGATTTCGCCAGGGTAGATGCGGAAAAAGGGCGCCTGAGGGACACCATGCGCGCCAGGGCTCTGCAGGAACTGTTCGGCATTTACAGCAGCATGTATGTGGAAGCCGGGTACATCCACTTCGTGCTGCTCAAGGAAATGCGCAACAGACTTCCTGCTTCCGCCACACTGAATATCTATTATACCCTGCAGGATTATTTCCGGGCTGAAACAGGCAGGCGTCAGCTTCTTGGCCCGGGTGATATCCTGACCCTTCTATACACATGGAAGCCTGACTACTCCGGTCCCAAGACAGACCTCCTTGCTGCCCAGAGTCTGATCTACAACAAAATAGTGCATAAGGAGGAATTTCAAAAAAATCTTGAAGATCTTCCTCACGCCCGCAATGAGATCCAGGCGGTAAACCTGGCCCGCAGCCTGGATTATGATCAATGCGCCGGACTTTATGACCGCATCAAGGGTTTTTCTACGCAAAAGGCCCTGGAAGAAGCCCAGGGCTGGCTTCAAAGCACCAGACATTAAAAAGAGTTCCGGCCTGGCCTGCTTCTCACACGAACATGAAAAAACTGCAGTGCATGCAGGCACTGTGGTTGCTAACCCTTGCCGGACACAGGGCAAGGACCGCCACCCACTACTCCTGGATTTTGCTCATCAGCCAGGCTTCTGTTCCGGCCGTTATTCAGGCCTCTGAATAAAGCTGCATCAACAACTGCTGGAAGGTTACTGGACTATGATTCTTTTGTCGGTCACGTGGAGTATCACTATGACCAGCAGGATCACCAGAAGAACACCTATGGCCAGTCCAACCCCGGCTCCTCCTATCTCATCGGACATTGAGGCCAGCTGATGCAGCTGTTCATCATCCAGGGTCTCCATCCTTTCCATGACTTCTTCCTGGGAAAGGCCGTAATCCTTCAGGCGCTGGGCAACAACCTTGTGCTCCAGGGCTGTTCTGATGGATTCGATTTTTTCTGCCCTTTCCGAGACCTGTTCCCCGGTGGAGAGACGGCTTTCCATAATTGAGGCTTCACCTGTGGCGGGAATAAGAGCCACGAAAAAATAAAAAACCAGGACCAGCCTGCATAACCTTGCGTCCAGCACGAGTTTCTTAAATCCCATGACATTGCCCTCCTTGGTTTTGTAACTTCAGATCCTGAGTACTTGATTAGATAATAGCTACAAGGAAATCAAGCAAAAAACCGGAACACTTTCACCGGAAAGTGCTGTCCGGCTGATTGCGGATTTTAATGAGAAAGCTGCACTCTCAGCCGGCCATCCTCCACGCGCAGATCCTGGATCCCTTCCCCAAAAACCTGCCAGAATCCGCCCTTGTCTCCATACATGATGAACAGGTCTCTTCCCTTGATGTTTCCCATCCAGGCCGAAGGCAGGGGAACGCCCATAAGGCTGATTCCTTCCACGACCATTACCGGGCTTCCATCTGAATAGCCCGTCCGCAGCCCGATCCTGACCTCCACGGTTTTTCCTGAGAGCACCGGCATCTCCTGAGGCAGGGTTATCAAAGCTGTGGCCGAGATCATGTCCCGGGAAAGATGCAATGCAAGCCTTTCTGCAAGATCCGGATTTCTGGAGATCATGGCGTTGAGTTCTCTCTGGGTCAGATATATGACCCGGTCTTCATGGTATTCCCTGTAAGGCTCAGGCTTGAGCTCATCTTCTCCTGGACCTTTCCTGAGAGCCTTGAGCTTTTGCTCCAGTTCGGCCTTTTCCCGATGGTCAAGAACCACTGGTTCGATATCCGGCTGCAGGATCCAGAACCTGACAACAAACAGGGTCACCAGAACAGTAAGCACAGCGGTCAAGACCAACAGACCTGCAACTACAGGATATCTCAGAGAACTC
>PUMA01000021.1 GCA_003551155.1 Desulfonatronospira sp.
CCTGCTGTCCTGGAGCGCGGTCGTGATCGGCATGGTGGCCAGCTACCACTACAGCCTCGCGACCGGCGCGGCGATCGCGATGACCGCGGTCCTGCAGTTCTTCCTCGTGGCGGTGATCGACCTGCTGCGGCTCCGCCGGCGTGGCCGTGCCATCCGGACCAACGGAAACGGGAACGAGTATCAGGTACGTTCCCGTTCCGAGGTGGCTGTACCGAGCGGTCCCCTCGCCGAGAGCACCCGTATCGATGGGAAGGCCCCCCTGTGACACCTCGCCCGCACACGATGCTCGGCATCGGGCTGCTGGCAGCGCTGCTGTTGAGCGCCTGCGGTGCGGACGCCGAAGCGCCCGACGACGGTCCGGAGATCGAGCAGGACACCGCGACCGACAGCGACGAGACGGCTACCGACGACACGCAGGACCACCGGGAGGTGGGTGCCTTCGAGCTCCTCGACTGGGACGCCGGCGATGAGGTCGTCGCCAGCCTCCACGACGGTGAGTGGGACGGTGCACTGCCGGAGGTCCCCGAGGACGACACGCTGCGGATCGGCGTCCGCGTCACCGATGCCGGCGGTGAGCAGATCGACCTCGCGGACCCCGCCCATGAGCTGGCGGTGGCGTTCGACGACGATGCGGAGGAGATCGTCACGGTCGAGACCGACGGGGAGTTGATCGACCTCTTCGGTGAGGTCGAGGGCATCACCCGGGTGCGCCTCCAGTGGCTGCACGACGGTGAGGTGCGGTACGAGACCCCCTCGATCCGGCTCATCGTCGACCACTTCGCCGGCGACTACGTGGCCGGCCGGGAGGTCCTCGACCCGCAGCCGCGGCTGCTGTTCGCCGACGCAGGGGAGCCACGCGCCGTGGTCTACGACCTGATCACGGAGGAGGAGCTCGCGGCCTTCGAGCTCGAGCAGGCCGACCCGATCGTCGCTGCGTCGCGCTCCGGTGGGCAGGTCGCCGTGCTCTCCGAGCCGGCCGCCGGCGTGGCGCACGTGGTCGACGCGGGGTCCTGGGCGCTCGGGCACGGCGACCACGGCCACTACTACATCGACGAACCGCGGCTGCTCGGCACCCTCGACCTCGACGTCCCCTCGCGCTCGCTGCACGGTCCGGACCGCATCGCCGTGGCCTCCGGCGGGGACGGGACGACCATGGTCATCGACGAGCTGCGCTCCCTACAGAGCGGTGAGCTGCGCACCAGCGAGCTCACGGTCGGCGTCGCTGGGGATGCGACCGGTGCCGCACCCCTGCCGCGCGGTTTCGTCGTGGCGCCGTGGCCGGCGGACGGCGGTGACGCCGCAGCGAACGAGGTGGCGCTGCTCGAGGGGGGTGAGCCC
This sequence comes from Desulfonatronospira sp., assembly GCA_003551155.1. GTDB lineage: Bacteria > Desulfobacterota > Desulfovibrionia > Desulfovibrionales > Desulfonatronovibrionaceae > Desulfonatronospira. The sequence goes on from PUMA01000021.1 coordinate 1,339, forward strand.
GTACACACCCACGACTGCCCGGAGCTGTCCGCCCTGGCACCCGTGCCCGGCGGCGCGGTCGTGGCCTGCAGCGACCGGCTCCTCGTCGGATCCCTCGATGACGACGCGTGGGAGGTCAGCGAGATCGCGCTGCCGGAGGACGTGGGAACCGTGTCGGAGATCGCCGCTGACATCCACCAGCCCCTCGCCGCCGCCAGTGACGGCCAGCAGCTGGTGATCGTGGACACCGAGACCGCCGCGATCGTCGAGCAGGTGCAGCTGCCTGCCGACGCGGCGAGCGCACCCCACATCGATGATGACGGGTGGCTGCTGCTCGTCACCGTCGACGGGGTGGTCCACCAGTTCGACCCGGCCACCGGCGAGCAGGTCGCTTCCTCGCAGGACACGGTCGCCCTCGGTGCTGACGCGGACGCCCCGCGTCCGGCGGTGGTCGGTGGCCGTGACCGCGCCTACGTGTCCTCACCCGCCGACGGCACGATCCTCGAGTTCGCCACCAACGACGACCTGCGGCTGGCGCGCACCTTCGACGTCGGCGGCGCACCGGCCGGACTCGCCTACTTCGGAGCGATGTGGTGATGCGTACCCGCGAACGCCCCAGGCACTGGTACCTGCTCGCGCTGGCGCTGGTGGTCGCCGTGACCGCCGCCTGCGGTCCGGGTGACGACGCCGGTTCGGACACCTCCGCCGCTGAGACGGCCGGTGCGGACCAGGGGGACGATGCCGACCAAGACGCCCCTTCCGAGCGGCCCAAGGTCGCCGTGGCCTTCAACATCCTCGCCGACGTGGCGGAGCAGACCTTCGGGGACCACGTCGAGCTGCTGGACATCATGCCCCGCGGTGTGGATCCCCACAGCTTCCAGATCAGCCCCTCGGAGGCCGGTCCGATCTACGACGCGGACCTGCTCATCGCCAACGGCCTCAACCACGAGGAGGGTCTGGCCCGGGTGATCCGCAACGCCGAGGCGGAGGGTGTCCCCCTCCTGGAGGTGGCCGAGCACGTCGATCCACTGCCCTTCGGCAGCGACGTCGTGGAACTCGAGGACGTGGACGACACCACCCTCGATCCGCACTTCTTCACCGACCCGGTCCGCATGGCAGAGGTTCCCCACCTGATGGTGGACGCGCTGCTCGAGGTGGCGCCGCATCTCGACGAGGACGACCTGCGCGCCTCCGCGGACGCCTACGTGGAGGAGTTGGAGGCGCTGCACGTGGAGGTCGAGGAGCTCCTGGCCGACGTCCCGCCGGAGCGTCGCTACCTCGTCACCAACCACAGCGTGTTCAACTACTTCGCCGACCGCTACGACTTCACCGAGGTGGGGGCGATCCTGCCGAGCGGGACGACGCTGGCGAGCCCGAGCCCCGCTGACCTCGAGGACCTCGCGGCCACCATCACCGAGCTGGGGGTACCGGCGATCTTCGCCGACATCGGTTCACCCGATCAGCTCGCGCAGGCGCTGGCCAACGAGGTCGATATCGAGGTGGAGATCGTCGCGCTGTTCACCGAAACCCTCGGCTCGGACGGCAGCGGTGCGGAGACCTACCTCGAGATGCAACGCACCAACGCGCGGGAGATCGCACGCGCCCTGAGCGGCTGAAGGCCAGCTGCCGTTCGCGGGGCGGGCGAGCATCGCCGTCGCCTACTGGCAGCTCCGGCACATCCCGAACAGCTCGAGGCGGTGGCCGTCAG
>PUMA01000016.1 GCA_003551155.1 Desulfonatronospira sp.
CTAAAGCCCGCACTTTACCAGGATTCCAGCATGAGCGCAGGAAATAACGTGCGGGCTTAAATCCGCCTAGCTCGCTTCAGACAGTTTAAGCCTCTTTTGACAAAACCACGTAGCCGGCATTCTGGATAAGGCTCATAATTTTTAACTGTATATAAAATCCACGCGTTGCGTCGAGGAGCCTTTTTTCTGAACAGCTGAACTTCTCTGCATGCATCTTTACTGTTCAGGCCATCTTGGAACTATATTCACTACACCATGGACAGCAACCTCTCAATGAGTAAATTTTCATCAAGCATGCTCTCTTGACCGGGCCGGGCCAGGAAGTCTTCAAAGACCTGGACTCCAATGTTTTCAATGGCCCGGACATCCACTCCTCCGTCATACAGGGCATGATTTTTGTCCAGCAGCACAAAATTCAGAAGCCGGTCCCGGGGACAGCTTTTTTCAGAGCTTTGCTGCAGATAATAAAGCAGTGTTTTCACCCTCTGAAAGAGAGTGGTGTTTTTCTGCTCGGGATCATGACCGGTGTTGGGAATGAACACCTTGGGACAATCATTTTCAGCAATGGCCGAACCCACTCCGAGGGGCAGCAGGTTGGCTATGAGGCTGGAATAGAAGCTGCCCATGGGATAGCAGATGAGTTCGGCTTCCTGGATCAGCCTTCTGACCTTTTCCTTGAGTCTGGGCTGCAGAGGGGAAGGGTTGCCCAGGCCGGCGCTCAGAAAGATGTGTTTTACCCTGGAATCAATGGGTATGGTTTCCTTGCCTGTAAGCTCATGCTGCCCCAGGAGGATGCGCCCATTTTCCAGATGGGTAATCAAATGCAGATGTTTGTTCATTATCGGCCTGACCGTACCCCTGACTTCAGCCAGCTTGGAAAACAGAAAAATCACCGGATCCATGTGCCGGTTATGGCTGAAGTATCCTGCGGTGAGGATCAGATTGCCGATGCTTGCTCCTTTAAGATCAAAGCTGTCAGGCATTTTCCTGATAAACGCGGTAATGTATCCCCGGACTATGGTTCGCATGGGCTCAAGAATGCTGCGCACCAGCCGGTGATGTCCCTCAGCCATGCGCATGAGCATGACCTTGAGTTTGTTGTTGTCCTGGTCCTGGGGCAGGCGATGGGTAAAAAGGGAATATATTTCCGGGTTGCCCTTGACGCTCTGATCCGCCAGGGCCATCAGCCGGCTGCGCAAATCCCCCACTGCAGGCATGTTGAAAGCATTGCGGAGCCTGGCTGAGCTTCCTCCAGAGTCAAACGGGGTAACCAGATGTATAGAGTTGTGGGTATAACTCACAAGGGCTCTGCTCAGGGGGTTAAGAGCTGTTCCCCCGCTGAAGAAGAGTATTTTAGGGCCGAATTCCGGAGCCTTAAGGTACCTGCTCAGTTTGACCGGATCCGGGATCATGACTGAACGGGAAATAGATATTTTCTGCATAAATTTTTCAGCCATCACATGGCTTTCAGGTTCAGTTTTTTCCGGTTCTGTTTCCTTGTCCCCCGCTCCTGAACCTGGTTCCGGTCATGGCTGAGAAACAACAGTATCCAGCATTTCCGGATAATCAACGCATATAAAGTTTTTCTGCAAAGTTCGGCATTACCCGTTAATGTCAGATTCAACTGCAAAAAGTATCCAAGCTGGGGCTCTTCGACGTATGCTGTGGAATTGATATAGTATTATACTATATCTTTCCGGCTCCGTGGTTTTGCCAAAATCCCGGAGCCGGCATTCTGGATAAGGCTCTTAATTTTTTAACTGTATATAAAATCCACTCTATGCGTCGAGGAGCCCAAGCTGGATGAACTTAATAAATCTGGTCTTATAACTCTTTGATTTCTCTGCCTGCCGGCACACAGGCGTGCTGAGCGCCGTGGTTCTCTGGCTTCTGTCCTCTGCGCCTGCAAAACCGACTTTTTGCAGGCGCATCATGTCAGGCCCCGCGGTATTTGATTTGCTTCAAAATGTAGTCGGCGTACATATCTGCGGCATCAATCCCCCAGGCCTGGTAAAGACCTCGGAAACCTCCAAAGGCGGATACTTCGAAAACCATGGGACCTTCATCTGTCTCTACCACGTCAACACAGGTGAAATCCAGATTGAACAGGTCCTGAGCCCTGTAGGCAAGTTTGATGATTTCCGGGTCCGGATCACAGCGTTCATAACTGCCTCCGCTGGGTGTGCAGGTATTCCATGATGTCCCTTTTTGCCGGGCATAGGTACCGATATATTCACCCCCCAGAAAGGCAACACCCAGATCTCTTCCTGGAATGGAGACCATCTTCTGGATATACATGGTAGTATTTCCGGAGGCCTGGAATTCAGCTATGGCTGAGAGGCAGCTGACATCATCCTCCACCAGGAGCATGCCTCTGGCCTTGGAGGAGAAGAGAGGCTTGAGTACTGCCTTGCCGAATCTGCGCACAGCCTCACAGGCCAGGGTCATGTCCTCGGTGATCACAGTAGGAGGCATAGGGATGTTGCCCATCTGAAGGTTCACTGTACAGCTGAGTCTGTTTACAGCCTGCATGATCATTTCCGGCCTGGAAAACACCGGCTTGCCCAGACTGCAGAAAAAACGCAGTATCTCCAATCTGTTGTACATCTCGGGTGAATACACCGGCCCGATTTTTTTTATGACCAGTCCGTCCAGGGCCGCCAGATCCGTATTCTTGCAGTAAAGGGTCTTGCGGCTCAAATCAAAAACGGCCGTGGATATATCCACCACACACCTGAAGCCGGTCTTCTTTTCCAGTGAATCAGACAGTTTTTCAGTGGACCAGCTTCCAGGGTTGCCTATGACAGCAATCTTTTTATTGACTGTTCCGGTTTTCATGCTTTTCTATTCAGAATAATTCAAATAAGGACAACTTGTTAAATAAATAGTAAAGATTCAGTTCAAAACCTGGAATACATGATCACGTCCCTGGGCAGGGAAAAGTCCTTCCAGGGCCGGCCATGGTGGGCAATGAGTTTTTCCGAGAGGTAAAGGGCTCTTTGATACATGCTCAGGGCGAATTCCTGATTGAGTTCAAACCTGGTTGATGTAAAAAAAGAGCGGATGAATCCCAGGGCCAGCCGGGCATTAAAGGTGGGATCGCTGTTTTCCGCTGCAAACTGCCGGGCAAATGAATAGAATTCCTGGTTCAAACGGTTGATGGCCTGGCGCACCTCAGGTTCAAAAATCGGCTTGCGGTAATTTGATACCAGAAAAACGGACACATCCTGCACGTAATCGCCATGACAAGACCTGTGCAGATCAATGAAGTAAATCTGCTGGTCTTTCTGGTTGTAGATAATGTTGTTGGTATTGAAATCCCCGTGAATAAAAACAGAAAAAGGGGCCTCAAGTTCATTTTCAATGTCCCCCAGGATAGCAATGACCCTGTTCAGGGAAGGTTTTGTCAGAGAGCCGATCCTGGCTTCGGAGAAATTGAACTCGGGATGAATCATCAGCACGTCATCAATGCGCTGCACAATCTGAGCCGTGAACCTGGCGCTGACCCGTTTGTTCCTGATGGTATCGTTCCAGATAAGGGACATGGTTTCCTTGAGCAGAAAGGTTGCATTTTCCAGAGTTTCTTCTCTGTCCTGGGAGACTATGGCCTCCTGAAGAGAACAGCCCTGGAGAAATTCCAGAAGCATGGAAGCATTGTCCTGGGTCTGGTTGTAGCTGAATATTCCGGGCACCAGGCTGGGGAATATTTTTTTCCACTTTTCAATGTTTTCTTTCTCTCTGGAAATTTTCTGGACCTTGCCCTCCTTGAACAGAACAGCCTTTCCTCCTCTTTCCGGGGAATCCATTATTTTGCCTATTCGGCAGCCTGATCTGGTTTCCCAGATGGATTCAAATCCTACATTGTGAATGGAGATGTCGTTGTTGATGGAATCCAGATTTTCCACCAGAGCCTGATACTGGTGGATCTTCAGCTTTTCTCCGAAAACCGAAAAGATTATGGCTTTACCGATATTGAGCAGGGCATCACCCATTCTTTCCAGGTAACGGATAATAAACAGACAGGTTATGAGATCCTGCTTGCTGGTTGAAGAGTCAAGCTCCTGGATGATCTGATCGAAGCTGCGCTTGAAAAGTTTATCCACCATGAATTCAGCCCTGCAGATACTCAGAGCCCTGTTGAGGTCTTTGTTGAACAGGCCGGGAACAACCTGATCCAGAGAGGTGGATATCTGCCGGAAAAAAGGAGTATAGTTATAGTCATGCATGAATTCCACCCGGGACAGGTAGCTCAGCTGGGCCACGATATTAACCGCAAAATCACTTATCCTTTCCAGGTTGGTGCTGATGATGTTCACGGCGCGGATGAAATCCACCTTATCTTTTCTCAGGTTTTCATGACCGTGGATCCTGGAAAAACATAAGTTTTCAATAATGGCCTTATAGTTGTCGATGCGGTCATCTCTGGATTTAACTCTGTCCACCCGGTCCGGAACAGGGTCCTGAATGATCTTTAAGGTGTCCTCGAGCTGTCTGTTTACTTCCAGAACCATGAAATGGATTTTTTCTTCCAGGTCACTAAAATAATGCATTTATTCTTTCTCATGGTCACTTAGGGCATTGGTGTCGACTTTGGAATCCGTTTCCGGTGTCTCCATGTCCGCCCATCTGAATCTTAAATTGAGTTTGACCTCGCCGTTTTTTTTCTTGGCCTTGATGGTGAACTTGATCAGCCCCCCGGGTACTACGCTCAAATTTTCTTCATTGCTGGAGAGGTTTATTCCCCCCTGAATAAAACCTTCTTTCAGGGCTTCCAGATATTTGCATACGGTTTCTCTGTCCTGCAGCGATTCCATTTCGAATTTTTTTTCCTCAGTCATATTTTTTCCCGGTTGTTTTTTAATTAATAATGATAATCAACGGTTCAGCCTTCCAGTCTGGATCGGTATTCATCCATGACCTTACGCCGGTCAAAATTACCGACAATCAGGGCTTTTTTAATGGCCATGTCGTCCCACGGAGGCTGCACTCCTATCTCTCTGTAGTACTTGGCCGCCTCAATATGTATAGGATCCTTGATCTTTTCACTCATGTGGGTGTCATCGCCCATGAACACCAGCAGAGGCCTCAGGGATCTGCTCCTGGACCTGTTCTGGCGGTTGATGACATTGATCAGAAATTCGGTATATTCCCTTGATTGAGGGTTCCAGACCTCATAGCCGTCAATGTCGTAATCGCAAAGCAGAATGGGCCAGAACTGCTCGGGATGAGGGACCACTATCCCGGCCCCTATGCTCCTTGCCTCTTCAATAACTTCGGAAGTACGGTAGAAATATTCCAGGCTGAAATTTTCCTTGACGATTTTTTTTACTGCCTTCAGGAAGACCTGGACGCGGTTGATAAAATGGTCCGGATACAATATTCTCTGTCCGTCAATGAAGTCCTTCAGCAGCTTGTTTTTCAAAAAGTCCCTGGAAATCGTACTCTCTTTTTCCCGCAGCAGGCGGTAAAGCTTGTGGGTCTGTACCCGGGTGAACTGGATTTCGCTTTCCCCGGCTCCGGTTACTTCAGCCGCCAACTGGAGATAGTCCTGCCACTTGGGGGCCATAATGGTATCCATGAGAGCAAACAGCTGCCCGGAACGGTATTCAAAGGTATGTTCCAGCATGGATTGGAGGACATCCGCCCCGGAAGGGTCATCCATCCTGAAGTGAAGCAGCAGCTGCACCTTGCGCTGAAAACCTCGCGAGTAACAGTCCACTTCCACCCCGTAGAACTTGTGGTCATAGGTCATAAGCTGATTATGCTGGGTGGGAATTATAAGTTCTTTCTGCTTATTGGGAAATGTATTCTCAATCCTTTTTTTGATCAGTTCCATGGGAATGTATTCAGGGTGCCAGTGTACAGCCAGGACGGTCCTTTGATGATGAAAGATACGGGCAGGCGTAATAATTTTTTTCATCTCTTCAGGAGTGAGCTGCACACAGGCGATGCTGGAAAGTATCCTCAGATCCGTCTCTGTGATGTCAGGCACTGCTGCGGCAGGATCCATCCTGGATTCTTCAGCTCCATATTCCGGTGTTTTCATTTGCAGCATTATGTCTGATTTATTTGAAACGAGTGTGGCAATCTCTCTGTATTCTTTTCACTTCAAGGAAACTCTGATGCAGACTGGAATGGTCATGCCGCTGGTAAGCTTCATACATCATCTGTACACCTTCTTTGTATGCCTGGTAATAATCGTCTCCATAACCTGAAATGGCAACCAGGGACATGGAATCCTGCATAAAGGACTCCATGTCCCTGGTCAGAGGGAATTGCTGATTGCCAATGCTTCTTGAAATGGATGCAAAGGTTTTTTTCATTCTCTTCTTCAGTTCCTTATACCCGGCAGCAGAGACGGTTTCCCTCGAGCCATGTTCCCAATTGCCTTGCTTATCCTTTATTTCATCCTGACTGGCAGGAATGCTTTTTGACTCACCTCGCCACAATGCCCTTTTGATCCTTTTCTGGAACGCCAGGCCTTGGAATTTAAAACATTTTTTTGTCTGCTTGAGACCCTTTCTTAAGTCTTTCCTGGTCTGTTTAAGATTTTTTGAAGCCGGTCTTTTAGCCTTGTACTCCAGTTTTGTCCTGAGAATAATCCTGTTTTCCAGAGAATAAAAGGTGCATTTGAGCTTGTGAACCTGCGACCATTCCAGTTTATGGCCCTGAAGATCAAGGTTATCTGTCTCCACTGCCCTGGCCAGTTTAATCAGGAACGAGCCTGCGTCGTTGCGGGTAAGGGTCTGAGTGAATTTATGTGTTTTAGAGCTCATGCTTTTTCATTCTGAAATAGGTCGCAGTTTCGTATTATCCGGGCCGGTTTGTTTAAGTCCCGCCCCTGCACCGGCCTGTAAAGACAGGTTGAAGATCGGATACACGAGCAGATGCTTGGTGGTCAATCAGTTTGTCGTCTTGGCTAAGGAGAGGACAAACTCTTTGATTTCATCGCGGACCCTGCGATAGTGATCCAGGGCTTCTTGAGGTGATGCTGTCTGTTCAGCGAGTGTCGGAGGGTCATCAAAGCTTTTGTGAATTTTTTTGGCTCTGCCAGTAAAAAACGGGCAGCTCTCCCGGGCATGATCGCAAAGAGTGATCACATAATCAAACTCAATTTCCGGCAATTCTTCCACCAGCTTGGAGTGGTGAAGGCTCATGTCCACTCCAGCCTCGGCCATGACTTCTGCAGCCCTGGAGTCCACGGTGCTTTTCCTGACCCCTGCGGACCAGGCCTGGAAATCACTGCTCAGAAGATGGTTTGTCCAGGCTTCAGCCATCTGACTGCGGCAGGAATTGCCAGTACAAAGGAAAAGTATCCTGGTCATGCAAGACATGTTCTTAACTCCTTGCTGGGAGTGCGTAACCATGCCTAAGAATAATGGATAACGGTTTATCTAATCCGCAAAAAGTCAAGAACTGATGGCGGTTCGGGAACAATCAGGTGACAGTAAAGGGAAAAGGGTTTACCATTTATTCTTTCCGGGCTGCAGCCTTAGAAGGTCAAAAGGCCTAACTGACACATATGATATCTGCATCGAATTCAGGACGCAGCACCAGCACGGAGCATTCAGCGAAGCGCACCACTCTGGAGGCGTTGGAGCCCAGAAAGTATTCCTTCAAGGTCATGCGGTGCGCGGGCATGACAATCAGGTCCACTCCAAGCTGTTGGGCAATTTTCAGGATGCGCCGATAAACAGTGCCCTGGGCGACTATATGCTGGATGTCAAGATCATCCGGCAAATGACTGGTAACCTGTTCATGCAGCAGCTTCTCGGCTTCCTGCACTATCTGCCTGCCCGCGTCCTCTGGAAAGTAGCTGCCCACCAGGGGCATACCCATGTCCGGGACCACAGTGAGCACATGCAGGCGGGCGTTGTAAAAACGGCAGAGTTCCACCGCCCTTTGCAGAGCCAGGTTGCGCAGCCTTTCATCTTCTTCCTGGAGATCTACGGGTACAAGAATACGTTTATACATGAGCTCATGTTCCTCCTCTTTGCGTCCATGCTAATAAACTTTTTTTCTGCCTTTTTACCTTTATTTTCTGGAAGAAGAGCAGGGCGAAGAACATGCAGACGCCCAGGATCTGCATTCCCAGCCGGTCAAAAGGCATATACTGATCAAAAACCCCGGGTCTGAACGCTGTGGCACAGGCCAGCAACAGGTAAATCCTTTCGTACCATTTGCATTTGATAATAAGCCAGCCCTGCAGGGCCGAGGCAAAAGCGAACATGGCTATGACCCCGGAAAAGAAAATCCAGGCCAGGCGCAGGGGATCATCCAGCCAGATGATGCCTCCGGCGGCGGTCACTCCGGCGATCATGAGAAGTTCAGTATTAAACAGAAAGATAAAGGGCAGAATCACCGTGCGCAAACTGTAATAAAAAGCCTGAACACCGGTCTTAATGGGGTCGGATCTGGCTATGGCTGCACCGGCATATGAGGCCAGCCCCACAGGAGGAGTGACATCAGCCAGAATACCAAAATAAAACACGAACAAATGAATGGCAATGATCGGAAAGATAATGCCCATGTCAGCGCCCAGGTGCAGGATAACCGGGGCGGTCAGGGTGGCCATGATGATATAGTTGGCCGTAGTGGGCATACCCATGCCCAGAATAAGGCTGGTCATGGCGGTTAATATAAGCATCAGGGCCATGTTCCCCATGGACAGGACATCAATGATGTTCACAAAGCGGCCCACCAGCCCGGTAATGGAAACCACTCCCACGATTATACCCGCAGTGGCTGTAGCGATTCCTACGGAGATCATGTTTCTGGCGCCCATGATCAGGCCGTTCCACAAATCGCGCAGCCCATCCAGGAAAGCTCCGCCGATGTAGCGCTTGAGATTGAGATCAGGATCCAGAGTACCGGCCTTGTGGTGGTAACCCAGGGACAGAAAGGCGATAATCGGACGCTGCACCAGCATTATCACCATGAGGGCCTGGATGGCGTGCAGGGCTGAAGCAACAGGGGAACGCCTGAACACCACCAGGTATATTATGAGTATGGCCAAAGGGATAATAAAGTGACATCCTCTGAGCACGGTTTTCCAGAATTTTGGCAGTTCACTGCGGGGAATGGGCTTGACCCGCATTTTCAGAGATTCCAGGTGAACCACGTATAATAGGGCCAGGTAGGAGATGATGGCCGGAAAAAGAGCCGCCCGGACCACGTCCAGGTAAGGTATGCCGATAATTTCGGCCATGATGAACGCTGCAGCCCCCATGATGGGAGGCATGATCTGCCCGTTGGTGGAGGCCGCCACCTCTATAGCACCGGCTTTATGCCCTGGGAAACCTACCTTTTTCATCAAAGGGATGGTGAATGTACCGGTGGTCACTGTATTGGCAATGGAAGATCCGGAAACCATTCCGGTTAGGCCGGAAGCCAGGACAGCGGCTTTGGCCGGTCCTCCACGGTAAGTGCCCAGAGCGGAAAAGGCCACGTCAATAAAGTATTTGCCTCCCCCGGCCCGATCCAGCAGGGCCCCGAAAAGAACGAACAGGAAGACAAAGGATACTGATACGCCCAGGGGGACACCGAAGATCCCGGTGGTGGTCAGGTACATGTCGCTGATCATGAAATCCAAGGGGATGCCTCTGTGCCTTAATATCTCCGGCAGATAAGGCCCAATGAAGTTGTAGGCCAGAAAAATAGCGGCCAGGATGGCCAGGGCCGGCCCCAGGGCTCTGCGGGCTGCTTCCAGGAGGAGTATAATCAGGATGGTGCCCATTATGATATCAGTGGTATTGGGCATTCCCTGGCGAAATATCAGGTTATCGAAGTCCCACCAGATGTACAGGGCCGAGGTAATGCCCAGAGCGGCAAAGATCCAGTCGTAGACTGGTATGCTTTTTCTGATGGATTTTTTGGCAAAGGATGGAATAAGTTTTTGAGTCAGGCTGACCCACATGGGCTTGGAGTGCTGCTTGTAAGCCGGATATACCAGAAAAGCCAGACCCAGAGCAAAGGCCAGGTGCCAGACCCTGGCTATGTGGGAGTTGATGGGGTCATGGGCTATGGACAATTGAAAGACAGACCAGGCCACGCATAGAAAAATTATAACGGCCTTAACCAAGAAATTCTGGGGGTCCCTGGCCCCGGCCTCCACCATGACCACCAGGTCTTTGGCGGCTTCCTTGGTAAGTTTTTTGCTTGGGGTTTCCTGATTTTCCGGAGTTGACTTATCTTCCCGGCCTGAGTTCTGTTTTCCGGATTCGTCGCTCATCTGGGCTACCTGTTCATTGTGGAATTTTTCCTGCTAGAAAGGGACAGTGGGCTTGATCAGGGAATATTAATACACTGCTGCGTGGAGAGGTCATCAGCAAGTCGAACAACCTCCACAAAAATTCAGTGCCGGGCCAAAAAGAGAATAAGATAAAAAAAACGGAGCGGGATGAACGTCCCGCTCCGTGGGAGTCGCAGGCTACATCCAGCCCTGTTCCTTGTAGTATCTTTCAGCTCCGGGATGCAGAGGGGCAGAAAGACCCTGGAGCATTTCCTCCACATTCAGGTTGCGGAAGGAGGCATGGGACGCCCTCAGGGTGTCCAGATTTTCAAAAACAGTTTTAACCATGTCGTAGACCACTTGTTCATCAACCTTTTCATCGCTGACTACAGTGGCGGTCACGGCATAGGTCTCAATGTCCTCGTCCACGCCGCGGTAGGTACCTGCCGGTATGGTGGTCATGATGTAATAGGGCTTTTCCTCGACCATTTCCTTGATTCCAGGTGCATTAATGTGGACCATGCGGATATCTACGGATGTGGCCGGCTCTTCAATGGCTGCACTGGGGTTGCCAATGGTATAGAAAAAAGCGTCAATGTTGCGGTCCACCAGAGCGCGTGCAGCCTCGTGGTGCTGCAGGCCTTCGGCCCGGAAATCATTATTGGGGTCAATGCCGTAGATTCTGAGCACGTCCATGGCATTGCCGCGCTGGCCTGAACCGGGATTGCCTATGTTTACTCTCTTGCCCTTGATGTCTTCTACATTTTCAATACCGGTATCCTTGCGGGCCACCAGCATAACCGTCTCTGGATGCATGCTGAACAGGCTGCGCAGACTCTTTATGGGCCTGCCTTCCCATTCGGCCGCGCCATTATAGGCCTGCCAGTTGCGGTCGGACTGGGCAACCCCGAAATCAAAAGCGCCTCGTTCCAGGGCGTTGATGTTGAATACTGAACCGCCGGTGGGACGGCCGATGTAGTTGTACTTGTCGCCCATGTTGTTGTTCATGATGCTGCTGATCTGCAGGGCCACCTGGTAGTAAACCCCGACAATGGATGCGCCGCCGAACAGGATATCCTGCTTGGCCTGGGCCTGGGGAGCGGACAAAGTCAGGCCAAGCACCAGAGCCACGAACATGAAAATCCTTTTTCCGAACATAGAGTGAACCTCCTGGCTAAATGGATAATAAAAAGAACACAAGCGGTATAATTATAATAATGCCCCAGATTATATAATCCTGTCAATAAGCCCTTTTTGATTTTCAGGGACTTCAAGGCAGAAAATGGATTATTCAATGGACAGCAGGAACTTCCAGAATCCAGGTGGCTATGCTGAAATAGATTATAATTCCCCCGATATCGGCTATGGAGGTAATCAAAGGTACACTGGCCGTAGCCGGATCAATTCTGAACTTGGCCAGAAGGAAGGGCAGCAGACATCCCACAAGACTTCCGAAAATGACCACTACAGTCATGGTCAGCCCCACAACCAGGGCTACTTCAGGACCGCCCCTGAATATCCCCACCATGGACACAGCCAGAGCCATGCCTACTCCCAGAGTCAGGGCTATGCCCACTTCTTTGCCCAGAAGGTACATCCAGTCCGAGACTTTGACGTCTCCGGTGGCCAGGGCGCGGACCATGAGCGTGGAGGACTGGGAGCCGGCGTTGCCTGCGCTGGCAATGAGCAGGGGCAGAAAAAAGACCAGAGCCACTACTGCTTCAATGGTAGTTTCAAAAAAAGCTATACCTGCTCCTGACAGAAGGTTGACAAAGACCAGAGCCAGCAGCCAGGGCAGGCGCTTCTGGATTATCAGCCAGGGGCTGGCTTTTCTGAAGTTTATCCCCACAAGGCTTTCACCATGCGCGGATATGGAACCCATGCGGTGGAAATCCTCAGTGGCCTCTTCTTCTATGATGTCATGCACATCATCAAAGGTGACAATGCCCACCAGTTTGTTGTCACCGTTGATGATGGGCATGGCCAAGAGGTCGTACTTGGCCATGGTGGAAGCGACTTCTTCGGCATCGTCCCTGGCATGGGCAAAGATGGGCTGATCATTCATGATCTCGATGACCTGAGCCTTGGGCGATGCCATAAGCAGTTCACGCAGGGATACAACTCCTACCAGTCTGCGCATTTCATCAATAACGTAACACTGATATATGGTTTCCTTGTCAGGAGCTTCACGGCGAAGTTTTTCCAGAGCTTCCCTGGCGCTGATATTCGGAGACAGGGCTGCATAGTCAGAAGTCATGACCGCTCCGGCAGTATCCTTGGGATAGGAAGCCAGTTTGCGGATGTCTTCTCGCTCTGCATGTGCCAGAGCGGGCAGGATTTCCTCCTGCTGTTCAGGAGTGAGGCGATTGAACAGGTCAGCGCGTTCGTCATGGGACATGGCTCCGATGATTCTGGCCAGCTGAGAACGTCCCAGCAACCCTGCCATGCGGGTTTCAAAATGGGGAGGGAGATAATTGAATATCTGGGCCTGGCTCTCGTTGTTGAGCAGAGTAATGAAGGAGCAGGCCTGTTCCGGGGAAAAGAGCTCCAGGGCCTGGGCAGCATCTGCAGGATGAAGGGAATAGAAGAAGTCGCGCAGAGAATCGTGATCTTTTGCGCTCAACAAACTTTGGAGCTTGTCAATAAGCTCTTGGCGGGGCCTGTCGTCGTCGGTCAGGGCTGCATCAAGAAAGTCTTTGGGTTCAATGAGGATCTTTTGGGTCATGATCCACCTCCTGGTTAGACCGCCCGTGGATGGGCGGCTCAAGGCGGATCAATCAGGTTCAGGCCAAGATCGAATCCTTGAATATGGCCGTCCCGGCAGGCGGAATATTGGCGTTCACAGGGACTAACGCCCTGAATTGAGCAGAATTTTTAACTGAGAAGCTACTACTCGGAAGGTCCATTTTTTAAATCTGACCTCTTTTAAATATTGCACAATACAGGAATAGTGATACTTAAACCTGAAAAGCAAAACTTTTATTTATTAGCTGATTGTGATTATCTTGTCAATAATAATCTATGGACTGCTTCTACCCGGCACATGCTCGGGTTCCGCATGCTCTTATTCGCCAATGACCTTGATAAGCACTCTTTTTTTTCTTCGGCCGTCAAACTCGCCGTAAAAGATCTGCTCCCAAGGACCCAGATCCAGCCTGCCATCGGTGATGGCTACTACCACTTCCCGGCCCATGATCTGTCTTTTCATATGCGCGTCAGCATTGTCTTCACCAACGTTATGACGATACTGGGAAACAGGCTCATGAGGAGCCAGCTTTTCCAGCCACAACTTATAGTCATGATGAAGTCCTGCCTCGTCATCATTGATGAAGACGCTGGCAGTAATGTGCATGGCATTCAC
>PUMA01000111.1 GCA_003551155.1 Desulfonatronospira sp.
ATGATTGCCCTGCTGGCCCGGGAAATGGAGCTGGATCTGACCGGGTCCCTGGCCCAGGGCATTTATCTGGCCATTGTCTCTGATACAGGCTTTTTCAGCTTCGGCAACACCACGCCGGGGGCTCTGGAACTCTCTGCCAGGCTTATCCGGTCAGGTCTTGACAACAGAGCCATCAACCCGCTGATCACCAATCAATGGTCCCGGGGCAGAATGCATCTGCACGGCTCTGCCATGCAGCAGGCTGAATTCATTGACAGGGGACGCATTGCCCTGATCTGTATCTCCAGGGACATGCTCAGACAGACAGGAACAGGTCCTGAAGACTGCCAGGGGTTGGTGAATATGCTGCTCAAGGTCCAAGGGGTAAAGGTGGCAGCAACTCTCCGCGAGGATGAATCGCGTCAGGTCAAGCTGAGCCTGCGCTCTGCCGGTCCTGAGGATGTCCGGGCCATTGCCCGGGAATTCGGCGGAGGTGGACATTACAATGCTTCAGGAGGTATTGTCCGGGCTTCCCTGCAGGAAGCACGGGAAATGCTCATCAACACCTGCCGCAGACACCTGGGATGAGCCCGAGGGTTTCTAAGTGCAGACAGTCTTGCAGCGCGACATGAGTAAAGACACAGACCACACGGTTCAGGGACATGAAAAAGACAGAAAGAGCAGTGTCCCTGGAGACGGGGTGATTTTGCTCCGCAAGCCCGGAGGACCCACATCCACGGCGTGCCTGAACCGGATCAAGTCCAGGTTCAGGATGAAAAAGATAGGCCACGCCGGAACACTGGACCCTCTGGCAACGGGGATCCTGGTGGTATTGATTGGACAGGCCACCAAGCTGGCCCAGTATTTTGCCCAGGGCCCCAAAACCTACAGTGGAACCATCCGCCTTGGCCTGACCACTGACACCTACGATATTCAGGGAAGGATCCTGGACGAAAAAGACTGCTCAGGTGTTCTTCCCGAAAAAATAAGCATGGAGATAAAGTCCTGGGAAAACCTGATGGAGCAGCCCATACCGCCTGTGTCTGCGGCCAAGCATCAGGGGCGGACCTTTCACTCCCTTATTAGGGCTGGACAAAAGGTTCCTCACAGGACTAAGAAGATAAAGGTTTACCGGGCGGATGTGTTGGCTATTGATCCGCCTGATGTTGTGTTCCGGATAACCTGCACCGCCGGCACCTATGTACGGTCCCTGGCCCACAGCCTGGGGATGCGCCTGGGATGCGGCGCAGTGCTTACTGAACTTGTCCGGGAACAGAGTCATCCCTTTACCCTTGATCAGGCAGTGGACCTGGAGGAGCTTCTTGACCGCAAAGATCTGAAGAAACACCTGCTGTCCATTCCAGAGGCCCTGGCCCGTTTCAGAACATGGGACCAGGTTACCCTGAGCAGAGACCAGGAGAAAATTGTCCGCAGCGGCCAGCCAGTTGATGCGCAGCTGATTTCCGGTTGCCGACCCCGGGAAAACGATGTTGCCCTGCTGCTTGCCAGGGACGGTTCCCCCCTTGCTCTGGCCGAGGCGAAATCCAGGGATGATCGTTTGGTGTGGTCCATAATCCGGGGATTATGGACATGAAAAAAGACAATAAATTCAATTTGTAAGGAGGAAACAGCTGTGGTGCTTCAACCCGAGGACAAGGCCAGTGTGATTGAAAAATTCAAACAGCATGAAAATGATACCGGCTCTCCTGAAGTTCAGGTGGCCCTGCTCACGGAACGTATCAAGTATCTCACCGAACACTTCAAGACCCATAAGAAGGATTTCCACTCCCGTACAGGATTATTGAAGCTGGTGGGCAAAAGAAGAAAACTGCTCAACTATCTTAAAGAAAAGGATGTTGACCGTTACCGACGTCTCATTGCTGAGCTGGGTCTAAGAAAATAAACAGAAAAAAAGACCGGAGACTGCAGAACAGCATAAAAAATGAACCCTCCGGAAAGTCCCGTATCCAAACATTCACAAAGGATCAATCAGTATATGTTAAAAGAATTTCAAAGTATTAAGGTTAGCTCCGCAGCAGGGGACTGCAGGCTGACTTTCGAAACCGGCAAAATGGCCAACCAGGCACACGGATCGGTTCTGGTCCAGAGCGGGGATACCGTGGTCCTGGTTACTGCCGTGACCCAGGAAGCTTCCAAGCAGGGCCAGGACTTTTTTCCTCTGGTGGTCAATTATCAGGAGATGTCCTATGCTGCTGGCAGAATTCCCGGAGGATATTTCCGGCGGGAAATCGGCAGACCCAGCGAACGCGAGACCCTGGTTTCAAGGCTTATCGACCGGTCCATCCGGCCTCTTTTCCCGGAGACTTTCAGGGATGAAGTACAGATCATGGCCACTGTGCTTTCGGCTGATCCCCAGAATGACCCGGATGTGCTGGCCATAAGCGGTGCCTCAGCCGCCCTGCACATATCCAAAATTCCCTTTAAGGGACCTCTGGCCGGAGCCAGGATAGGATATATAGACGAAGAATTTATTCTCAACCCCAGTGAAAAGCTGCTGGATCAGAGCGACCTCAATCTCATAGTGGCGGCCACAAGGGATGGAGTGGTCATGGTGGAAGGCGTGGCCGACTTTATTCCGGAAAAGATCATTGCCCAGGCCATTGACTGGGCCAGAAAGCAGGTGGCTCCGCTCCTGGACGGACAAGAAGAGCTGCGCGGCCTGACCGGCCGTGAAAAGATTCCTGTCCCGACCGTGCCTGAAAAGGATGTGGAACTGGAAAAGCTTGTGCAGGATCTGGCTGCTGATGATCTGTCCAGGGCCCTGGAAACTCCGGGCAAAATCAAGCGCAGGGAAGCCAAAGCAGAGGTCAGAAACAGAGTGGAAGAATCCCTGATTGAAAAGTTCGGCCATGACTCTGAAAAACTGGACAGGTTCCAGGAGGCGTTTGAAAATCTGGAAAAGATGATCATGCGCCAAAAGATCCGGACCGGGAAAATCCGCATTGACGGCCGCGACCTTCGTACTGTCCGTCCCCTGAGCATTGAGGTGGGGCTTTTGCCCA
>PUMA01000032.1 GCA_003551155.1 Desulfonatronospira sp.
CGAGGTGGTCGAGATCGGCCCCGTCGAGGCCGGTCACGGCAGCGGCCGCCGCGCGCGTGCAGCCATCGGGGAACACCGCCAGGCGCCGGAAGGCGCGCCGATGTGGGTCGCTCAGGAGACGTTCGCTGTCGGCGATCACCGTGTCGAGGGTGCCGTTGCCGATGGCGTGGCCGTTGCCCCGCCGAGCGCGCGATGACAGGTGCTCGTCGAGGGTGTCGGCGAGCTCATGCGGCTCGCGGGAGACCAACCGGAAGGCGGCGAGTTCGATCGCCAACGGCAGCCCATCGAGGCGCGTGACGATGTCGGCGACGGTGGCGGTGACGCGGTCGTCGACGTCGAAGCCAGCACGCACCTGCCTGGCGCGCCGGACCAGCAACGCCACAGCCGGGGACCGCCGGATGCGCACGGGGTCGTCCCGGGGGTCCGGTGTCGGCAGGGGCCCGACCCTGACGACGTGCTCGTGCACGAGGTCGAGCGTCATCCGTGACGTCACGAGGATGCGCAGACGAGGGCACAGGCGCAGCAGGTCGTCGACGACGGCGGCTGTCGCCTCGGCGAGACGCTCGCAGCCGTCGAGCACCAGCAGGCACTCGCGCTCCCGCAGCGCGTCACGCAGCGCAGCCACGCTGCCGCCGGGATGCGGCCCGAGCGCGAGTTGCTCCGCTGCGACTCCGGCGACGTCGCGTCGGGCGCCGACACCGTCGAAGGCGACGACGCGCGCGCCGTCGGCCAACCGCGGCGCGATCGTGGCGGCCGCGGCGATCGCCACGGTCGTCTTTCCTGCACCGCCCGGTCCGGAGACGGTCACGCAGCGTGTCGTGTCGACCGCAGCGACCACCGCAGCCAGTTCGTCCTCCCGCCCGATCGGTTGCTCCACGGGGGCGGGTGCGACGCCGCCCAGCGTCGGCAAGGGCTGCGGTGTCTCCTCCAGCGGCTCCTGGCGCAGGATGCGCTGGTGCATCGCCTGGAGGTCGCGACCAGGCTCGATGCCGAGGTCGGAGACGAGGGTGTCGCGCACCGTCCGGTAGCACTCCAGCGCGTCGCGCTGCCGTCCCACCGTCGTCAGTGCGCGCATGGAGAGTTCGGCGAACCGCTCCCGGTAGGGATGGGCGGCGAGCAACGTCTGCGCACGTTCGACGACGTCGCCGACACGGCCGAGTGCGAGTTCGAGGGCAAGACGTTCCTCTTCGGCGTCGAGTCGCAGGGTCTGCCATCGAGTCGCGGTCTCCCCGAGCAGCGGACCCAGCGTCAGGCCCTCGAGGGCATCTCCGCTCCAGCGTTCCAAGGCTTCGGTGTAGTGCTTGACCGCCGCCTCCGCATCGCTCCCACGCAGCGTCCGTGCGCGACCGACTTCGGCGGCGAACGCGTCCGCGTCGAGCCAGACGTCGCGGTCCTGCCAGCGGTATCCCGACGGCTCGCGCCGGATGGCACTCGGGCCGCGAGGCGGACGGCCGGGTTCGAGGACCCCACGCAGTCGCGAGACGTATCCCTCGAGCGTGTTCGCGCGGCTCGCCGGAGGGTGGTCGCCCCACAGCTCGGCGCCGAGGCGGTCGAGACCGATCGTGCGGCCGCGATGGGCAGCAAGGCACGCGAGCACGGTCAACGGCTTGAGGGCCAGGTTGACGGCGTCACCGTCGATGGTGAGTCGGGGTGGCCCCAACAACCGGAGTTCGATCATCCGGCGTCCTCGTCGAGTCGTCCTCCCGACCTAGCGTGCACCGCCGGGTCGGTGTTGGCCAGCACCAGGCTCAAGCGGGGCTCAAGTCGCCGTGCTTACGGTGCGGCCCACGCGCGGTCGTCGTGGGGAAAGGAACGCACGTGCGCTGGTCAACTGTGCCGACGAGTCGGTCGCGCAGGACTCCGACGGCGCGCGCCGTGTGCGCGCTCATCGCCGCCGCACTCGTGGCGGCCTCGCTCCCGGCGGTGCCCTCCGCACGCGCCGAGGGTGCCAACGACATCTCGCGCGCGGCTGGCTCCGACCGGGTCGGTACCGCCGTCGACATCGCGCTGCGTTACTGGGACGAGGCTCCCGAAGTCGTGCTCGCCACCGGCTGGGACTTCCCGGATGGCTTGGCGGGCGGGACCCTCGCGGCCGCCCTGGACGCCCCGCTGCTGCTCACTCGCGCCGACGTGTTGCCCGACGAGGTTGCCGGCGCGCTCGAAACCCTGGAGACGCAACGCGTGACGGTGCTGGGAGGGCCTCGAGCTGTTGCGTCCGCCGTTACCGACACGCTGGAAGACATGGACATCCTCGTCGAGCGGGTGTCGGGCGGCGATCGCTTCGCCACGGCAGCGGCTATCGCCGCGACCGTCGACAGGACGGCTACCGACGGCGTCGCGGCCGACTGGGCGATCGTGACGCTCGGCGCGCACCCCGATGAGGGACGCGCGTGGCCCGACGCGGTCGCCGCGGGCGCGTGGCTGGCCGATGGCCCCGCTCCGCTGCTGTTGACGCGCCAAGACGCACCACCGGAGGCGACGTTTGCGGCCCTCAGCGATCTCGCCGTCAGTTCGGTCACGGTCGTCGGAGGCCCCAACGCCGTGACTACCCCGGCGGTTGCGATGCTCCGGGACGCCGGCTACGACGTCGAGCGCACGTTCGGCCCTACCCGTTATGGCACGTCGGCCGCGGTCGTCGATCGTGCCCTCGAGACGCTGGGTGGCGCCGTGCCGCTCATCTTGGCCTCCGGCGCGAACTTCCCCGACGCGCTGGCCAGCGGTGCGCTGGCAGCCCGAGTCGGCGGTGTGGTGCTGCTCGTGCCCGACCGGGTCGGTGACGATGCGGTCGAGCTCGGGGCGTTCCTCGCCGAACGCGCGGAGCGGTTCTCCGACGTCATCGTGGTCGGAGGACCGGCGGCGATCGGCGACGCGGTCGTGGAAGCCGTCCTCGGTTCCGCTGGGATCGGGGACCAACCGCCCACCACGCCCCCACCGCCGCCGTCCACGGAACCCGACCCCGACCCAGACCCTGACCCGGATCCCGACCCCTCGACTCCGCCCA
>PUMA01000161.1 GCA_003551155.1 Desulfonatronospira sp.
AAAACATGAGCACCGAGACATTTTGATTTTACTGACCCCTGATCCCCTGGACTGCAAAAATAACTTTTTGCAGTGGAACCTGGAAAATCCTGATAATTTATCAAACCAACAAGGATCAACAAATGAACACCACCAACATTACCGTGCTCCTGCCAGCGGGACGTCTGCCCCTGGAAGTCATGGCCCGGGCACTGAAACTGTCCAGGGAGCATGATTTAACCGTATACCTGACCAATGAGCAGAATCTGAGGCTTTTGGACGTGCCTGAAGCAAAGGCCGAAGAAATCAGACAGGAATTTTCATCCCTGGGCATGCAGCTGAAAGCGCCGGGCAGGTTTCCCCTGCCCCGGGTGTGCATAGGTCAGGGCAATTGCAAACTGGGCAGGACAGACCCTCAGGAAATCGCCGGGCGCATGGTGGCGCGCTTTGCCGGCAGAGAAATCAGGCCCAAGCTCAAGATCGGCGTATCCGCCTGCATCTTCAGCTGTTCCGGGGCCACGGTCAAGGATATCGGGGTTGTGGCCACCAAAAAAGGGTTTGATCTGTACGTGGGGGGCAAGGGTGGAGTGCACCCCAGGCCGGGACGCCGCGTGCTCAAGGAAGTAAGTGAAGAGCGTCTTCTGCAGGCTGTCCAGGAAGTGGTTGATTTTCATCAGGCCCGTACTCCCAAAAAACAGAGAATGGCCAGGCTCATTGATGACCCTGATTTTCCCTATCCTGAAGCAGTCTGATTTTCAGGCTGCTGCTGATTTATTTCTTGGCCTCCCTGACCATCTCCTGCTTCAGATCCCACAGGCGTTTGCTCAGGGATACATGGTATATGTGCGGGTTGATCAGCCTCTTGACCCCTGGATCGAGCACAGCCAGGTCCTGATCCCTCTTCCTTCGGATCTCTTCAATGGAGGGATAGCTTTCCAGCACACTTCCCCTGCTGTAGACATCCTTGAGCAGAAGCTCCATGCGGGATATCTTTTCTCTTTTCTTGAGACGATAGCTGTGGGCCTGGACAGGATGATGCAGGTAAACCACCTCTTCCTGGTCCGGGGCTTCGTCTTCCAGGCAGATGAGGTCCGCATCAGCCTTGCCCCGCTGGTCGTAAAGGCGCCAGAGCTTTTTGAAGCCCGGATTAATAGTCTTGGAAGGGGTCTCGGAAATTTTAATGGCCGGATGCCAGCTGTTCTGGTTTTTGATGGCGGTCAGCTTGTACACTCCATCCAGGGCCGGCTGTCCACTGGAGGTCAGAAGACGGGTGCCCACCCCGAAACACAGCCGCCGGACCACTTTACCGGCATCCACACTGTACAGGGGCGCTTCTTCATGAATCTGGTTGATGATCTGGGTAATAACCATTTCATCCAGCTGATTGGACAGGACCAGCAAGGCGTCCGGAAACCCTGATTTCTCCAGCATGATATGGGCCATGAGGCTCAGGTGAGCCAGGTCACCGGAATCGATGCGCACCCCCAGGGGTTCATGGCCCTTGCGCCTGAGCTCCTCAAAAACCTTTATGGCGCTGGGCATGCCGCTTTCCAGGGTGTTCACAGTATCCACCAGCAGGATGCAGTCATCAGGATACACCTCTGCAAAGGCTTTGAAGGCTTCCAGCTCCGTATGTCCCAGGGCCATGCAGGCCTGGATCATGCTGTGGGCATGGGTTCCCTTGGGCGGGTAGCCCAGGACATGGGATATGCCTGCATTGGAGGTGTAGTCAGCTCCCCCTATGAGAGCGGCCCTGGCCCCGGCGTTGGACCCCCTGTCCTGCCCCCTGCGCATGCCGAATTCAAGAAGCATCCGGCCCTGTCCCGCCTGACGGATGCGCGAGGCCCTGGTAGCCACCAGGGTCTGGTAATTAAGATGGTTGAGCAGAGAGGATTCCAGCAGCTGGGCCATGAGAAGGGGACCCTGGACCACTGCCACCGGAGCCTGGGGGTGGATGACCCGTCCCTCGGGTACGGCCCGGATGCTTATTTCCTGGAAGGACCCGTTGCTTTCAAGCCAGTTTAAAAAATCGGGATCATAAAAAGGTTTGCCCCTGGAAGTGGTCCTAGTCTTCAGGGCCTCAAGTTCAACAGATGTGAACCTGGATTTCTGCATCCACTCCAGAAGCCATTCCAGGCCGGCGAATATGCAGTATCCGGCCTGATGAGAACCATAGTCGGGGTATTTGCGGAAAAAATACTCAAACTGGACTTCTTTCTCATGCAGGCCCATGCGGAAATAAAACTGGGCCATGGTCAGCTGATACTGATCAGTATACAGGATGCCGTTGGCCAGACTGTGCTCTTCAGGAGTCATGCGGATATCTCCTTGCAGCGGATATTATTTCAGCAGTTCCCTGCTGCTGTAGAGCCTTACTTTGCCTGCGCGCATCCTTTCCAGGGCCCGGTCCACATCCCCGGGTTCAAGCTCCACTCCCCGGCAGGCGTCTTCTATGACCACAGTGTCAAAACCCAGCAGGACTCCGTCCAGGGCTGTGTACATGACGCATACGTTGGTGGCCAGGCCGGCGATATAGATTTTTTCAACTTTTCTGTCCCTCAGAAAATTTTCCAGGCCGGTGGAACGCAGGCGCTGGTTGTCGAAAAAGCCTGAATAGCTGTCAATGTGCGGATCGCTTCCCTTGGTAAACTCCCTGGCAATGCCGGTTGTTTCCAGACCGGGCGCGAACTCGGCCCCCCAGGTATGCTGGACGCAGTGATCAGGCCATAAAACCTGTTCCACACCATTTACGGTTATCACCTCTCCGGGCTTTCTGCCGTGGGTGGAGGCGAAACTCACGTGTCCTGGAGGATGCCAGTCCCTGGTGGCTGCCACCAGCTTGAATTTCTGCTGCAGGGCGTTGACCACAGGGATGATCTCATCGCCACCGGGTACTGCCAGAGCGCCTCCTGAACAGAAGTCGTTCTGAATGTCCACCAGAATAAGAGCCTGCATATGGACCTCCTGAGTTCTCTTTATTCCTGCCGGTGTCTCCTGGCAACCCCGGCCGGACAG
>PUMA01000033.1 GCA_003551155.1 Desulfonatronospira sp.
AAAAAATTAATAATTCCACAGCAAACGTCCAAGAGCCAAAATTAATTAGTTTCCATCCGGAAATTCTTTATTTCCGGATGCTGAAGCTACTGGTTTTCTTTCCGGAAATGAGGAATTTTTTCTTTTGGCAAGGAAATCAAGTAATTATGAGGAGGCGTATCTTAATACGTTAACGAAGAATTGTGCAGATTGACGCAGCCAAAAGGAAAAGGAACCGTTTCCGTATGACTGATTAAATTCGTTCTTGACAATCTATTTCAAATAGTATTTAGATGGTGTCTAGCTAATTATCAAGATATCTTGATATGGACATAAATTGAATATAATACGAATTTTTAAATCCCTGGCGGATGAGACCAGGCTGAGGCTGCTTCATGTGCTTCTGCACCACGAGCTGAGCGTGAACGAGCTGGTGAGCATCCTGGACATGGGACAGTCCAGGGTTTCCAGGCACCTGAAGATCCTGGCTGATTCCGGGCTGCTCTCGTCCAGACGGGACGGCAGCTATATTTATTACAGCGGGGTGCGTACCCGGGAGCTTGAGCACCTCATGGAGCTGATTGTTCAGGCTGGCAGGTCCAGTCGGGATTATGAGCAGGACCTGAACAGGGCCCTGGATGTTATGGAAGAGCGAAAGCACAGGGTGCGCAGTTTTTTCAACAGCCTGGCGGATGACTGGGACCGGCTGAAACAGGAGATCCTGGGAGAATTCAGCCTGGCCCGGGTTGTCCGGGAGGCGGGCGGTGATCATAAAGCGGCTGCGGATCTGGGATGCGGCACCGGAGGGATGCTGCTGGATCTGAGCCGTTTTGCAGAACTGGTGATCGGTGTGGACAGCTCCCCGAGGATGCTGGAAAAAGCCAGGGCCAGGCTGCAGGGAGCAGGCGTAGATGCTGATCTGCGCCTGGGTGAGCTGGAACATCTGCCCATGCGCGATGAAGAAGCAGACCTGGTGGTCATGGACATGGTCCTGCGCCACGTGGCAGAGCCCCTGGAAGGACTCAGGGAGGTCAGCCGGGTGCTCAGGCCTGCCGGACTTTTTATCATGGCTGATTTTGACCGTCACGACCAGGAAAAGGTCCGTCAGAAGTACGGCGGTGTCTGGGCCGGATTCACCGCGGAGCAGCTTGAGCAGTGGATGCGGCAGGCAGGCCTTGAACTGCTCAAGCTGGAGCACCAGCAGGTCCGCCAGGGTCTTGGCATCAACATATGTCAGGCAGTAAAACATTAACAATAATTTTTAAGCATAAACAAAAAAGGAGATCAAGACATGGACAAAGGAAATCACTTTGAAGTCAAGGACAAGTCCCTGGCCTCCCAGGGCATGAAGAATCTGGAACTGGCCGAGCTGCACATGGGAGCCCTTCTCAAGGTCAAGAAGCGTTTTGAACAGGATAAACCCCTCCAGGGCGTGCGTATCGGCCTGGCCCTGCATGTGACCAAGGAAACAGCCATCCTGGTACGCACTCTCATTGCCGGCGGGGCAGAGGTGGCTATTACCGGCTGCAATCCCCTGTCCACCCAGGATGATGTGGCCGCGGCCCTGGCCGAGGAAGGAATCAGGGTATGGGCCTACAAGGGGGAGACCAAGGAGGATTATTACCGCTACATCAACAAGGTCATCGAGTTCAAGCCCCACATCACCATTGATGACGGCTGCGACCTGGTTTCAGAGATCCACAAGAGCCACAGCCACATGATACCCGATATAATCTGCGGCTGCGAGGAAACCACCACCGGCATAATCAGGCTCAAGGCCATGGAAAAGGACAACGCCCTTAAATATCCCATGATTGCGGTCAACGACAATATGACCAAGCATCTGGTGGACAATTTCTACGGCACCGGCCAGTCCACTGTGGACGGTCTTCTCAGGGCCACCAACATCCTTTTTGCAGGCAAGAACTTCGTGGTCAGCGGCTACGGCAGCTGCGGCAAGGGAGTGGCCAAGCGGGCCAAGGGCCTGGGAGCCAACGTGATAGTCACTGAAGTGGACAATTTCCGAGCTCTGCAGGCTGCCTACGACGGCTTCCGGGTGATGAAAATCGCTGATGCGGCCAAGATCGGGGACATCTTCTGCACCGTGACCGGCAACAAGAATATTATCCGCCTGGAGCACATGAAGGTTATGAAGAACGGAGCCATCCTGTGCAATTCAGGGCACTTCGACAACGAAATCCAGATCCCGGCCCTGCAGGAGGCGGCAAGCTCCAAAAGAAGGGTCCGCACGGCCATGGATGAATACGTCCTGGACAACAAGAAGATATTCATCCTGGGCGAAGGCAGGCTGATCAACCTGGCGGCTG
The DNA here is from genome assembly GCA_003551155.1 of Desulfonatronospira sp. Classification (GTDB taxonomy): domain Bacteria; phylum Desulfobacterota; class Desulfovibrionia; order Desulfovibrionales; family Desulfonatronovibrionaceae; genus Desulfonatronospira. Next base: position 2,307 of record PUMA01000033.1, read on the forward strand.
CCGAAGGCCATCCCAGCGAGGTCATGTCCACCTCTTTCTGCGGTCAGGCCCTGGCCTGCGAGTACGGGGTGAAGAACAAGGGCAAAATGGAAAACAAAGTTATTCAGCTTCCCCGCGAGCTGGACGACGAAATCGCAGGCCTGCAGCTGGAGGCCATGGGCGTGGAAATAGATGAGCTTACCCGGGAACAGAAGGACTACCTGGAATCCTGGGAGGAAGGCACATAATCAGAGGTCATAAGACACAAGACAGAATTCTGATAAGAAGCTGGCCCTGACCACGCTTTGTGCGTGGCAGGCAGACAAAAGCAAACAATAAGTGGAGAATCAGGAAGAAGGGTTCTCCACTCTTCCTCTGAAGCAGGGTTAAACTTTCAAGGAGAATCAAGGTATGATAGGATCACAGGGCAAGTATTTTTTCACTTCTGAATCCGTGGCTGAGGGTCATCCGGACAAGGTGGCCGATTACATTTCCGATGCCGTGCTGGATGCTCTTATGGATAAGGATCCCGAGTCCAGGGTGGCCTGCGAGACTCTGGTGACCACTGGCATGGTGTTCATTGCCGGGGAGATCACTTCCCGGGCGTATGCCGATCTGCCCACCATTGTCCGGGAGACGGTCAAGGACATCGGTTACAACAGCTCGGACATGGGTTTTGACTGGGAGA
>PUMA01000102.1 GCA_003551155.1 Desulfonatronospira sp.
CTGATGGGTATGAAGGTTGCGCCGCTTTCACAGGCAACCGCTCTGGCAAGAAGAGTTTTTCCGCATCCAGGAGGACCGTGCAGCAGGATTCCCTTATGTGGAATGATACCCATTCTTTCAAGAATTTCAGGATGTCTGAAGGGCAGTTCAATAATCTCCCTCAGAGTACTTATAACCTGGTCCAGTCCGCCGATATCAGCGTAGGAAACCCGGGGAATCGCTTCCCTGGATTGTTCAGACTTATCCTGATGACCTTCCATAAGCTTCAGAGTTTTTAACGGCGTTGATTCCTGCTTCATTAAAGCCAGAGTCTGATCAGTAATTGATTCCGCCCCTGCCAGAGCCTTGTTCAGGTCGAAACGTGGACAGAGGTGAAGCCTGAGTCTTTCGGCCTCCCGCCGGATACTGTTTTTAAGCTTTTCTCTGTCGGTTTTATCATCAATACCGGACAATAAGGAATCGCCGGTCAGAAAAAGACAGCCCCAGTCCCCCCCGCTGGATTTTGATCTGCAGTGATCAGCACCGTAGCGGCCAAGAGAGCTGGAAAGAAAACAATCCATAACCCTCCAGAGATCCTTGAGATCACTTAAGTCAATCTCTTTACCTCCCAGGCTCAGCTTTGCTCCGGGCATGGGCCGGGCAATGCTCCACAGTTCAATAATGATGTCTCTGAATTCAGCAGTTTCAGCAAGGGGTAGACGAACCCTGCACAATTTTTCATCACCGGATTTATCAAAGCCCGGGATAATTCCGGCCAGGGACAGAATGGAAGAGGCTTTTTTCTTGTCTTTGGTCAAAGGAACCACAAGTTCAAGATAGACATCATGGAAACTCACATCAATCCCCTGAATGGTTACAGCCTGCCTGTGCAGGGCCGGATCCAGAGAGGTTTCCCAGGGCTCTGGCCATGGACGCCCATGGTGCGGTCACCATTCATTTGGCGATGACCACTGTACAGGGAGCATAGGCAGCCACCCTCTTAGAGACTGAACCTAAAAACCACTCCTCGATTTTGGACCTGCCCCGCCGTCCCACCACCACCAGGTCACAGCCGCGTTCTTCTGCATAGCGGGCGATCTGAAAAGCAGGATGACCCACGGCGACTTCCGTGAACACCATAGCCTCCAGGTCTCGGGTCTTGTGACGAAGTTCATTGAACAATTCCTGATAGTTGGCTCTGGCTGTATCAATGACCGCTTCCACCTCAACCAGTTCGGCCTGTTCCGGCGGATGGACCACGGACAGAAAGTGAAGTTCCCTGGATTCGGCCTTGCACTGGCGGGCCATCTCCAGGGCAAAATCTACGGCTTTGTGCGAATCAGGAGAACCGTCAAAGGCGACAAGCAGCTTTCCAAATCTGGACATATTTCCTCCTTGCAGGACAAATCATCCCTGCTTCTCATCACCGGATGTACGTTTAGGCAGCAGGTACCTGGGGATGAAAAAGGCGTTGGCTATAATGGTCGGCACAATGGCGCTGGCTATAACTACGGTGATGAGAATGGAATACTGACTCTGGTCGATGATGCCCTGCGTGAGACCGAACAGAGCTGCGATGGAGCCGAAAGTAAGCCCTGTGGACATGAGCAGGGTGGTGTAAATGCCTTCGGTCTGCCTGTATCTGAAGGCCTTGGTTGTAGGATATACCCCGATGATCTTGGTGAACATTTTGCCCAAAAACAGCATGAGCAAAGGAAAAGGTGATGCCAGCAGAGCAGGAATGGACACGAATGACCCTGCCCGGATGAAATAAAAGGGAGTCAGCAGACCGAAGGTAACAGTGCGCAATCTCCGGATAAGTGCATGGTCCCTGCCCACTGTTCCGGCCAGAACCATGCCTGCCACGTAGGCCTGCAGAACCGCTTCGCTCCCGGCCCAGACAGCCAGAGAACCGAGGCCGAAAAGAACCAGGAGGAGATACTTGGTTTCCATCTCCGATGCCCGGCCGCCGTAACTCCTGAAAAAAGCCCGGGTTGCGGTGGGAAGGATAAAAAAAACAGTCAGGGCGGTGCCTGAAAAGATCAATGTTTTTATGGTAAACGGGGCAAAGATAAGGCCCAGGGCCAAAACCGTCCCCAGGTCGGTAATAAAACAGGCAGCAAGAACTGCCTTGCCGAAATCGGTCCGGTTCAGGCCCAGCTCCAGCATGACCGCATAGACCACAGCCACCGAGGTGGTGGACATGGCCACTCCGGCCAGCCAGCTTGCCTGCACTGTCCAGTGGAGCAGCCAGTAAGCAATGGCGGCGCACCCAAGAAAAGGCAAAAGAAAGGAAATGAAGCCGATGGCCAGCGCTTCCTTCCACCGGGCCCGCAAAACCACCGGATCGAGCTCTGCTCCGGCCAGAAAGGTCAAAAGAATTGCCCCGGCCCCGGCCAGGAAAACTATCCATGGTGCGTCCGCTCCCAAAGATGTGCCCAAGGCCGCCCCGATGATCAACTGAGCGGCCATCCCGACCATCATTTCAGACAGGGCCGTAGCCACACGCAACCTCACGGCAATGAGCGAAGCGATCAGTGCCAGCCCCACCCAGAGAGCCGCCTGTCCCCATACTTCATGCATTAAAGCGCCTCATTAAATAAAAAACTCCTGCCCTCATACTCAAAGACAGGAGTTATCAGCTTCAATGCTCGAAGCGGTCAAAGGCGAACTCCTTCGCCTGGCGTCACTGTCTAGCCGTCAAATCAGGACAAATATCCGCTCTGCCCTGGATGCACACGAAGCTTAAAGTTCCATGCAACCATGCACATGTATCCTGTAACGCCTTGAAATTAAGAACTTCTAAAGCTGAATTCACTAGTCAATCCCTGAGTAACTGTCAACAGCTGCTGTGTTTTAATTGATCCTGAATAATTCCAATCCTGGTTTGCAAGGCGTAGATTATTCACAGCTTTTTGAAAATATACAGGGATATCCCGGCCTCAACCCTGTTGATGATATTCTAGGCCTCAACGCACA
>PUMA01000182.1 GCA_003551155.1 Desulfonatronospira sp.
CAGATAAGGACGCCAGTCAAACTTGGGAACTTGCAGCATGATTTACAACCCGTAGCTTTTAATTTTTTTCAATAAGGACTTGTAACTTACCTTCAGGGCAGCAGCTGCCAGCTTCTTCCTGCCCCCTGTCCGCTCAAGGGTTCTGCGGATAATATCCGCTTCAGCCTGACCAGCAGCTTTATTTGCTATCTCCTTCAGCGGAAGAAAATCACGCCCAGAAGCATCAGCTCTTTTTTCAGGCCCGTCCTGATGCATGCCAGGACTGACTGAACAGGAAGGCATTTTCCTGTATAGCTCCTCCATAACCATTTCCTCGCTTTCCAGGGCCACCAGGCCGTTGATAAAGCTTTCCAGCTCCCGGACATTCCCCGGCCATTCATATTCTTCAAGCAGAGTCCACAGCTCCCTGGAAGGGCCGTGAAAATCCGGCTTCCCATACTCCAGACAAAATTTATCCAGGAAATACTGGGCCAGCAGCGTGATATCGCCTTTTCTCTGTTTTAGTGGAGGCAGATCCAGGCGGACAACAGCCAGTCTATAATACAGATCCTCCCTGAAACCTCCCTCAAGCATAGCATTGCGCAAATCTGCATTGGTGGCCGCAATCATTCTGGCATTGATCTTCACCCTGTCTGTTCCGCCCACTGGATAAAACTCCTTCTCCTGAAGTACATGCAAAAGCTTGGCCTGCATATAGGGTGACATTTCGGATATCTCATCCAGAAAAACAGTGCCTTGGCCAGCCTGTTCAAACATGCCCGGCTTGTCCTGCCAGGCACCGGTAAAAGCGCCTTTCCTGTACCCGAAAAGTTCGCTCTCCAACAAGTTATTGGGCACGTTGGCGCAGTTTATGGACAGGAACCGATGGTTCTTCTGAGGTGAGTTATTGTGCAGAGACAATGCAGCCACGCCCTTGCCTGTCCCGGTCTGTCCGCAAATAAGAACGCTGAGTCCGGACCTGCTCAGTCTGGCTATCTTGTGGCGCAGCTCCGCCATCTTGGGGCTGTTGCCAATCAGATAAGGCCCGCATGGAAAAGAATCAGAATCATGGAGGCCCTCGTCTGACGGGCAGATCAACCGGTGTATGCATTTCACAAACCCTTTAACATCCAGAGGAGTGGGCAGAAAATAAAAATCTCCAGTGGTTTTTGCATGGTTTTCTTTCCTGGAAATGATTACTTTAGGAACCCCTGACCAGTTATGTATAACACTCCAGGGCAACTCATCCCTTGAACCCGAATGAATCACCAGAAGTCTCGGCTTATGCTCCCACTGGCTGAGGGGATCTGCTGATCCGTTGTATACATGGAGATCACGGACTGAATCCACCTGATGGACCAGGCTCTTCAAATACATACCGTAATTATGGCTTTCTGAGTGAATCAAGACTGTTGACACATTGAAATCCTGCTGATTTTTTTGTTAAAAACAGGCTGCTGGTTTGTCCTGGAATGATTCCCGGGCATTTTCAAAAGTTCATATGGCTTAGCAACAATCAGGTCCATTATTGAATTTGAGCATACTAGCTGTAGATGCGGGTTTTCCTGACATTGGATGCTGCTGAAAATGTTATTTTGCCAGATCCATACCATTAACCGTAATTACCGCATCCATTCATGGATTCTTTTGGTTCAGCCGGTTAAAACGTACTTGAGCATAAGGAAAAGAATGTCTCACGCCCGGCCTACGCAGGCCTAGAGTCGCCCCGGTGAAATACGCCTAGTTAAACAGAAGAAGGTTTCACCGGGTAAACTTCGCTGAGACTTCATCTATTTCACTGGGCAGGCAGAACAAGGCAGGAGGAAGAGATTTATTATTCATATCCACCGAGCCGGTGTATATGAATAACAAGCGCCCCCGCAGGGGCGGAGAACCTTATAGACAGAAATATCTTACGCTTTGACCCAAAAGGGCGGCCTGCCACACCATAGGCGTGGTTAAATGTCTCAAAAGTATGCTCCAGCCGGATGAACCAAATTTCTGACAGAATTATTTTGCACAGTGAGGACAAATTATTGCACACAAAACCTGCAAAAAAATTCAACAAGTTGAAAATAATGACCGTTTCTCGTCTAGGCTGATAACCAGTTGATTTTGATATGCTAATTAATTATTATTGTAATCTGGTTCCACTGATGGGAATTGCTTTGCAATATTGAATGCATGTTGAATTTTTTTGCATACTCTGACAAAACTAATTAATTTCAAATTGTTAACAGGAAAAATACTCACCATATACCAAGTTGCAGGTATAAAATATTTCTGGTTTTAAACTTGCAGTATAGTCATGTCTAGTATATGACCTGCTGCAACAATCATACAACTCCGGGACACAAGATTCTTTACCGTTGAATTGTCCATAAATACACAGAGAATTTACAGTAGGGACAGCAGCATCAACTGAATTCCTGCTTTTGGCGATGATTTTTCAGTATTTATGCAATGCAAAATAAAAGTAAAGTACAATGCAAACTCAGAAAAATCATATTGAAAAGAGAAGAGAGCCAAGATTCAGCCTGAGCATGCCTGCCTACATCACTCCCATAGTTTCCAACCGTACAAAAACAAAAACCTACAGAGCAACAATAGAAGATATCAGCCTTCATGGCTTGAAGTCCAGCACCAAGGCCCTCCTTCATCCTGGGCAGGAAGTGAATATCAGCTATCTCCATCTTCAAACCGGCCAAAGGACCAATGTGGATGGGTGTATAAGATGGCAGGTACCTGGTCCGCGAAAATACAGGCTGGGAATTGAACTTTACAAAAAAAATGTCTGCAGCCTGACTCTGGAACAGGCCACATCTTCGCTTTCGCCTGCCATCAGCATGAACCGTCATTGGTCAGGCCTGGAAAGCCCTGCAGCTAAGTCTAAATGGCCTGGCAACTTCCATTTTGAATATTACTGGGGCCTTTTTTTGAAGACATTTC
>PUMA01000011.1 GCA_003551155.1 Desulfonatronospira sp.
ATGATCAGATCCAGCGGTTTTTCCTGTACAGGGGGAAACCTGAGCACATAATGATCCTGCCACCGGTTCACATACGGATAATAAGCCTGCAGCCTGGCCAGAGGGTCCCTGACTTCCCTGATCTCCAGGGGGTAAATTTTTTCATCCCCGTGCTGCAGGTAAACAGACCACATGGGATCATCAAACCTGAGTCTTTCTCTCCTGGTACCGGCTCCCTTGGCCAGGGCCAGGAAAATCTCGGTTTCACGCTCCAGGGATTTTTGATGGTCCTGGTACAATTGTTCCCTTTCCTCTGAGCTCAGATCAAAGTCAGCAGCCTTTTTTTGCACATAGGCATCCATCCATTCCGGGCTCTTCAAAGTGGCGTAGGCAATAAGCTCAGTATCCAGGCCTGAATGTATGGCGCCTTTCCTGGTCCACTCGTTGACCACCCTGACGTAGGGATCGTGGAGATCCGGCCAGAGATGTTTTGTCAGGTTCCTGTCCTGGCACCCGGCCAGAAAGGCCAGGAGCAGGATAACCGTGATGATGGAGGGGACCTTATTTTCCAGCAGCATGAATGAGTTCTTTCCTGGTAAAAATGGATTGCACCGGGTAACCGGCTGATTTGATGTTTTCCGTCCCTCCTTCCTCACGGTCCAGAACGCAGAGGACAAGAACGACCTTGAGCCCCGCATCCTTCACCCTTGAGCAGGCGGTGAGCAGGGTCCCTCCGGTGGTGATCACATCCTCAAGCAGGCAGACCGTCTGTCCCGGGGAGAAGTTGGCCAGGCCCTCGAGATACTGTCCTGTTCCGTGCCCCTTGGCCTCCTTGCGGACGATGAACCCCGGCAGGGGGCGGCCGTCCAGATGGGAAAGGACCGTGACAGCGCTCACCAGGGGATCGGCTCCCAGGGTCATTCCCCCCACTCCCTGGATGGGCAGTTCTGATCTGTACAGCATGTTCAGGAATATCCTGGCTATGAGATAGGCACCCTCGGGATGCAGGGCGGTCTGCTTGCAGTCAAAATAATAGTCGCTCTTTTTTCCCGAGGTCAAGGTGAACTCCCCCTCGCGGTAGGACCTGGCATACAGAAGCCTGGCCAGGTTAATATGCAGATCCTGAGCATGCACTAATCAAACACCCTGCTGTAGATCAGATCCTCGTGCTGCAGATAGTAGCCGGGATCAAAGAGATTATCCAGTTCCTGGGGACTGAGGTGAGAGCTGATTTTTGAACTCTGCCGCACCCGGTCCGGAAAAAAGACCTTGTTTTCCCAGCAGTACATGGCTTCCTCCTGCACCAGCGCGTAGGCCTCCTGCCTGGGCAGCCCCTTGTCCACCAGGGTCAGAAGCACCCTCTGGGAAAAGTAAAGGCCCATGGACAGGTTCAGGTTGTGCTCCATGTTGGCGGTGTTCACCTTGAGGTTGTCCAGGACGTTTTTAAGCCTTACGAGCATGTAGTGCATGAGAATGGTTGAATCAGGCATGATAACCCGCTCCACCGATGAATGGCTGATGTCCCGTTCATGCCACAGGGCCATGTTCTCCATGGCTGCCAGGGCATTTCCGCGTACCAGCCTGGACAGCCCGCTCAGGTTTTCCGCAGATATGGGATTCTTTTTATGGGGCATGGCTGAAGAGCCTTTCTGGCCTTTGGAAAACCCCTCCTCCACCTCCAGGACTTCGGTGCGCTGCAGATGCCTGAGCTCCACGCACAAACGTTCTATTCCTCCGGCCATCAGGGCCAGGGTGGTGAAATAATGGGCGTAGCGGTCCCGCTGGACAATCTGGGTGGATACGGGATCCACCTTGAGCCCCAGCTTGTCGCAGGCCAGTTCCTCCACCCGGGGATCAAGATGGGCGTAAGTGCCCACTGCACCGGAGATCTTGCCCACCCGGATATCATCCAGGGCATGCTGCCACCTGACCTGGTGCCTGCGCATCTCAGCGTAAAATCCGGCCATTTTCTGGCCGAAGCTGACGGGCTCGGCATGTATGCCGTGGGTGCGGCCCATCATGAGCCTGCCTTTGTATTTCCGGGCCAGGGCCTCCAGGCTCGTTAAAAAATCATCCAGGGCCCCTGATATGAGCTTGCCTGCCCTGACCAGCAGCAGTGCATTGGCCGTGTCCACGATGTCTGATGAGGTACAGCCCAGGTGGATATACCTGGCAGACTTACCTACTTTCTCCTCCACAGCGGTGAGAAAGGCTATAAGATCGTGTCTGGTCTGTTCTTCAATCTCCAGGATCCGCTCCAGGTCAAAACCGGCCCTGGAACGGATGTTTTCCATGTCCGGGGCAGGGATGGCCCCCAGCTCGAACCAGGCTTCGCAGATGGCCAGTTCCACCTCAAGCCAGGACCTGAAGCGATTTTCCAGGGTCCAGAGCTGACCCATCTCCTTTCTGGTGTATCTTTCAATCATGGTTGTTCCGGAAGTGCAAAACACCGGGAATCGGTTAATCCCGGCACTGCCCTGCGGGCGGGGCTTATATGCTTTTGAATCGAAAAAGGCAGCCTGAAGCTGCCTTGTATGGATCAGCCTGTCTAAGAATTGTCAGTGCTGGTGTTTTCTTTTTTTTCCGCGGCAGCAGAGTCCGCAGGAGCTTCGGGCGGAGACGAGGTCTCCGTGGATGCGGCCTTGCCGTTGCCGTTACTGACATCTGCACGGCGATGGTTGTAGTCGGTCACATACCAGCCGCTTCCCTTGAGCACAAAAGCTGAACCGGAAATAAGCCTGCTTGACGAGCCTCCGCAAATGGGGCAGGCCACCTGGCGGTCCTCAAAACCCTTCTGCCATTCCTCGAAAAGCTGATGGCAGTCCTTGCACCGGTACTCGTAAATGGGCATTTTCTCCTCCTTGACAGAATTGGAAACCTAAATCTCAGCTGCCGAAAATCCGGAAAACAGCCTGCACTATTACAGG
>PUMA01000090.1 GCA_003551155.1 Desulfonatronospira sp.
AGCGGCGGCATGGGACAGTCCAGAAAGTCGGATACAGCCCGGAAAAGTTCACCCTGTGAGCTGCTCACCTGTCTGTCAAAGGCGATGCATGCGGCACAGGCCCCCAGAAGAAGACGCTTTTCAAGGGGTGCCAGGCGCTTAAGCCGCTCAAGAGACTGGTCCAGCTCCTTTAGGGTATCCTTCTTTTCTTCCCTGAAAGTCAGCCTGCCCCACAAACCCAGAAAATCAGCTCCCTGGTCAAAGGCCTGCCTGGCCTCCTCGGACAGTTCATGACCTGCACGGGCCATGACCGAAAGGAGCAGGCCCGCCTCATCCCTCATCTGGACCACTGCCTCGTGTCCGGAGAGCTCCCTTTTTTCTGGCCTGAAATAGGTTCCCAGGCGTTTTTCCAGGATCTTCTGCAGGGACCACTGAAAAAGGGCCTGGTTGTCCTTGTCTTTGACCATTTCCTCAAGAGCTGACTGGAAACCGGCGAACTGATCAGGTGAAAGCTCTTTCATTGCGGGCATGGCCAGGTCCAGGAGGGGGAGTCTTATCTTTGTTCCCTGGGAGTCCAGCAGGGGCAGGAATCTTTCAACCATTGCAGACAGGCTGTTGTCATCCCTGGCGCGCAGAACGTCCAGCTGGGACTTTCTGAGGGCGGGTGCGTTATCCATGAGCAGGGCAAAAAGCAGGGCCCTGGCCTCGTAGGGCTCCCTGGCCGCATGCAGGAGAGGTTCCGGCATGGCCTCAAGCAGCTCCCGGGCGTAAGAAAGATGTTCCGGATCCACCTGACCGACCTGGGACACGGCACTCTGCAGAATGGGCTTTTCTCCCTGCGGGGCGGTCCACACCGGGGAAGACTTGAGGCCCTCCATCCGGGGATAGGTGCCGTCCCAGTCCGGATCGATGAGCCTGATGCGCAGGTCCAGGGGCGGATGGGTGGCCAGAAGGCTCCCGGAAAATGATGACACGGCCTGGCAGAAAAACAGGTGAGCCGCTTCAGGGGCGCCGGTGCTTTCCACCCTGGAGCCCAGGGAACCGATCTTCTTCAGGGCCCCGGCAATCCCCTGGGGGTTGCGGGTGAACTGAACCGCTGCTGCATCGGACAGAAATTCCCTCTGCCTGGATACGGCGGCCTTGATCAGGTACCCGCAAAAGGAACCCAGGGATCCGGCCGCCATAAGCCCTGCCCCCAGAAGGATCATTGGAAGGGGCAGGCTCATGTTTCGTCTGCCTCCTCGGCGAAAGGCAGTCCTGAGAATGGCCCTTCCGGTGAGCCCGATGATCAGGATGCCGTGGATCACTCCCATGAGCCGGATATTCAGGCGCATGTCCCCGTTGAATATATGGCTGAATTCATGGGCTGTGACTCCCTGCAGCTCATCCCTGGAGAGAAGTTCCATGCATCCCCGGGTCACGCCGATAACCGCATCGTCCGGAGAATAGCCTGCAGCAAAGGCGTTGATGCCTTTATCGTCCAGTACATAGACCGGCGGCACTGGCACCCCGGAAGCCAGCGACATCTCTTCCACCACGTTCAATATCCGCCTCTCGCCGGGATCAGCGCTGTCCTGGGCCAGCAGGCGGCCTCCGAGCATTTCAGCCACTGCAGGGCCGCCGTGTCTCAACTGAAGAATCTTGTACCCGGACCCGAAAGCCACAAGGATCAGAACTCCCAGGGCGCACCCGCTGAAAACCAGGGGATTCCAGGGGCTTTGGTCCACCAGCTGAACATTGTGATCTGACTGAAAATTGACCAGTACCAGCCATACAAAAAAATAGACCAGGCAGATTATGGCTGTCACAGCCAGGACAAAAAGCCCTGACAGAAGCCATGTCCTTCGTCTGGCCCGGTCCTGATTCTCGAAAAAGTCCACCTGTATATCTCCTGTGATCTCCTTGTTGATCACCTGTATCTTTTAAAGAACATGCATATCATGAAAATGAAACCCTGGGAGTTTCCCTCTGTTTCTCATCCGGAAACTCCAGAAATGCTGCATCGGCGAATCTGAGCATGGGAGCAAAAAACACGGGGGGAAAGGACTGTCTGTAGGTGTTGTATTTGAGCACGGCATCGTTGTATGCCTGCCTGGAAAAGGCCACCCGGTTCTCGGTGGAGACCAGTTCCTCGCTCAGCTGGCGCATGTTCTGATCAGCCTTGAGATCCGGGTAATTCTCCACCACGGCCAGCAGGCGGCCCAGGGCTCCGGACAGAAGTCCTTCGGCCCCGGCCAGTCCCTTCATGACCTCAGCTCCACCCGGATCTGCTGCTGCACTGCGGGCCGCGGACTGGGCCGTGTTCCTGGCAGCTGTAACCGCCTCCAGGGTTTCGCGTTCATGCTTGAGATAGGCCCTGGCGGTTTCCACCAGGTTGGGGATCAGGTCGTACCGCCGCTTGAGCTGGACATCGATCTGGGAAAAGGCGTTTCTGTACCTGTTGCGCAGACCTACCAGCCGGTTGTAGATCCCGACCACCATGATCACCATTAACAGAAGCAGAAAGATTAAGAGGAGAAGAAAGATGAATCCGGCAGACATAATAGTTTCTCCTTTTGGTATGTCCTTGGAAGGAAGCAGAGGCTCCGGGCGGGCCGTGGTTTTCTCCTGACATGGTTATTCACACCGGCCCGGAGAAAAAGCAAGACTTTTCCTTGTGCACGAACGTTATTATCTGCAAAAAGTCGATTACGGGACGAAAAGCTTGGAACAAATGTTTACAGCCTTTTGATTTTATTATTTCTTTTCCCTGAAGCGTAAAACAGGGTCCCGCCGGGATGTTGCACCGGAATCATCTGTTCAGCTTAAGCCGCATGAAGACTCATGCGGTCGCAGTTGCACAGGTCCAGGACAAGACCGGACACTGCTGCTCCTGCCGCTTTTCAGGCCTGCTTGATCCCCTGGCCGGATTGACATACCATGTC
>PUMA01000008.1 GCA_003551155.1 Desulfonatronospira sp.
AAAGAATTGGACCGGCAGGTGCTTTTTAACTTTTCGTCGGTATAGGGAGATACCCCGAGGGTCCAGACATGAAGTATTTCTGTATCGAAGAAGGCCTTGGGATTGGACTCCACGTATTCAACAAATTTTTGCACCAGGTACTGTGGTTCTCCGCAGGCGGTGGCGATAAAAATCCGGTCCCCCGGGCTGATCTGGCCAAATATCTCATCCATATGGGCAAACTTTTCCGGGTACTGTTTACGGGCTGCATCAAGCTCTTTTATTGCCGCTCACCTTCTTTCTACCTCATTCTATCAGCCTCGATCCGTTCTGGCAAATGACAGAAAAATGTTAAAAACCTATCCTGCGGCAGGGAATTGATCAAGTAAAGGAAATACATCAATAACGAACGTTGAGGAAGGGTTCTAACCCGGATATTCAAGACATTGTTTCGGCCATTTCGCCGTAGCGCCTGCGAATATGATCCATGTTTTCCCGGGTCACTTTTTTACCCTCATCTAAAAAAGCGGCGGTATTACCAAAACTGTAACCGCTTAGCGGCGCCTGGGGGGAAAGCACAATATCCGCCCATTCCAGCTCTTCTTTCAGCATATGCTGAGACATAGTATCCAGCACAGAAAACAGCGCATCGAGCAGATGACGGGGTTGGCTTTTGACATTTGCCGGACCGGTAACATCCACGGCTATAACCAAATCGGCTCCCATGCTGCGGGCAAGAGCGGCCGGCACTTTATGCAGTACGCCTCCGTCCACCAGGGTCCGCCCCTGGTGATAAACCGGGGCCATCATCAGCGGGATTGCCGTCGAAGCCCTGATCGCTTTCAGCAAACAGCCGGACTGCAGCACAACAGCTTCACCGGTTAGAGCGTCGGCAGCCACGCAGGAAAAAGGAATCTGCAGATCTTTGAACTCTTTACAGCCGGTCTGTTTTTGCAGCCACGTTCCCATCCGCGAGTTCTCACATAATGCCAGGCGGGGCCATAACGGTTTAACCAGGTGGGACCAGCGTAAAGGCATAATTATTTTTTCCATTTCAATAACGGGCATCCCGGCGGCATAGATACATCCAACCACTGCCCCAACACTGCTTCCGGCGATAAAATCAATGGGAATGCCTTCCTCTTCTAATACTTTGAGCACACCGACATGGGCCATTCCCCGTACAGCTCCGCCTCCCAGGGCTAAACCGACCAGGGGGCGGCTGCCCGCCTTTTTATATTTACCAAGACGTAAATGTTCAAGGCTTATCGGCATGCCCGCAGATAAAATCAGCGCCTGCTCCAGGACATGGAACAGCTCATTAATGTTGCCGGCCAGGTAGGGATAAGCAATAAGCCGGCGCAGCGCTTCTGAAGTGAGAATATTAACCGGATCTACGGCGCCGGCCTGCTTTAAAAAAAACCGGGCCAGGGCCGGTATATCCTCTTTACGCTCCCTCAGGGGAGGCACGGGCAATCTTGTTAATCCAGTAATTTCGGGCAGATCTTCACCGGTAATAATGATTTTTGCGCTTTGCAAACCGGATACTAGATTATTGATGGTCCCGGCGGGCAGGTGATCAGCCCTGTCAAGCACTACTGTTCCATCACCGGCTGCTTTAACCTTCATTTCCCAAACATCCCGGGTAAACTCAGCACCATTTATGAATATAAGGGGTGCGCCGCAGCGCGGGCTTTCGTAATGGAGTCTCGCGGCAATATGCCTTTTGCCAGTCCCGGATTCACCTGTTATGGCCACCGGTTCTGGAGAGTTGCCCAGCCGCTTTATTGCAGAGCGTATCTCTTTAATTGCATCACTCTGGCCGATTAGTTCACCATAAATAGCTTCGCTCTCACTGCACATAATTTTCGTCATTACCTGGGTCCGCAGGCTTTCTTCATGCACCCTGATATTTGATTTGCTAACCCGGTTCACCAGGTCAGAAATCAGTCGATTCCTGAGGGATCTGTCGCTGTCCAAAAGTTTGAGCAGTTCATCTTTGTTCATTTCCAATGTTGTTACAGGAGAGACCGCTGCTACAGTAGCGCTAACCGGATCCCCGGTCAGGCAGGACATTTCACCAAAAAATTCTCCGGGACCTAAAGTTGAAACCCGGACCTGGGGGTCAACCCCAACCAGGACATCCACCTGCCCGGAAACAATAGTGTGAAATGCGGCCGTTGGCTGCCCCTGGTGCAATATGGTACTGCCCTTGCTGTATTTCCTCTCAATCCCTTTTACCGGACCGCCCTTTTCTTCAACGGACATCAGACCACCACCCGGCGATTTTATTGAAATGCCCCAGGTAAATGTTTTTCAAAAAAATCTTTACCCTGGGATTATAAAAGTTTACTTCCAATTCACAGATTCTTTGTTTTGTGCTTTATTTAAATCAACATCCCCGCTTCATAATCAGGGAATCTGCCGCCACTATTGTTTTTGGAGCATCGAACTCAGGATTAATAAAATAGGTCTGCATCAAGCCTTTGCCTTTGATCGGAATAGGATCACGCTTTGTAACGGAGTACTTGCCTTTAATCAGCTGATATGTGTTTTCGGTTATGTGAATTTTACCCGGGGCGCCGCTTGTTTCCATGCGGGAAGCCACATTGACAGTATCTCCCCATAAGTCATAAACATATTTCTTCTTACCAATTATGCCGGCTATGACCGGCCCCGAATTTATGCCGATCCTTAATGAAAAATTCATGTTGTGGTTCTGGTTGAAAACCCGTGTTGCTGATAGCATGGTCATGGCATAATCAACAGTTTTTTCGGCATGGTTGTCGCAGTGATCAGGACAGCCGCAGGCCACCATGTAGGCATCGCCGATAGTTTTGATTTTTTCCATCCCGTGCGGTTCAAGCAGATCATCAAACA
>PUMA01000119.1 GCA_003551155.1 Desulfonatronospira sp.
AACGGTTCTTTTTCCTTTTGGCTGCGTCAATCTGCACAATTCTTCGTCAACGTATTAAGATACGCCTCCTCATAATTGCTTGATATCCTTGCCAAAAGAAAAAACTCCTCGTTTCCGGAAAGAAAACCGATAGCTTCAGCATCCGGAATAAATAATTTCCGGATGGAAACTAATTAAATCATCTGCTGAGCGGCTGCGGCTGTATTATATTAACTTCGACTTTTTCCGGTCTTTTTTCCAAAACTTCACTGTGCTCCGGCAGTTCCAGCTCCAGCGGCAGTTCATGCTTTCCCGGCTGCAGTTGAGGATTCAGACGGATAAAATAGCTTATTTTATCCCGCCATCCGGTTTCCTTCAAAAGCTTGACAGGCAGGGCCAGATGAACCCGGGCGTGATCCTCTCCCAGCCTGTAGTCAATTCCCTCTGAAGACCTGACTTCAATGGGTTTGCGGACCCAGATTTCTTCAAGCACAGGACCGAACACCATTTCAACCCTGACCTCTGCTGCCGAGGCCTCCACATCGGGATGCAGCTCAAGGCCTACCTTGCGGGAAATTGTACCTGGTCTTCCCTCCACCACCTCAACGGTTCTGGATTCCACTGCATCCACCCTTTCCACAATCCTTTCAGGTCCCCTAACCCTGATCAACTCAGGGGTAGATTTCTTGTACTTCAATTCATGGTGAGGATCCAATGCGGCCTTCCAGTTGATCCTGACGGGCACTTCCCTGCTGACCATTCTGTCTACCTCCAGTTCCAGCCTGGAGGGAGCAATCTCCACTGCCTGGACCGCCCTGGGCAGATTTATCCTCTTGGGATCCAGGGCGATGGTGTTGGTGCCCTGTTCAACACCTGAAAGATCAAGATTATAGGCCAGCCGGCCAGCATCCATACGGGTAAGCATGGCCCTGGTGGCCCGGCACCTGACGTTTACCTTGCCCACCATGCCTGATTTGACCGCATGTTCAGCAGGGAGGCTGGAAATTTCCACCGGCACTTCCACCCACATTTCCACCTTTTCCTGGCCACTAATCAGATACCAGAAAAAGACAGCCATGACCACGGCCATTATCCTGTACTGCCAGTTGTCCTTGAACATTTTATCTGTCCCAGGCCGCCGCCAGAACTCTTCTCAAACGCACTTCATCCAGGCCGGGAATGAGTTTTCCGGACATGGCCACTCCAATGGTCCCTCTTTCTTCGGAGACCACCACTGAGAGGGCATCTGTCTCCTCGGTTATCCCTACAGCGGCCCTGTGTCTGGTGCCCAGGTTCCACTTGGGCTTGACCGCCACTGCAAGCGGGAGAATGCAGCCTGCGGAAACAATCCTGTCCCTGCGCAAGATCACCGCACCATCATGCAGCCGGGTATTGTGATAAAAAATTGTTTCCAGAAGTTCTCTGGAAAACTTGGAGTCGATCTCTACTCCTGATTCAATGATATCACCCAGCGGGGTCTTCTTCTCTATCACCACCAGGGCTCCTATTCTCTTTTCAGCCATGGTTACCAGAGACAGAATCAACTCATACAGGACCCTGTCCGGAGGCTTTGGACTGAACCAGAGCCGACCAGCCCCCATTTCAGCCAGGGCCTTGCGGATATCGTTCTGAAAAAGGATAATGACTACCAGAAAAAGGGATCCCAGAAAATTGGTCAGCAACCCGTGCAGAGTGTAAAGGCCGAACTCTCCGGCGACATAATATACTATCATGAGAATAAGCAGGCCGTACACCACTGAAACGGCCCTGGTTCCCTTGAGCAGAAGAATGATCCGGTAAGCTATAAAGGCTACAACCGCGATATCTACTATATCACGCCAGCCCACCTGAATGAAGCCCAGATTTATGAGCATATGTTTTCAACTATTTTTAAAGTGTTTCGCGTGAGATGAACATCATGAACCCTGTGAACGGCTACCCCTTTGGCGGCCATCAAAGCAACAGCGACCTGGGTAGGCAGGGCTCTGTGCTCCAGGCCGAGACCCAGAAGGGTCCCCCACAAAGACTTGTAGGAAAGACCCACCAAAAGAGGACGCCCAAAAGACTGAAAGCGTTCAATGTTCTTCAGTAGTTCCAGGTTGTGCTTCACGGTCTTGCCAAATCCGATTCCCGGATCCAGAACAATGCGTTCCTCGGGCAAACCTGCCTGCACCAGCCGCCTTAAATGGGTTTCAAAAAAAAACATGACCTGGGATACTACATCCCTGTATTGCGGATCTTTCTGCATGTTTTCAGGACGGTCAAGAGAATGCATGAGCACGTATCCAGGTTTGTGGCTGACCAAGACTTCCAGCAAATCGGGGTCAAAACGGCAGGCGGATATATCGTTGATGATCACCGCCCCCGCCTTCAGACAGGCCTCTGCCACCTGAGCCTTGTATGTATCCACGGAAATAATGGCCCGGGGATCATGAGCCAGGATCTTCTTTATGACGGGCATGACCCTGCCCAGCTCAGTCTCAGCATCCACAGGGGTTGAAAAAGGCCTGGTGCTCTCTCCTCCCAGATCCAGAACATGTGCACCCTGATCCAGAAGCAGGCATCCTTGATCAACGCCTGCATCAGGAGTGTTGTGCCTGCCTCCGTCATAAAACGAATCCGGAGTGAGATTGACTACCCCTGCAATCAAGAAGGGGGCAGGGCCTAATACCCTGCCCCCCAGCACTGACCAACTGACCATGGCTTACCTTCCGGCCATTTTATTTATTCTCGAAGTGATGAATTTATCATCTCGGGCATTGATGATGCCGCAGCAAGAGTCCAACAACCCTTTCTCTTGGATCTCAGAGGGTGACAATGAACTTAGCAGGGTAAACCGGATGAAATAAAGGGGCTAAGGTTCTATCTTGAA
>PUMA01000106.1 GCA_003551155.1 Desulfonatronospira sp.
CAGTTCAAGGCATCAGCAGGCTATATCATGACCAAAAGGGAGTTACACAGATGAAGGAAATCAAACAGGACGTGTTCAGGGCTTATGACATAAGGGGTGTGGTGGACAAAGACTTTGACCCTGAGTGGGTGAAGGTCCTGGGACAGGCATGCGGAACATACTTCCGCAACCTGGGCCTAGATCAGGCTGTGGTGGGACATGACTGCCGGCACAGCTCTCCAGAGTACCAGGCAAAAATGATAGAGGGACTAGCCAGTACTGGAATGGATGTGATCTACCTGAACATGGTAGCCACTCCTCTTTTTTATTTTGCAGCCAGAGAACTCGGACGCCAGGCCGGGGTAATGATTACTGCCAGCCATAACCCTCCGGACTTCAACGGATTCAAGATATGGGCCGGTGAAAGTACTATTCACAGCGAAGAGATTCAGAAGATATACCGGATCATGGCTTCAGGTGAATTTGTCCGGGGCGAAGGTATAGCCAGTGAGGTGGATATAGCCCCGGCCTACCAGGAGTATCTGCAGGCCCAGGGCACTATTGTTTCGCCGGTAAAAGTCGTTGTGGACGGCGGCAATGGAGCAGCGGGCCCGGCTTGTGTCCAGGCTCTGGAAAACGCCGGAGCGCGTGTGATACCCATTTACTGCGAGCCTGACGGAAGTTTTCCCAATCACCATCCAGACCCCACTGTGATGAAAAACAATCAGGACCTGGTGGCAATGGTCAGGGAAAACAAGGCCCAGCTAGGGGTAGGACTGGATGGTGATGGAGATCGTATCGGGGTTGTGGACGAACAGGGAAGCATGATCTATGGGGACCAGCTTCTGGCCATCTTTGCCAGGGAGGTTCTGCAGGACAACCCCGGAGCATGTATTATTGGAGAGGTCAAATGTTCGCATCTTCTGTTCAGCGATATTCAAAAACACGGTGGCAGGCCCATTATGTGGAAGACCGGACATTCCCTGATCAAGGCCAAGATGAAAGAGGAAAATGCTGTCCTGGCCGGTGAAATGAGCGGACATATGTTTTTTGCTGATCGCTATTTCGGCTTTGATGATGCTGTCTATGCAGCCAGGCGTCTGGTTGAGATTGTGGCCAAGAAACAGGATATCCCGGTAAGCGCTTATCTTTCGGACTGGCCAAAAACATACAATACACCTGAAATTCGTATGGATTGTCCGGACAGGATCAAGTTTGAAGTAGTCAGACAGGCTCAGGATTTTTTCCGGCAACAATACGATATAGTTGATGTTGATGGAGTCAGGATAACTTTTGATGACGGCTGGGCTCTTCTGAGGGCTTCCAATACCCAGCCGGTGCTGGTGCTTCGCTTTGAAGCAGAATCAGAGGCAAGGCTTGAGGAACTGAGGGAACTCATTGAACAGCCTCTGCAAAAATGGATCAAGGACCTGTCTTAATTGCTGCGCAAGATCTTAATACTTATCCTTATCCATGTGCTGGTGCTGGGGGGGTTATGGTGGTGGCGTTCTGTACCGGATTCCCCAGAGGTATTTGAGGCCACCCGTATAAAGGTGAATGGCCATACCCGGGGTGTAACCATGCAGGGAATGGTTAATATTCCCGGCGAGACCTCTGTACCTGTGACCATTAAGGGTCCTGCCAGCCTTTCACTGTGGATTTATGTTCCTGAATCCGAGATGGACAGGGTCCGGCAGTTTTCAAATCTGGAGTTCAGCATGGACGGCTTTGGAGAAAATCTTTATGCAGGCAGGGTAGCCGACATCAATCCTGATCCAAAGACCGTCAAGAACAGGACATATTACAGGATCCTGGTGGAACTCATTCTGGATCAGTTTCCGGATAAAAGAGAGGGTGCATTTAATCCTGTACAGGACAGTGAAGAAAATGAAAAATGAACGCGACAGCTCTAAGGGGGAAATAAAACAAGGTTCCGCGACTTCCGGGAAAAAACCAAGCCTTGTTACAGGTCCTGGTTTTTCAGCCCGGAGCAGCGCGGGCATACTGGTTATCATCCTGTTACTGTCAGGTATGGGTTATTTATACTGGAAAAGTTCCCAGCGATTCACGGATTCAGTGCTGTCCAGGTATCTGGTAATGGATGAAACAGGCACCTTAACTGATGTTCAAAAAAAAGACATTTCTTCTTTTTCCTCGGACATGCTTGCAAGACACGGATTTGGTCTGATGCTCAGGGTCTTTGAGGATCACGCCGCTGTTCCTGATCCGGATACCCGGATGATTTTCATGGGCCTGAGTCCAGACCATGAACAGGTGATAATCGTCTGGCCTCCGGTATTAAAAAGGGCTATCACTCCAGAAGTGATTCACTATCTGGAACAGGAGCATTTTTTACAGTATTGGGAGGATGATTGGCCTGCAGGAGTTGTTGCGGCCATGGACAGGCTCTTAGAGGAGTTGAATAAAATTGAACAGTAACAGCAGCCCGCTGGTGGATATTTACACTGACGGGGCATGCCAGGGCAACCCGGGTCCGGGAGGTTATGCAGCCATACTAAGATGGAGAGACGAGGAAAAGGAAATAGTTGAAGGTTTTCAGCATACTACAAATAACCGCATGGAACTGTCTGCAGTGATTGCAGGGCTCAGGGCCCTTAAATATCCCTGCCGGGTGCGGATACATACTGATTCCCAGTATATATCCCGGGCAATAAATGAAAGCTGGCTGGATAAATGGCAAAAAAACGGGTGGAAAACCTCCCAAAAAACCGAGGTCAAGAACCAGGACCTTTGGGAGGAACTTGTTCAGCTGATGCATGTGCATAAGGTTGAGTTCATATGGGTGCGCGGTCACAGCGGGCATGAATATAATGAACTTTGCGACCGGCTGGCCAGACGGGCAGCGGAAAAAGAGGCCAGAAAAGCAGAAAGCAGGTGACTCGGATCAGGTTTCAGCAGTAATTATTGTCCCCCTGAAAGATACAGGTGCAAAACTCAGATAGAAACAGGCTGCCACAAATATAGATCACCTGACATCTTGTTTTTACTGGTTGCTGTCTTCTGACCCCCTTATCCCTGTGACTGCACAAATTACTCTCTGCAGTAGCGTCCTGAAAGTCGTGTCTTCTTCGCACATACTCTGGATATGAGCGTTTTATTCCGCAACCAGAAGCAATCGGGCCGCAGGTCCCGCAAGCCGATGTGCAGGCTGGTATTTTATTGCCCCTGAAGGAGAAATATATTGGTTGAAAATTTTCAAATGAACAACTTGCAGGAATTGAATGAACTGCAACAAAATCTGGGGTATGCATACAAGGATCAGGAATTGCTGATTATGGCATTGACCCACAGCTCCTTTGCCAATGAAAGACAACTGGAGCACAACGAACGGGTGGAATTTCTTGGAGATGCCGTCCTGGAACTGTGTATTTCACATATACTGTTTTTGAAGTTTCCCAGCTCCACTGAAGGTCAGCTGACCAGGTTGCGCGCAGCCCTGGTAAGCGAGGCATCCCTGGCCAGGGTAGCCAGGACATTGTCTCTGGGAAAATATATTTTTCTGGGGAAGGGCGAAGAACAGCAGGGCGGCCGGGATCGCGATGCAGTTCTTGCGGACACTCTGGAGGCGATCCTGGGTTCAATATTTATTGATTCAGGATATTATCAGGCCTACGAATGCATTTTCGCACTGTTTGCCGGTGAACTGCCTGAGAGTGCAGATGTGCTGCCGGCTTCCAAGGATTATAAGAGCAGGCTGCAGGAAAGCACCCAGCATCTTTTCAAGGCCAGGCCTGTATACACTCTTGTGGACAGTTTCGGCCCTGAACACGAAAAAAGATACCTGATTCAGGTGGAATTGCCCGATGGATCATGCATTCAGGCCCAGGCCGGCAGTGTCAAAAAAGCGGAACAGGCTGCTGCAGGAAGGGCCCTCAAATATCTGGACCGCATGCTTAAAAACAGGTCCTAGCAGACTTTTTAAAGGTCCTCATGTGGAATCCCGGCCGGAGCTTTTGTCTTCTTCCCTTCCATCGAATAGGTCCTGGATGCTTACTCAAAAACTTAAAATCACGATTGAGCCATGTCATCACTTGAATTGAATCTGTCATCAGAAGAAAAGGGTTATCTAAAGAATCTGGCCTTTCTGAGCATCAAATCGGCCCTTGATGGAACTGATCCTGAATACCCCGTCCCTCCAGATCCTAAACTGGATGCGCGTTTAGGTGCCTTTGTTACCTTGAAAATAAACGGTCGGCTCAGAGGCTGTATCGGTCATATCCTTGGCGACAGACCAGTATGGAAAACCATCATCAGGATGGCCAGAGAGGCGGCTTTTAAAGACCCCCGATTCCCAAAGCTGAAGAGCACTGAACTTGAACTCTTGGAAATTGAGATTTCCATTTTAAGTCCTCTTGAGCAGGTTACTGATCTGAGTCAGATAGAACCAGGCGAACACGGCCTTCTTGTGCGCAAGGGTGCCCTTTCAGGCCTTCTTTTGCCTCAGGTTGCCCGGGAATGGGGATGGGACCGCAGTACCTTTCTGGCCCACACCTGCCAGAAAGCTGGTCTGCCTCCTGATTGTTTTGAAAACGATTTTGTGGAGATATTCCGGTTCCAGGCAGAAGTCTTTTAGCCAAGTCAGATCAGCACAGTGCATGTCACGGCCAGAATGGCTGCCTGAACAGGCCCAATAACTTCTGCAGCAGATGTCCATGGTTTTCCAGGGTGCTCACAATGAACGTAACCAGTTTGACCTGCAGGGATCAGCCTGCCTGGACCATGTCTCTGTACCTGGTAAAGAAATAGCGGCTGTCATGGGGCCCTGATGCAGCCTCCGGATGGAACTGAATAGCCATTATCGGTCTGGATTTGTGCCTGAATCCTTCAAGGGTATGGTCATTTAGATTGATATGGGTCTGTTCCAGAAACTCCAGATGATCTATCTGCACGCAGAAGCCATGATTCTGGGAGGATATCTCGATCTTGCCGGTGCTGAGATCCTTCACAGGATGATTCATACCATGGTGGCCGAACTTAAGCTTGAAACTTTTTCCTCCCAGGGCCAGGCCCAAAAGCTGGTGCCCCAGACATATGCCTGCCACTGGATATTTGTCCAGCAGTCCGGAGATGATTTCCAGGCTTCCGGACATTGCCGCAGGGTCTCCCGGGCCGTTGGACAGGAATATGCCGTCGGGCCTGACCATGCTCACCTGTTCACAGCTGAAATTCCAGGGCACTACCAGAAGTTCCAGATTCTGGGCCTTGAGCAGCCTCAGTATATTCCATTTGATTCCGTAGTCATAGACCAGAATCCTGGGGTTGCCGCCCGGCCAGTCGTAACTGCCGTCCTGGTTTAACACCGCCTCCACCGGCCCCAGGTCAGCCCAGGCATAAGGTCTGGTGCATCCGGCCCTCTCCGCCAGGTTCAAACCCTCCATTCTGGGCAGTTCTCTGGCCCGGGCTGCAAGCTTCCATGGATCATTTTCCACCGTGGATATTACTCCGCGCATAGCCCCGTTTTTCCGTATGTGAGTAGTCAGAGCCCTGGTGTCAATGCTTTCAATGCCCATTACCTTGTAGTCCCTCAGATAATCCGGCAATGACTGAACAGCTCTCCAGTTGGACGGTATCCGGCAGCACTCCCTGGTAATAAATCCGGCAGCCTGGATCTTTTCTGACTCCACATCTTCCCGGTTTATCCCGTAATTGCCCATCAGCGGATAGGTCATGCATACTATTTGCCCCATATAGGATGGATCAGTAAGGATTTCCTGATATCCGGTCATTCCGGTGTTAAAGATGACTTCTCCGCTGGTCTCGCCGACACCCGTAAAGGAACGGCCCTGAAACCATGTGCCGTCTTCCAGGGCAAGCATTGCTTTCATTTACGTCTCTCCTTAAGCATTTTAACTATCCTGGATATGTCTTCAGGCCTGTCCACTCCGTGGGATACATGTTCGGTCTGCACCACATGTATAGGGATATCCGCCTCCAGAAACCTCAGCTGCTCCAGCTTTTCAAATTTTTCCAGGGGGCTGGGTCCCAGGCTGGAGAATTTTTTCAGATACTCCATTCTGTAGGCATACAGCCCGATATGTCCGAGAAAAGAACCTTGTCTGTCCTGGGAATAAGGAATCAAGCTTCTGGAAAAATAAAGGGCCCGGCCGGTTTCTGAAATCACAACCTTGACCACGTCGGGATTCTCGGCCGTGGCTGAATCAATGCTTCTCACCAGGGTGGTTATGTTCGCCTGGGATGCAGATACAAAAGGGACCAGGAGCTGATCAAGCATACCAGGTTCCAGTGCAGGCTCATCACCTTGAATGTTGACCACTATGCATTCCGGGTCAAGATCCATTTTCCGGGCCGCCTCCATAATTCTGTCCGTACCGCTTTCATGCGCCTTTGAAGTCATGAACACAGGCACGTCCAGATCTACGGCTGATCTGTAAATTCTTTCATGGTCCGTGGCCAGATAGGCTTCCCGGATGGAACTGCATTCCAGGGCCCTCTGATATACATGCCAGAACATGGGGCGGCCCAGGATATCTGCCAGGGGCTTGCCCGGGAACCTGGATGATGCGTATCTGGCCGGGATAATGGCCACGCAGCGGGGAAGCACGTTTCCTTGTCTCTGCAATCTTTTAGCCCGTACTTCTGATTACCAGCCCGGCCAGAAAATCAGTACCTCCCCGGCGCTCCTGCAGATATTCCCTGAATTTATTTACCACCTTATCCCTGGGCTGAGTTTGCGGTTCTGTCAGCCTGGAAAAAAGTTCTTCTTCGTCCTGCACCTGGATCACCAGTCCCTGGTCAATAATTTCCTTGCCTACCCAATTGAAGTTGTCCAGGAAAGGGCCTACGCAAGGGACGACGCCCTGGGCCATGGATTCCAGGAAATTCTGTCCTCCGCAGGGCATAAGGCTCCCTCCCACAAAAACGGATCTTGCCAGTGCATATGCCGGTTCCAGTTCTCCGAATCTGTCCCAGATGACTACCCCAGGCATGGCCTGGTCTGTTTCAAGCCTTGAGCGCAGTGTACAGGGAATATTTTTTTTCTCCAGCAGGTTCTGCCAGGCCTGTACTCTGGGCAGGTGCCTGGGGAAAAGGGCAATGGTGGTCTTGGGCCGTTGCTCATGAATTTTCTCAATGACCCTGGCCACCAAAGGTTCTTCTTCCTGCCTCACAGAACCCATAACAATCAAAGGGTGCCTGGGCTTGAAATAGGATGAGAGAGGATTTTGTACGTAGGCTATGGGCTCTTTATCCAGCAGAAGGTCAAACTTGATGTTGGACATGGTCATGGTGCCGGCCCCGGGAAAAAGAGATGCAAACCTATCCCTGTCTCTTTCAGAGACCGCTGCCACCTGATTTGGTCCTATGGCTGCAAGGAGTTTGCGCAAGGGATAATAACGGCAGAAACTCTTGATGCTCATACGGCCGTTGCCCAGAATGACGGGTATGTTTCTGCGTCTGCAGGAATAAAGCAGGCCTGGCCAGATCTCTGTTTCCAGGAGCAACAGGCAGCCCGGCCTGATTCTGCGCAGGGCCAGCCCCATAATGCACCTCATGTCAAAGGGAAAATAGGCCTTTTGGATTCCCGGACCCAGCTCCTTTTCCAGCACCTCCATGCCCTGTCTGGTGCTGGTTGTGACCAGAATTCTTGCTACTCCCCGCCGGGTCAGTTCCCGGACCAGATTTACGGCCAGTCTGGATTCTCCAATGGAAGCGGCTTGAATCCAGACCTTGAAGGGTCCCTTGGGCATTCCCAGGCCAAGCCTGCCGCTGTCCGAAGGAGTATGTCTTTTGATGATCAAAAGCAGGGGCAGGACAACGATCCAGAGCAGGGAGTAAAGCATGATCAGGGCCCAATGTCCCTTGGAAATCCGGTAATGTTTCATCTTGTCACCTCGGTAGGTTGGAGTTCAATGCCAGGGAGAGCAGCCTGGCAATAAGTCCGGTGAATTCAAGACCGGCCTGGCGGGCGGCCTTGGGTACCAGGCTGGTACTGGTCATTCCGGGCAGAGTGTTTGTTTCCAGAATGAATAATTTATCCTTTTCATCCAGTATAAAATCCGAGCGGCTGTAATGCCTGAGGCCCAGGATGTTGTGGGCTGTTAAGGCCATTTCCTGAATTTTGAGAGTAACAGCCCGGCTCAAGGGCGCAGGACAGATCTCCACTGCGCCATCCTGATCGTACTTGCTCTGGTAGTCAAAAAAAATTCCTTTTTTAGGCTGGATCAGAACAGGGGGCAGGGCTGAATTGTCCAGGACAGCACAGCTTACTTCTCTGCCCAGGATAAACTCTTCCAGAAGCACTTCCTGATTTTCCCCGAGACCATGCAGGTAACTTTCAAGTTCAGCCTGATCTGAAAAGATATGCATATCCAGGCTTGAACCCCCCAGGTTGGGTTTGCATACTACAGGTGTTTTCAGGGGTATGTTCTTCAGTTGCCTTCCCGCATAAAAAAAGCCGCGCGGGGCAGGCAGTCCGTGGTTGATAAAGATCTGTTTGCTCAAGGCCTTGTTCAGGGCCAAAAAAGACCCCCTGGAACGGGACCCCTGGTAAGGCAGGCCCACATCCTCCAGAAGTGCCTGGATGCCCCCGTCCTCTCCAGGGCATCCGTGCAGATTGATAAAGGCCACGTCAGCCTTTCCGGCATGGTTGATCAGAGCCTGGTAGTCCGGGGTGAGGTCGAAAAATAGAACTTCATGCCCCAGCTTTTCCAAAGCCCGGCGAATCTGAGACGCTCCATCAAGGGAAACTTCTCTTTCTTTAGACCATCCCCCGGCAATTAAAAGTACACGCATTCAAATCAGTCTCCAGAGCCTGATTCAGCCTGGTTTGAATGGCCAGTGCCTGTTGCCATGATTTATAAATCAGGCCTCTCATTCTCTCATTAATACCGTAGCGGTCGTACAGATCCTGAAATCTTGCTTCCAGGGGCACGATCTTATCGTGCTTGACCCGCTTGTCGCAGTAGATAATGACCAGCGGCAGAAAAAACTTGTGAATATCTATTTCACCGGGCCAATATATATGGTGCATTACTCCCTGGGCAATAGCCGGATTGCCCGTCAACTCCATAACCAGGCTGGCACCAAGCTGGTTATGGGAACCACCGTGCTTTATACAATAGAATTTCCCCAAATCGTGCAGGAGAGCAGAGGCTACCACCGCTTTCAGGGGTGCATCCAAGCCTTTTTTCCGGGCCAGACAGCAGATATGTTCTGCCGCTGCCGCCACAAGCCTGCTGTGCTCCCTGATATGCTCCGGCAGATTGTAGGTGTGCCAGTACTTGAGGCATTCATCCGTGGATGGAATCCTCCAGGCTGAATCCGTGGGGTAATGCACAGGCCGGAAGGTGGATATCATGAGCTTGTATATGACATTTCAGGATTGCATGAAGTTTTGATTTATACCCCTGATCGCTGGAAAAAGCAAAACAATTTCTATTGACCATATGCTGGACGTATTCATTGATTTTCACTGATATTTCCATAAATGTGACTGTACCGGGTTTTTCCAGAGCAACTTCCTTGCCGGATCCTGTGGCCAGGGATTTTTAGAGAATTCATTGACCTTTGCCTGCCGGCTGATTAGTTGTCTATGTGCATTATTTTTTTTAGCTGCAACCCGGGAGAGAGCAACAATGTGTTTGGCTATACCCATGGAAATTACCTTCATAGAAGGCAATGTAGCCCAGGTGGAAATCGGGGGAGTTAAAAACCGGGTCCGCCTGGATATAATTGATGAATCACCTGTGGTGGGTGATTTTGTTATAGTTCACGCCGGCTTTGCCCTGCGCCGCATCAACAGGGAAGAGGGTCTGGAAACTCTTAAGCTCTTTCAGGAAGGTCTGGGCCTTGAACTTAATAAATGAATTCAAGGATCCGGCCCTGTGCCGCCATATCCTGGAACAGATCCAGGCCGAGGCCAGAACTCCCTTCAGGGTTATGGAAGTATGCGGCACCCATACGGTGGCTATATTTCAAAGCGGAATAAAATCTCTGCTTCCGGAGAATTTGACCCATATATCAGGCCCGGGATGTCCGGTCTGCGTTACCAGCGATCAGGAGGTGGGTGCTTTCCTGAACCTGGCCGGGAAGAACCTGCTGCTGGCTACTTTTGGCGATCTGATGCGGGTTCCAGGGCCAGGGGGCCACAGTCTCAAGGCGGCACAGGCCGAAGGTGCAAGGATTCAGGTGGTGTATTCCGCTTTTGATGCCCTGCAGCTGGCTCTAAGCAACCCCAGGGACAAGGTTGTTTTTCTGGCTGTGGGCTTTGAAACCACCGCGCCCACTGTGGCTGCAACCTTGAAAATAGCCAGGGAACAAAGTGTTTCCAACTTTTTTGTGCTTTCCATGCACAAATTGGTCCCCCCGGCCCTTGCTGCCCTGGCTGCGGACAGGGATATCCAGGTCAACGGCCTGCTTCTGCCCGGGCATGTATCCGCAATAATCGGGGTTGAGCCGTATTCTTTTCTGTCCCGGGAATTCAATATCTCCGGGGTAATTACAGGTTTTGAGCCTCTGGATATGCTGCAGTCCATTTTGATTCTTTTGCGCCTGAGCAAACAAAAACAGCCCAAAGTTGTAAACAACTATAAGCGGGTGGTTGCAGACCAGGGAAATCCCAGGGCTTTAGCCGTAATGCAGGAGGTGTTCATTCCTGGGGATGCCTTGTGGAGAGGGCTGGGGAATATTCCAGTCAGCGGCCTTAAATTACGTAAAGAATATAACCAGTTTGACGCCTGGCAGGTCTTTGATCCAAAGGCCCCTGACATTCAGATGCCTCCTGGATGCAAATGCGGCCAAGTACTCAAGGGACAGATTCTGCCGCATGAATGCCCGCTTTTCAGGGTCGGATGTACCCCGGCATCTCCTGTGGGGCCGTGCATGGTGTCCACAGAGGGTTCGTGCGCTGCTTTTTTCAAATATTCTCTTTGATCAACGAACATGACCCGCTTTTTAGAAATCCGTTCCACCAGGTGCTGCCTGCGAAGAGGTATAAACGGGCTGTTATGATTTACACAGTTCAGTAAGGGTGAAAATTCAATGTCTCATAAGGTTCTTTTGGACTACGGGAGCGGAGGAAGAGCATCGCATCGTTTAATCAGGGATCTTTTCCTGAAACATCTGCACAGCCCCGGTTTGAGCCGCCTGGATGATGCCGCCCTTATTCAGGACCTGAGCGGGCCCCTGGCCATGAGCACTGATACCTTCACCATTTATCCCCTTTTTTTTCCGGGAGGAGATATAGGCTCCCTGGCAGTGCACGGTACTGTCAATGACGTGGCCATGCTGGGTGCCGTACCCAAGTATCTGAGCTGCGCATTTCTGCTGGAAGAGGGCCTGGAGATGCACGAGCTGGAAAAAATTGTTCGGTCCATGGCCCTGGCCGCCAATAATTGCGGGGTACAGGTGATCACTGGTGATACCAAGGTGGTTCCCAGGGGTGCAGCAGACAGGATATTCATCAATACAACGGGGATTGGCCGGGTTATAGCAGATCCTGCTCCCTCAGGATCCAGTGCTGAACCAGGTGATGCCGTACTCATCAGCGGCACTATGGGGGATCACGGCCTGGCCGTTCTGGCCCACAGGCAGGGCATGGACTTTGAAACTGCTATTATAAGCGACAGCCGACCCCTGAACGATCTCACTGTCCAGTTGATAAGGGAGGTGGGTCAGATTCATGTTTTTCGCGACCCTACCCGGGGAGGACTGGCTACCACACTGAACGAAATAGCTCTACAGTCGGCCCTGGAAATTATCATCCTGGAAGACAGAATTCCGGTGAGCCAGGAAGTCCAGGCAGGATGTTCCTTTCTGGGGCTGGACCCCCTGTATATGGCCAATGAAGGCAAGTTCATCTGCATTCTTCCGGAAATACTGGCAGACAAAGCCCTCAAGGTCATGCGCTCCCATACCGCTGGAAAGGATGCTGCTCTCATCGGACACGTCCAGGAAGGACACCGGGGCAGGGTGGTTCTGAGAACCTCCCTGGGGGGACAAAGGCTTCTGGACATGCTGGAAGGAGAACAGCTTCCCAGGATCTGCTGAAGCACTGCAATCCGAATTCAGTATGTTGAGATAATCATTAAAAGTTAAAGTTAAACATGAGAAAATAGGATATGCACTTCTGGCCTGAAACGGGAAAAGTCCTTATTGTTCTCGGCCTGTTGCTGGCGGCAGTGGGCCTGTTCCTTGTATTCAAAGACAAGCTGCCTTTCACTCCGGGCCGCCTGCCTGGAGACATTGTAATCAGGAGGGAAAATTTCACTTTTTACTTCCCCCTGGGCACCTGCATCCTGGTAAGCGCAATTATCACCATTGTGTTCTTGCTGTGGCGCAGGTAATCCTGAAAAAAAAGAGGAAGTTTATATTATGAAACCTGTTCATGAGATTATCAACAATGCAGTATCCGGCCTGTCTCCCCATTCTGCGGTTCTGGGCGTTGGCGGCAGCCCGAGAAAGGGAGGCAACTCCGATGTCCTTCTGGAGTATATACTTAGTGGTGTCCAGGAACATAAAATCTCCACGCACAGGATACAGTTGCGGGACCTGCATTTCCGGCCATGCCTTGGCTGCGAGAAATGCAGACAGGATAAAATATGTACAGGTCTTGCAGACGGCATGTCCCTTGTTTACCCTTTTGTATACAGGTCCCTGGGCCTGGTCCTGGTGTCACCCACCCACAATTACAATGTTACTGCCTGGATGAAGGCCTTTATTGATCGCCTGTATTGTTTTTATGATTTTCAGGACACCCGGCCCAGAGCATGGTCGAGCCGGCTGGCCGGTATGGGCCGCAAGGCCGTGCTGGCGGCAGTGGCTGAACAGGAGGATGACTTTGACATGGGTTTTACCCTTGAAGCCATGCAACGTCCTCTTGAGTCCCTGGGATATGAAATAAGAGGTGAATTGCCCGTATACGGGATCTTTGACAGGGGAGGAGTCAAAAAAAACAAGGACGTGCTCCTGGCTGCGGAAAACATGGGTGTTGATCTGGCTAAAGCCCTGTTACTCCGATAAGTTATAACTAGTTTTCATCCGGAAA
>PUMA01000082.1 GCA_003551155.1 Desulfonatronospira sp.
ATTATTTCTATTTCACCCCTTTTGCTTCCTGTTTTTGGTACAACCAGCACCTGACCTGGTGACCGGGAGTGTTCTCAATCAGTTCCGGCATTTCCTGGGGGCAGATATCCATTACTTCCCTGCAGCGAGGATTAAAAGCACAGCCCCGGGGCATGGCGCTGGGGTTGGGAACATTACCCGGAATATAATCCAGCACTTCTTTTTCTTCTTCAAGCCTTGGCTTGGATTTGATCAGGCCGGCGGTATATGGGTGAAGGGGATTATTAAAAATAGCGTCTACATCAGCTTTTTCCACAATTTTGCCTGTATACATGACCGCTACGTAGTTAGCCATTTCAGCGATGACACCCAGGTCATGGGTAATAAAGACAATTGCTGTATTTATTTTCTTTTTAAGATCTCTCATCAATTCCAATATTTGGGCCTGGATGGTTACGTCCAGGGCGGTAGTCGGTTCATCGGCAATCAGGAGCTTCGGATTGCAGGACAGGGCCATGGCGATCATCGCCCGCTGTCGCATGCCTCCGCTGAGTTGATGGGGGTAATTGTCCAGAACTTCATTGGCCCGGGGGATGCCCACCAGATCAAGCATCCTTCCGGCCTCCTTCCAGGCACTGGACTTTTCCATACCCTGGTGCAGGCGGATGGCCTCGCTAACCTGGTCGCCAATTTTGTAAACCGGGTTCAACGAAGTCATCGGTTCCTGGAAGATCATTGCTATTTCGTTACCCCTGATCCGGCGCATTTCTTTCTCGCTCAAGGTCAGCAGGTCGCGATTATTTAAAAAGATTTTGCCCCCTTCTATTTTACCGGGAGGGTACCGGACCAGTCTCATTATGCTCAAAGAGGCCACACTTTTACCGCAACCTGACTCCCCAACCAACCCGACGACTTCACCGGGTTTGACCTTAAAGGAAATATCATCAACAGCGCGGATAACAGCTTCATCGGTATAAAACGTGGTTTGCAAGTTTTCAACCCTCAATAATTCACTCATAAGGTTACCTTCCTTTATATATACAAGCCTGTCAATTATCTTTAATTAACCATTTTGCCCTTGGAACCAGGTAATATCAACTATCTATTAACACTAACCATAACGACGGGAGCGGGGATCAAGGGCATCCCGCAAACCGTCGCCAAGCAGGTTAAAACCCAGCACCATGAAGAAAATAGATAGCCCTGGGAAAATAGTTAAATAAGGAGCTGCCCTCATATATTCTCTTCCCCTGCTCAGCATTGCTCCCCATTCCGGATCGGGTGGCTGGGCGCCCAGGCCTAAAAAACCTAATCCTGCCGCCCAGAGAATTGAAGTCGCAATCTGGAAGGTTGATTGAACAATGATCGGCCCCAGGCAGTTGGGCAGGATATGACGGACAATAATCCTGGCATCGCCAATACCAAGTGACCTTGCCGCTGCTATATAACCCTCTTCCTTCACGGAAAGAACCGAGCCGCGCACCAAACGCGTATATATAGGTATCGTGGAAATACCCACCGCAATCATCACCTGCTCCACGCCGACACCTAAAATTGTAACTACGACTATTGCTAAAAGAATGCCGGGAAAGGAAAGCATTATATCTATTATCCGCTGGACGAAAAGATCAAATTTTCCTCCAATATAACCGGAAAGGGTGCCGATCGGGATGCCCACAGTTAAACCAATCACTACGGTGATAAAACCGATAGCCAGTGATATCCTCCCGCCGTACAAAATACGAGTGAAAACATCGCGCCCCTGCCAGTCAGTGCCCATTAAGTGTTCGCTTGACGGCGACTGCATGGCATTGATTAAATTAAGTCGAACAGGATCATGAGCTGTAATGAAAGGAGCGAAGATTGAAACTACCAGGAACAACAGTAATATTGCTAAACCAAGCATGGCCATCCGGTTACGACGCAGGTGCCGCCACACCTGGCGAATCTCCGAATCACTTTTTGGGGTCTGCAGCTGGCTTATTTGATCCACTTTTTTCTTGTTGGCCATCCAGATCAGTCCCCCTCCTGCGTACCGTAAGTGATCCGGGGATCAAGCAGGGCATAGATGATATCAACTACAAGGTTGATTAAAACAAACAATAATGCCAGCATAAGCACTGCACCCTGAACAACGGGATAATCGCGGGTTAAGATTGAATCAACCAGGAGCCGGCCAATACCCGGCCACGAGAAGACAGTCTCTGTGAGCACTGCTCCTCCCAGGAGGCTGCCAAACTGCAGGCCCATAACAGTAACAACCGGGATCAAGGCATTCTTTAAAGCATGTTTATAGGTAACCACACGTTCGACAAGGCCTTTTGCCCGTGCTGTATTGATATAATCCTGCCCGAGGACATCTAACATACTGGAACGGGTAATCCGGGCAATCAAAGCTGTTGCGGCAAGCCCCAGGGTTAAAGCAGGCATAAGCAGGTTTCTCCAGGTTTCCATGCCGCTGGAGGGCAGCCACCCGAGATAAACGGAAAAAAGCAGCTGCATCATTAATCCAAACCAAAAAACCGGAATCGCAATACCCACCAGGGCAAGAAGCATGGTGAAGTTGTCGAATAGAGAGTATCGCCTCGTAGCAGAAATAATACCCGCGCCCAAACCAAAAACTGTAGCGATACCCATTGCCGCTATAGTAAGCAGCAGGGTGTTGGGGAACCTATCAAAAAGCTCAACGGTCACCGGCCGCCTCGTGTAAGCGGATCTACCCATGTCACCCTGGAGCAAGTTGCCCATATAAACAAAATACTGCAGGTGTAAGGGTTCATCAAGAAGCATTTCTGCGCGAACCCGTTCTACGTATTCTTGACTGGCGTGAACACCGGCAACAATACGA
>PUMA01000155.1 GCA_003551155.1 Desulfonatronospira sp.
ACAGCGACACCTCGCCGTCGTTGCCGTCGCCCGCGCCGAGCTGCTCGGCCACGACCGACTCCAGCGCCGCCACCTGGTTGCGCAGGGTGCGCAGCCGCGGGTTGTCCTCGGCAAAGACCAGCGAGGCCCGCGACAGTTCGCGCCGCAGCTGGCGAAGCTCCTCCTCCTCGGGGCTGCGGGCGGAAGCCTGACCGTCCACCCGCCCGGTGCGCTCGAACATCGTGACCATCCGGTCACGGCGCTCGTTGAGGCTGGACATCTCGCGCTCGACCTGCAGCAGGCGTTCCTGCAGGCTGGTCTGGCGGGTGCGCCGGTAGTTCAGGCTGTCGGGCAGGGCGTCCTGATTGGCCTCCTGGAAATCCAGGATGCGGGCGGTCTGGCGCGACAGGTCCTCGTCGAGCCGGGCGAGTTCCTCGTCGAAGAAGGCCAGCGTCTGGGTGGTCACCGCGGTGCGCAGCGCAGCGTTTTCGCGCAGGATCTGGTCCACCAGCGAATTGGCCACTGTGGCGGAGACCTCGGGCCGGCGGGCCTCGAATCCCACCGAGAAGGTGCCAGTGGTCTCGCCGCGCTGCAGCCGGGGAAAGCTGATCCGGATCCGGGACCGCATGTCGGCCACGATGTCGTCAGGGCTCAGTCCCGGGCGGTCGGCATGGAGCTGGAATTGGCGCGACATGTCCAGCAGGTTGTCGCGCGCCAGAAGGCGTTCGCGGATGGCGGTCAGCACGACGAAGGGCGGCTCGCGCAGCGTCGAGGCCGCGAGATCGTCCGGCACCTGCGGCGATTCCACCAGAAGCTGGGCGCGCGCCTCGAACCGCGGCGGCAGGGAATAGGCGAACCACGCCCCGGCGGCGGCGACCGGAACCGCGACCAGCAACAGCACATGCAGCCGCTTGAGGAACAGACGGATCATGAACCTGTAATCAACCATGGTATCCGGCCTCTCCGGTATTGGGTGCGGGGTCGGGGGCGTCGTCCGTGTCGGGCCCGGGCTCTGCCGGTCCGGCCACGAAGACGCCATCGGAAATCACGTTGGCGACGGTTGCCCCTGTGACGAAGTCTGCGTCCTCGGTATAGGCATAGACAAGGGCCAGATCGCACAATTGGTTGACCAGGCGGGGCACACCGCGGGTTTCGCGGTGGATCCGGGCCACCGCTGCCTCGTCAAACAGCATCCAGGCTGCGCCGGCCACCGCCAGCCGGTGCTCGATGTAATCCCGAACTGTGGGCGCATCCATCGCCGGCAGGTGGAAGCGGGCCGCGACGCGCTGGGTGAACTGCGCCATGTCGGGGCGCCGGATGATGTCGCGCAACTCGGGCTGGCCCACCAGGATCAGCTGCAGCAGCTCGTCGCCGTTGGAGTTGATGTTGGTCAGCAGCCGCAGCTCTTCCAGCACGTCCCGGCCGAGGTTCTGCGCCTCGTCGAAGATCAGCACCACCCGGCGACCGGCGGCGTATTCGGCGATCACGAAATGCTGGAAATGGGTGAACAGCGTGACGTAGTCGGCGCCGTCGGGGATCGGCTGACCCAGCGCCATCAGGATCCAGCGCAGAAGCTCGCCCCGCGCGCCATGGGCGTTGGACACGAGCCCCACCCGGACCCCTGGCCCCAGCCGCCGCAGCAGGTGATGGATCAGGGTGGTCTTGCCCGCCCCCACCTCGCCGGTGACGAGGGTGATCGGGGCCCGGGTCAGGATGCCGTATTCGAGGATCGAATAGGCGCGCCGGTGGGACCGGGACCAGAACAGGAAACCCGGGTCGGGCACCAGCGTGAAGGGGCGGGCCGACAGGCCGAAATGGTTGAGATAGAGATCGGGCTCGGTGTCGCCGGTCAGCAGGGCGCTGTCATCGGGGCCAGGGGCGGGGGTGCCATTGGCCCAGCCTTCGGCGGGCGGTGTCTCCGCCGTCCCCTCCGCAGGGGGCGGCGCCGGTCGCGCGCCGTTCATCGCCGCCGCCGAGGGCGGCGCCGTCATGGCCTCGGGCTGCAGCATCAGGGGTTCCCGCCAGTCCGGCGAGCCGGGCCGCGGAGCGCGGTGATTGCCGCCCTGCGGCATCGGAGGGCAGGGCGCGCCGGCGGCGACGATGCGCATGGGCATGTCGCCGGCCGCGTCACCGGGCAGATCCTCGCCCGCGCCCGACCGCGCCCGCCACCACATCCTCGCGCGCGGCACCATCCCTTCGTCACCCCTCGTCATCATCCGCGTCGGACCGCGACGCGGACCCGACTACCATGGCCTGCACACCCCAGCGGTGCGTAACTGGCCCCTGTCTCAATCACAATGACTGATCAGGGATTAACATGGGTTTTCGCCCGCTGCGATGCAACAGCGCCACCGCACTGCACCGCCGTGGGAATCCGCCCGCGCCGTGGCGCCTGCCGCCGTCGGTGCGGACGCCGGTGAACAACTGCCCGTGAGCCGATCCAAGACAGGTGCCGAGCGCGGGAAAATGGTGTAACCGATGCCCCGGAGCGCGCCGGCAAGGATTGGGAAAGGTCGGTGGCGCAGTTTGGACATGCGGCCGCTGCGCCGCGGCGGTCGGAGGGACCCCGCGGCGGACGGTCAGGGCAGGGGAAGGGTTACGTGATGGTCGGATCGGGCAGGGGTGCGACGGGTCGGGTCGGTGGTCGTGCGGGTCTGGCCGCGGCGCTTGTGGTGGCGACGCTGGCCTTGGCGGCCTGCGAAAGCAGCGAGGACCGTGCGGAGCGGCATTTCGCCACCGGCGTCGCGCTGATCGAGCAGGGCGAGGTCACGCAGGGTCTTCTGGAATTGCGCAACGCCATCCGGCTGATGCCCGAGAACATCGAGGCGCGCCTTGCCATCGCCCGGG
>PUMA01000018.1 GCA_003551155.1 Desulfonatronospira sp.
CCGCGGGATTTTGAGTCCCGTGCGTCTACCAATTCCACCACCCCGGCTAACCATGATAAAATTATATACCCTGTTTTATCCAGTCAAGAATTATTTGGCCGGACCATGTCCCATAAATCTTTTGACCACTGGCAAGGATTGTGGCAGACAGATACTTGACTGTCGGGGAATAAACACTCCCCCACTCACACAGTAACGGGGTTTCCATGCTCAATGAAAAATTTTTGAACGACCTGGAAGAATATCTCAAATCTGGAAGTCTGGAACAGGACTTTGAATGCTCTTCTGAAGAGAGACGTCTGGAAATTTTGGATTACCTGGAAAGGCTCATGGATCTGGCTGAACTGGCCGATGAGACCGCCACCAAAATAATCTTCAAGAACAGCGGACTGGGTCAGATGTTTCACTCCAATGAAAACTACCCTAAGAAGTGATTCAAGGACACGAGGAGAATGAGGTGTCTTTTTTCTTTGACCTTCACGTACACTCCATGATTTCGCCCTGCAGTGTACTTGCCATAGAAGATATACTGAGCCAGGGAAGATCTCTAGGCCTTGACGGCGTGTGCATAACCGATCACAACACCGCAGCGGCTGGAAACTACTTCCAGGAGGGTATGCAGGATGACGGACTGTGCATTGTTATCGGACAGGAATATTCTACACCTGAAGGCCACTTTCTTATCTTTGGACCCTTTGATGGCTTACCCCCCTTTCTGCCAGCCTGGGAACTGCTGGCCCATGTCCAAAAAACTGGAGGCGTAGCCATAGCTTCTCACCCTTTCCGGGCCATGCAGAAGGTGGATGAAGAACTGGCTGCCGCAGGGCTGATTCAGTTTGCTGAAGGAATAAACGGACGCAATTCAGACCGGGAAAATGCCCTAGCCCAAACCTGGAAGGAAAAATATCAGGTGCATCTCACGGGAGGAAGCGATGCCCACTCCCTGGAAGAGCTGGGCAGGGTGGGAACCAGATTTTCACAGCCGGTTCGCTCCCGGGAAGATCTGATCACTGCTTTGTTGAGCAAGAATTTCGAACCCAGCTTCAATCCCTGTTACGGCAAGTTCAGACACTGGCTGAAATCTCTGAGACTTATCCGGTACTGTAGTCAGACCATGTGATCCCTGGGGCTGAAAAAAAAAGTCTTTCACGACCTGAAACAAGAAGGATATCAGGTCCAGACGGGTTCCGGCCTGAGGACCCTCTCCGGCATGGGGACAGATTCTTTTTTGCCCGGCATATCAAAATCCATCCACCGCAGATACTCATCTTTGTTTTTATCTAAAAAGCGCAGAAAAGCGTTGTTAAAGGAATGTCCTGAACAATGAACCTCAAATGAACCCCAGAGAGTGGCCCCCATCAGGGTCATATCTCCCATGAAGTCCAGAACCTTGTGCCGGACCAGTTCATCACTGAACCGTAGTCCATCGGGATTGACTATGCCATAATCATCCAGGACCACAGCGTTATTCAGGGAACCGCCCAAGGCCAGCCCCAGAGCCTGCAGCTTTTCCACGTCCTTTAGAAAGCCAAAGGTCCTGGCTTTGGCCAGGGATCTTATAAACTGCTGGGGGTCATGTTCGAACACAAAAGACTGCCTGCCCACCATGGGATGTTTGAAATCAATGGTATATTTAATTTTAAGTCCATTATACGGCTCCACCCTTATCCATCTCTGCCCCTTCTTGTACAAAACAGGCCTGGCAAAGTTGAGAATCCTTCTGGGTAAACGCTGCCTGCGAAGTCCTGCTGAACGTAGAAGAAAAATAAAAGATGCTGCGCTGCCGTCCATAATGGGCAGTTCATTCCCGTGAACCTCTATACACAGATTATCAATGCCCAGTCCGGCTACAGCGGCCAGAAGATGTTCTACTGTGGAGATGGAAATATCCTTATATCCAATGGTGGTGGCCAGTTCAGTAGAAGTCACCAAATAGGGACTTAGCTTAAGAACCCTGGAGCCATTACTTCCCTTGTGCACAAAAACCACACCGGTGTCTTCCTCGGCAGGACGCATATGCAGACAAACCTTGCCTCCACCATGCAAACCAACCCCGAAGCACTTGATATCCTTTTTGATAGTCTGCTGCCTCATTAAAGCCCTCCTGCCACCAGTGAATGCAAAAAACATTCCTTAAAACCCGGAGCACATAACTAACTTAAATACATAAATAAAGTGTTCAGGGATCGTTCTATAATTGTGGTTTTTTTACCAAAAATGTGTTTTTAAAGCATCAGGATCAAAACCGCACCTCAAGGGATGACAGCAGCCATGACCCTGTCCCTGCCTGAAAGATCCTGATACACCTCCAGCCCGGCCCAGTCCTGGAAGAGGGCTTTAACTGCATCCGCCTGATTGCTTCCGATTTCCAGAAACAACAGTCCTTGTTTGCGCAAAGAGGCTTCAGCCACACCTTTTAATCTTTGTATATGTCCCAGACCGTTTTCTCTGGAAAGCAGAGCCTGCTTCGGCTCAAAATCCCTGACTTCCCTCCCGGCTGCCTCAAAATCGTCACAGGACAGATAAGGAGGATTGCAAACTATAAAATCAAGGCTGGCCGGCCTGATACCCTGCCCCATATCCGAGGCAAAAAAGAGAATCCGCTGCAGTAGCCCGTGTTTTCTGGCGTTATTCCTGGCCATCAATAAAGCCTGCCTGCTGATGTCACAGGCCAGGCAACGAAATAATGGAAAATAAAGAGCAATGCAAATTGCCAGGATCCCGCTGCCGGTTCCGATGTCAGCGTACTCTTTTTTTTCCCGGGGGCTGAAGCGTCCCCTGATCAATTCTACCAGCATCTCTGTTTCAGGCCTGGGAATGAGCACGTTGGGATCAACCTGGAAATCCAGCCCGTAAAACTCCTTGCAGCCAAGTATGTATGCCAATGGCTCACCTTTGGATCTGCGGACTATAATCTGCTGAAAATGTTCTGCATGCCATGGCTCTACAGGATCTTTCAGGCAGATGACAAGTTTTTCCAGGGAACAGTCAAGAACCCGGGCCAGAAGCACCCTGGCTGAAAGAGCAGGGGAATCGACTCCTGCCCGGCGCAGTTCTTCAGCTCCCTGGGCCAGCAGCTCAGCAGCGGTTTTCATGTAAACATGAGAACTGGACTGGTGGTTTTCGGTCATCTATCAGGCAGCCTGGGCCTCATGCAGGGCCTGGGCCTGAAAATTCTGGATGAGGGGATCAATGATTTGATCCATCTGTCCCTGCAGAATGGATTCCAGATTGTACATGGTCAGATTGATGCGGTGGTCAGTAACCCTGCTCTGGGGAAAATTGTAGGTGCGGATCCTTTCAGAACGGTCTCCTGAGCCGACCTGGGCCCTGCGGCTCTCATCCAGCTCCCTTTTCTGCTCCTCCTCGTAAAGCTTGAGCAGTCTGGACCTGAGCACCTTCATGGCCTTGGCCTTGTTTTTGTGCTGGGATTTTTCGTCCTGGCACGATACTACAATGCCTGTAGGCACATGGGTAACCCGGACAGCAGAGTCAGTAGTGTTCACACTCTGGCCTCCCGGGCCTGAAGCCCTGAATACATCCACACGCAGATCATTGGGATCAATTTTCAGATCCACCTCTTCAGCCTCGGGCAGAATGGCCACGGTGACCGCGGAAGTATGCACTCTGCCCTGAGATTCGGTTTCAGGCACTCTTTGCACCCTGTGCACTCCAGACTCATACTTGAGCCTGCTGTAAACCCGGTTGCCGGCAATAGAGGCTATAACCTCCTTTAAGCCTCCGGAACCGGTTTCGTGCACATTCAATATTTCTACCTTCCAGTTTCTGTCTTCAGCATACCTTGAATACATGCGAAAAAGGTCAGCAGCAAACAGAGCTGCTTCTTCCCCGCCTGTTCCGGCCCTGATTTCCATGATTATATTTTTTTCATCCAGGGGATCTTTGGGCAGCAGCAAAAGCCTCAACTCTTCCAGCAGACGTCCCTTGTCCTGCTCAAGCCTGTCCACTTCCAGCTGGGCCAGTTCTCTGATATCCGGATCCCTGTCACTCAGAAGCTCCCTGTTTTCTCCCATTTCAGCTTCTACCCGTCTGTATTCACGATACGTCTTGATTATGGGAGCAAGTTCGGAATGTGACCTGGACAGCTTTCTGTATTTCTCCTGATGGGAAAAGATCTCGGGATCGCTCAAATCGCTTTCCAGCTGCTGATATTGTTGCTCCAGCTCATCAAGCTTGGCAAACATTCCTGTTTTTTCCATTTAAGAGTTTAAGTTAACTGTTATCCGCCTGATCCAGCTGTCCGTATTTCTTCTTGAAGCGGTCAATACGCCCGGCAGAATCAACAAACCTTTGCTGACCTGTAAAAAAAGGATGACACTGGGAACAGACTTCAACCATAATGCTTTCACCCGCAGTCGACATGGACTGAAATTCATTGCCGCAGGCACATTTGACAAGGCTGTTGTGCAGCGGGGGATGCAAGTCTTTCTTCATGACTGTTAAACCTCCGGAGAATTTTAAAAGACCTGTATATATATTACATCCGTCTGTTGTTGGCAAGATTATTTTCCTGTCTTTTCAGCCATAATAACACCCAGGTTAGGACTTGCCAGCAACAAATTTTTAGCTTAAAAAAAACAGTTTAGTAAAAACACACGCCCGGACAGAAACCTTTTGGGTGCTTCCCCTGTTCTGGAGGTGCATGCCGGGCGGAGGAAAAAACCCAAGGAGGAACCATGAACTACGTTACCATGAAGCAAATGCTGGAGACCGGGGTCCATTTCGGTCATCAGACCAAACGCTGGAATCCGAAAATGAAGCCCTATATTTTCGGCTCCAGGAAAGGGATCCACATTATTGACCTGCAGCAGACAGTAAAACTTTACCAGAGTGCCCATAACTTTATTTCGGATACTGTAGCCGGAGGAAAGCAGCTTCTTTTTGTGGGCACAAAAAGACAGGCCAGAGAGGTTGTCAAGACAGAAGCGGGGCGTGCAGGTATGTTTTATGTTACCAACCGCTGGCTCGGAGGAACTCTGACCAATTTTCAGACAATCCGGAAAAGCATAGACAGGCTTAAAAGCCTGGAAAAAATGTTTGAAGACGGAAGCGTCCAGCGATTTGTCAAAAAAGAAGTGGCCATGATGCAAAGGGAGGTAAATAAACTCAATGCCGACCTGGGAGGAATCAAGGACATGGACTCCCTTCCGGGAGCTGCCTTTATCATTGATCCCAAGAAAGAAGAGATTGCCGTCAAGGAATGCCGCAAGCTCAACATCCCTATTGTGGCTGTGGT
Source organism: Desulfonatronospira sp. (assembly GCA_003551155.1). Taxonomy (GTDB): domain Bacteria; phylum Desulfobacterota; class Desulfovibrionia; order Desulfovibrionales; family Desulfonatronovibrionaceae; genus Desulfonatronospira. The sequence goes on from PUMA01000018.1 coordinate 5,258, forward strand.
GGATACCAACTGTGACCCCGATCTCATCGACTTTGTCATTCCAGGTAATGATGATGCCATCCGGGCTATAAAGCTATTCGCCGGAAGCATTGCAGAAGCCTGCCTTGAAGGTCTGTCAAAAAGAGGAGACAGAGAAGAACAGGAAGTGATGGCTGAAGAATCCGGGGATACCGGAGATACGCAAGTTAAGCCCCAGGAAAATGAATCTGCATTGCAGGAAGATACTCAGGAGGAATAAGAACATGGTTGATGCCCAAAAAGTTAAGGCTCTGCGGGATAAAACAGGGGCCGGTATGATGGATTGCAAGAAAGCCCTGCAGGACAGCGGCGGAGACGAGGAAAAGGCCATTAACTGGCTCAGGGAAAAAGGTCTGTCCAAGGCTCAGAAGAGAGCCGGGAGGGCCACTTCTGAAGGCTGGATAGGCTCTTACATACACAGCAACGGCAAAATAGGGGTCCTGGTGGAACTGAAATGTGAAACCGATTTCGTGGCCAAAAGCGATCAGTTTCTGCAATTGGCCAAGGATCTGGCCATGCAGATCGCAGCAACCAACCCGGTATGCGTGTCATCTGATGACCTTCCCCGGGAACTGCTGGAAAAGGAAAGAGAATTCTACATAAACCAGGCCCAAAAAGAAGGCAAGCCCGAACACATTGCCCAAAAGATTGTTGAAGGCCGGCTGGAGAAATACTACAAGGAGGTCTGCCTGTTGCATCAGACTTTCATAAAGGACGACTCCAAATCCATACAGGACCACCTGAACGATACAGTAGTAGTTCTGGGCGAAAGCATCCGGATAGGGCGCTTTACCCGCCTGGCCCTGGGGGAAGAAACATAGGTTTGATTGTTTGCCGGGCAGCAGCCAGTATCCAATAAGATAATGGACTCTCTTATTTTTTGATCTCTCTTCAGTATTCTTTGCTTTGCAGCTGCCAGGTCTGTACATGTCCACCGACTAAACCCAGGGAAATCCAATGCACAAACTCAAATACCAGCGGGTATTACTCAAGCTCAGCGGCGAAGCCCTGGCCGGCGACCAAAAATACGGGATCGACACTGGTACTTTGGTTTCCATATGCAAAGAAATAATATCCGCCCAGAAACTGGGAGCTGAAATCGCCCTGGTCATGGGAGGAGGCAACATCTTCCGGGGGGTATCCGCATCCTCCAAGGGAATGGACAGGGCTACTGCAGACTATATGGGGATGCTGGCCACTATCATGAATGCCCTGGCTGTTCAGGACGCCCTGGAGAAGATGAATGCCGATACCAGGGTCATGACCGCCATAGCCATGCACCAGGTGGCCGAGCCTTATATCCGCCGCAGGGCATTAAGACACCTGGAAAAAAAGAGGATTGTGATCTGCGCGGCCGGAACAGGCAATCCCTTCTTCACCACAGACACCGCTGCCGCCCTGAGAGCCATGGAGCTCAAGGCTGAGGCCATTCTTAAGGCCACCAAGGTTAACGGGGTCTATGACCGGGATCCAGTGACCCATCCGGACGCCACAAAGTTTGCATCCCTGTCTTACATAGATGTGCTCAACAGACGGCTTAAGGTCATGGATTCCGCTGCCATCTCCCTGTGCATGGACAACAGCATGCCCGTGGTGGTCTTCAACCTTTTCCACAAAGACAATATCAGTCGGGTACTCAAAGGAGAACACATAGGCACTCTGGTTCAAGGAGGATAATATGCAGGCAGTATTTGATGAATGCAAGGACAAGATGGAAAAGGCCATTTCCAGCCTGGAAAAGGAGCTGGCCAAGCTGAGAACTGGCAGGGCTTCAGTGAGCATACTGGATGATGTGACCGTGGAATACTACGGGACCATGACCCCTCTTAATCAACTCGCATCCCTGTCAGTGCCGGACAGCCGTACCATAGCCATCCAGCCCTGGGACAGAAATGCATTCTCCGGTATCGAAAAAGCAATAATGAAGTCGGATCTGGGTTTAAATCCTGTCAACGACGGCAAGATTATCCGGATAAATATTCCGCCCCTTACAGAAGAAAGGCGCAAGGACCTGGTAAAACTGGCCAAGAAATCTGCCGAAGAGGGCAAGGTGGCCCTTAGAAACATCCGCAGGGAAGCCAATGATGCATTGAAAAAGATGAAGAACAACAAGAAGCTGACTGAAGATGAAATGCATAAAGGCCATGATGAAGTCCAGAAAATAACCGACTCATTTGTAGCCAGGATAGATCAGATTCTGGCGGACAAAGAGAAAGAAATCATGGAGTTCTAACCTGCAGAAAAAAATACCACTACATATAGCCATAATCATGGATGGAAACGGCAGGTGGGCCGCCAGTCATGGCCTGCCAAGAGTGGAAGGACACAAGGAAGGCACCCGCAGCGCCAGAGCCGTAGTAGAGGAATGCAGGCGCATCGGCATCAAATACCTGACCCTGTATGTCTTTTCCCGGGAGAACTGGGCCAGGCCCAAGGATGAAGTTGATTTTCTGTTCAACCTGCTGGGAGAATTTCTTAACGGGGAATTGCCCAACCTGGTCCGCCAGGATATTCGTCTGCACATCCTGGGTGAAATGGATGAACTGCCCCTGAGCACAAGAAAAATACTTCAGATGGCCTGTTACAAAACCCGGGACAATAAAAGCATGCATCTTAACCTGGCTCTAAATTACTCCGGTAGGTTTGAAATTGTCCGGGCATGCAGACAGATTTTAAAGCAGGGAATAGACCCCCAAGACATCGATCCAGAGATTTTCAGCCATTATCTTTATACTGCAGGCCAGCCTGATCCGGATCTTATCATCCGCACCAGCGGAGAATACAGGATAAGCAATTACCTGCTGTATCAGTCAGCCTATTCCGAATTATACTTTACCGATGTCCTGTGGCCAGATTTTGCTCCTGATGATCTGCACAGGGCACTTGAGGACTTTTCCCGGAGAAACCGCCGCTTCGGCCGGATTGAACCCATATGAAGATAAGCTCACACCCAAAAAGAGTCCTTACAGCCCTGGCACTGCTGCCGCTTCTGGCAGGGGTCCTGTATCTGGGTCATTCAGCCATAACCGTGCTCATTGTCCTGGTTGCCCTGCTGGGCCTTTGGGAGTTCTATTCCCTGTTCTGGGCCGGCATGAACAGGTTCTTCCTCAAGTGTCTGGGATGTCTTGCCGGTACCCTTTTTCTGCTGGATTTCGGACTGGAGTTCACCGGCAGCCCCATCCTGTTCCTGGTTCTCCTCTCCTGGATCGCCTGGCTCACCTTTCTTGTGGAATACAGCCGCCATAAAGACAAGGCCAGACTTGACCATTACCTGATCCTCCTGAGCGGTATAGTCTATGTGCCCCTGGTGCTCAGTCTTATGCTGACTCTGAGCATTCCGGAAATCATCCTGGTTCTGGCTGCAACCTTTGCTTCGGATATCGGGGCGTTTTATTCGGGCTCTCTCTGGGGAGAAAAAAAGATCTGGCCTGCAGTCAGTCCCAAAAAAACCTGGATGGGCAGCCTGGGGGGGCTGGTCCTGTGCGTAGCCGTTACCATGATTCTGGGGCCGCTGCTGGGCACATCTCTCTGGTGGCACTACCTGATTCTCGGTATACTGCTCAATATCAGTGCCCAGCTTGGAGATTTCTTTCAGTCTTCCCTGAAGAGGTGGACCAAAGTCAAGGATACAGGACAGATCCTGCCGGGCCATGGAGGCATTCTGGACCGCATTGACAGCCTGCTCTTGCTTTTGCCGGTTTATGTCTTATACTCATCAATTATTGCAATTTTTTAGAAATCAAAACGAACTGCAGCCTTTATGGAACTATTACCCTTTGCCGGCACTGATGAATAATTATCATGCAATATACTCCGGTTTAACCCCGGACCAATTTTCTGTGCTGACTGAGAATCCATAAGGTTTAATTCATCAAAAAGGTTGGCTTTGCAATACATATCCGGAATCAATGTGACGGCTAGAAATGACCGGGCAAGACTTCTGGTTATTTTGGGGTCCACAGGCTCCATAGGTACCAGTGCCCTCAAGGTGATCCGGAATCAAAAAAATCGATTTCAAGTCCTTGGCCTGGCCGGAGCCAGAAATATTGCCCTTCTTGCTGAGCAGGCCAATGAGTTCAGGCCGGATTATCTGGCTGTATTGAACCCTCATCTGGTCCAGGAACTAAAAGATCTGCTGGAAACTGGGTACAGTCCAGAAATCCTGGTCGGGACCCCTGGCTACAGCCGGCTGGCCGGCCTGGACCAAACGGAACTGGTTCTCTCGGCCATGGTGGGAGCAGCAGGCCTTTTGCCGACTCTGGAAGCAGTGAAAAAAGGCAAGGTGGTTCTGCTGGCCAACAAGGAATCACTGGTACTGGCCGGACATCTCATACGCCGTCTGTGTTCGGATAACGGCAGCGTGATCCTTCCGGTTGACTCGGAGCACAATGCCCTTTTTCAAACCCTGCAGGGGCATGAAAGCGAAGATGTGGACTCGGTGATCATCACTGCTTCAGGAGGGCCGTTCTGGAATCGCGACCCCTCATCCATGCAGGACATTACACCAAAGGAGGCCCTGGCCCATCCCAACTGGTCCATGGGGGCCAAGATCAGCATTGATTCCGCGACCATGATGAACAAAGGCCTGGAGCTAATTGAGGCCCACTCCCTTTTCGGGCTGCCCCTGCACAAGATACGTGTCCTGGTTCACCCTCAAAGCATTGTTCATTCCCTGGTTCAATTTAAAGACGGCTCCATTCTTGCTCACATGGGAGTACCGGACATGCAGCTGCCAATAGCTCACTGCCTGGGGTATCCTAAACGTATTGAAACAAAGCTGGCCCCCCTGGATCTGACCCGGACTCCTGGTCTCAGCTTTTTTCATCCGGACACCGGTTCTTTCCCCTGCCTTGATCTGGCGGTTTCAGCCATAAAAAGCAGCCCCAGCCACCCTGTGGTTTTAAACGCTGCCAATGAAGTATGTGTGGAATCCTTTCTTGAGGGTAGAATCGGTTTCAAGGATATTGCAAGGCTCAATGCCATGGCTCTGAAACGGCATGTACCTGAGGCTGTAGACAGTCCCCAGTCCATTCTGGAACTGGACAAAAGAACCAGAAAAACCATTGGCAGATGGATAGAGGCTGATGTCTGACTTTACCCTGACAAAAGCTGCTGCAGTAAACTTTCTGCTTCTGTTCTGACAGCAAGAGCTTCACAGGTATTAGTCGGGAACTTTATTTTCATTGGTCCGAGAATAAAACCTAAAAAAAGCACAAGAAGAGTATAAATCCATGTTTGAGAGTATAGTGGCCATTGTCCTGGTCCTGGGACTGCTGATATTCTTTCATGAGTTCGGCCATTTTCTGGTAGCCAGGATCATGGGCATTGGAGTTTCAACATTTTCTCTGGGCTTTGGGCCCAAACTGACAGGCTTTGTCCTGGGCAAAACCGAATACAGGCTCTCAGCAGTGCCCCTGGGTGGATATGTGCACCTGGTGGGCGAAAGTGAAGACGCCGAGCTGCCCAAGGGTTTTACCCGGCAGGAAAGTTTCTCCCGCAGACCTCCCTGGCAAAGGATCCTGGTGGTCGCTGCTGGACCGGTTTTCAATTTCGCCCTGGCCTGGTTTATCTACTGGGGACTGTTTCTTGCCCACGGACAGACGCAACTGCTTCCTGAAATAGGACAGATTTCTGACGACGGCCCTGCCCAGGAAGCAGGCCTGAAGCCCGGAGACCTGATTTTAAACGTCAACAACGAAAATGTTGAGTACTGGGAAGACCTGGTTCTGCATATACAGCAAAGCAAGGGAGATCCTCTGGCTCTTCAGGTCCAGCGCAACTCCAGTGTCCTTGAGTTGACCCTGAAGCCTGAGATGGCTGTCCGGGAAAACATATTCGGAGAAGAGATATTAACACCGCAGATAGGCATTGTGGCTTCAGGAGAAACCAAAACCATCTCCCTGGGATTTTTCAGTGCCGGCAAGGAGGGTCTGGCCCAGACCTGGATGCTTATCCGGCTGACTGTGGAAGCAATCATAAAGCTCATTGAGCGGATTATTCCCCTGGATACCATTGGTGGCCCCATCCTCATAGCCCAGCTGGTCAGCGAGCAGACTCAGGAGGGACTGGTCAATCTACTGGCCCTGACCGCACTTATCAGCATCAACCTGGGCCTGATCAATCTGCTGCCAATCCCTGTCCTGGATGGTGGGCACATTGTCTTTTACACCATAGAAATGATCACCCGCAAACCTCTTAACGAGCGCATGCGTCAACTAGCCACCCGGATAGGGATTCTTTTTATTCTTTCCCTGATGGCTCTGGCCATAATCAATGATATACTCCGGCTTGTAAAATAGCTGTGCTTTCCATCAATCAAAAATATGGCCACAAGCATCTATCTGGTTATCAACTGCGCCCAGGGCGAGATGCAGATCGTCCTGGGTTCCCGGGAAGGGGGAGTGTATGCCCAGAGCATGCACGTACCTGGAAGGGCCATGAAATATATGGCTCCGGGTATAGAGCACGGGCTTAAGCTGCTGAATCTTGGCCCGGAAGAACTTGCAGGTATAGCCTGCGTCACCGGACCCGGATCATTTACAGGCATCCGCATGTCTCTGGCCCACTCCTTTGGCCTGTCCTGCATCCATAGCATTCCTATGGCCGGCATAAGCTACCTGCAGGCCCTGGCCCTGGGCCCGGCTTCACTCCTGCATGGAAGGCTCTGGGTGCTGGTGCATTCCAGACAGGACCAGGTTTACGCTCAAAGCTTTCTGGTACCTGAACTAAGGTGTGCCACACCTGCCCGGAACATCTCTCTGGACCATTTAAAAGATATGCTTTCAGCTGAAAAAAAACCAGCCTATCTCCTAGGCAGCGGGGTGCGCAGGATTTCTGGCCGGCTGGAAAACAACTGCTGTTTAGTGATGCCCGAGTCCTGGGATATTCCCCTGCCCCAGAGTCTGCTGACACTGGCCCTCGGGGCGCAATGGAAGAACGAACTGCCTGAACCATTCTATCTGCGGACTTCGGAAGCCGAGGAGAACCTGTCCAGCATAGCAGCCGGAAGAGGCGTAACTATCCAGCAGGCCATGAAATTGCTGGCCGGAAAGCAGAATCCATAACTACCCGGCTGGAGCCTGATTTCTGACCCTGCTTCCGGACTTGATTCCGGCCATTTATAAAGATAAGGTCTTTCTGATCCAACGGTACTGCAACTTTAAAAGAACGATCTTGTAATTAGCAAGGATGCTTATATGCGCATAACCTGTCCCAAATGCTTATTTCAGCAGGATGTGCCTGATGAAAATATACCGCCCCAGGCCCAAAATGCAACCTGCCCCAAATGCAAGGAAAAGTTTCAATTCCGGGAAATCCCGGAAGAGGAAGATTTCCTCCTGGAAGAGGAGCCAAAAGAGAGGGAAACAGGTGAAACCCTTGATCAGGCTGTGTCCGAGACACCTGACCAGGAGAAAAAGACCGGGGATGAAGATAAAAGCCTGTGGTCCACTCTGGAAGATATGGGGGATCTTGATGAGCTCGAGCCTGAAGAACAGGACCGGGAAGATTCTCGTGAAAGTTCAGCCGCACCATGGGAAAACCTGCAGCACTACGGTTTTTTCCCGGGCTTTTTTGAAACCGTCAAAAGGATCATGCTTGCCCCCGGTCCTTTTTTCAG
>PUMA01000031.1 GCA_003551155.1 Desulfonatronospira sp.
TAGACGGTAATCACCGACTGGCCATGGCCCAAGCCCTGATCGAAGATGAGATAGTTCCAACCAAATATCTGGCGCCTTTTTGTCTTATTTTGCTTGGTCCTGTTGAAAATGATGCCGACGACTATGCTGAATCCTTGATTTTTCATACGATCAACAGCACGGCACTTCCCTTGGAATCGGAGCATTCCCTGAGACTTCTATTGGGACAGGATCAGGCTTATGCAATGACTCCGGACAATGAGTTTGCCTACAATCCCGAATTGCACTTAACCCGCCTGCTTTGCGAGCGGCTGGGCAACCTGCCTGAACCGGCCCGGCAGCGGTTTGGTGTTCGGCCATTGACATCGTTGGGGGAGACAGCAAGAAATCTGATTCAAATGGACCCGGCTATCGCCGAAAGCCGAGAAGCTTTGACAGGCTTTTCCGATAATCTTTTTGCAGCTCTGTCCGACATTTTAACCCGGCTGACAGCCAGGCAACCCTCTCTTTGTGGGACACACGCATTTCTGGAGCTGGCTGCACGCGTCTGGAAGGAAACTTCGGGCGACAGCCATGATTCTAAAGTCAATGCTGCGGTCACATTACTGGACCGCATCGGGTTGTGGCTGGGCGCGGCAGGCATCACAAGCTTGCTTGACCCGCTTCCTCCATCCAAGCAACTTCTTGAAACGTTCAAAGCCGCCCAGCTAAAAGTGCCTAAACGTGTTTTTTTGGCTCGCTGGTATCCAGCCCAAGATGCCCCTCGCAACGCCTTTAATAAGGCCAATCTGCGTTTGCAGCAGCTGCAGGATACACTTTCAGCCATCGAACGAGACCATGGAATTCGGCTGGAGTTGATCGACATGGGCACGGAAGAAGGCGGCGCGTTCCCGATTCATAACCGTATGTACGAGGCCATTAGTTCATCCGATATTATCATCTGCGATTTATCCGGGCAACGCCCAAATGTTTTTGTCGAGGCAGGTTTCGCTCTCAAACATCATGAAAAGAATCGCCTAATTTTCCTTTTCGAACCACGCAACCGGAATGATAAAGTGCCTTTTGATCTGACAACATTTAAGTATGTGTCTATTTCGCAAGCCGCTGAGATTCCGAATAAGGTTAAAGCTGAAATTGTCGCCATCCTGCGTGACATAGGCGCACCAATTTGATCAAGAGCGGATCAAAATATGAATGCCTCCATTGTTTTCATGTCTTGCTGGCTTCCATCTGCCCCCAGATGGACGGATATTTTGCAAAGATGATCAAGGAGAATACAAACTGTCATTTGGCCGGGAAATTGCCTTTCAAACAAAAGCCATAAATGCCGAGGGTGAACCGAGCGCAGTTTTTTTTCGCCCCCATAGTGTTAGGACCTGACACTCAGGCAAGATGTATAGAAAATGCTTTGATGCTTTCCAGGTCAGATCAAAGAGCACGTCTTAAGCTGCTCTCATCATTCTGAACTGACCCAGCTTATAAAGAGCATGAATAGCACCGTCAGTATAAGGTACAGAATAGAAAGCAGCACCGCTGTGATGATTATCTTGTGTCGGCAGTCATTTTGAGGGCAGAAAAGAAGCTGCCCGCAGGCAGGACATGAATTGTCCGGAAGTGTCCGTCACAAATGGATGACATATAATGCGGAACCCCTGTTTACTATATCAAGGGCAAAGGTGAGGTGGATATGGCCTATGTTCATGAAAAGCGATTCTGGCCGGTGGAAATCAAGTGGACATCGTAGCTGCGCCCTGGAGAACTAAAACAGATTATAAAGTATCAGAATGGACTCATTCTCAATAAGTCAAAACAAAGGGGTTCAATACAGAACATCCCAACCCGGCCTCTGCCTCTGGCGCTCTTACGTCTTGGGAACATAGCCAGAAAACCGATAAAAAATAACACGAGCGAAAAACATGCTTGATCAAGCACTGGAAAAGAATTTCGGTTTTACCGTGTTCAAGCCCGGACAAAAGCAGGTCATGGAAAAAATCATGCAGGGCAAGTCCGCTCTGGCTGTATTTCCTACCGGGGCTGGTAAGTCCCTTTGCTACCAGCTGCCTGCTGTTCTCATGCCGCACATGACTCTGGTGGTATCGCCCCTGCTCAGCCTGATGAAGGACCAAGTGGATTTTTTGCAGGGCAGATCAATACCCGCGGCCAGGCTGGATTCTTCCCTTTCTTCTGAAGACTACATGAACATTCTGGGTCAGGCCAAGAATGGTCAGCTGAAGATACTTATGATTGCTGTGGAAAGGTTTAAAAATGAGCGGTTCCGGCAGCACTTGAAACAGTTGCGCGTATCCCTGATGGTGGTGGATGAGGCGCACTGCATATCAGAATGGGGTCACAATTTTCGCCCTGACTATCTTAAACTCCCGGTATACAGGCGGGAATTCAACATTCCCCAGGTTCTGCTGCTGACAGCAACAGCCACGCCGAGGGTCATGCAGGATATGTGCGCCAGGTTTGATGTGAACAAAAGTGACGTTGTGGTCACAGGGTTTCATCGTCCCAACCTAATACTGCAGGTATCGCCCACCCATGAAGCTGACAAGGCAGATATCCTGGTTCAGAGAGTGCTTGCGTCCAGGGAAGCCCCGACAATAGTATATGTTACCTTGCAGAAAACAGCGGAACAAGTGGCCCAGATTCTTGCTGATGCCGGGATTGAAGCCAGGGCCTATCATGCGGGTATGTCCAGTGAGCAGAGGGAATCCATCCAGAATGACTTCATGTCCGGTAAAGTCCATTGCGTTGTGGCCACCATTGCCTTTGGCATGGGCATTGATAAA
>PUMA01000005.1 GCA_003551155.1 Desulfonatronospira sp.
CCAGCGGGGTATACCGGTACATAAGAGAAGGACGCATGGTCTGGCCCCTGACCATCGCGGTGATCGCCGGGACAGTGCCCGGGGTGATCATCGGGGTTTTCTTCCGGGTGCAGTTCCTTCCCGATCCCACCCACTTCAAGGTGTTTGCAGGACTGGTCCTTCTGTACATCGGCGTGGTCATGGTCCGTTCCCTGATTAAAAAACCACCACCGGGCTCAGACAAGGCCTCTTCGGAAAAGCGCTTCCAGGAGCTGGTCAGCCGGTGGTACAAAGAGGAAAAGAAGACCCGGGAGCCTCTGCCCAGGGTTATGCTCCACCATTTCGGACTTAAAAGAATTGAATATTCATTTTACGGCGAACACATAACCGCTCCCACTATGGGCATATTTATCCTGTCAGCCATTGTGGGAGTTGTGGGTGGCATGTACGGTATCGGCGGAGGGGCGATAATCGCTCCTTTTTTCGTGGCTGTGTTTAAGCTGCCGGTGTACACCATTGCCGGGGCCTGCCTCATGGGCACGCTTATCACTTCTGTGGTGGCGGCTGTCACATTTCAGGCCATAGCTCCTTTCTATCCCGAAATGGCCGTGGCCCCGGACTGGCTGCTGGGAATACTCCTGGGCGTAGGAGGCATGCTGGGCATGTACGCCGGCGCCAGGACCCAGAAGTTTGTCCCGGCCAGTCTGATCAAATGGGTCCTGGCCTTCATCCTGGTCTTTACCGGGGGCAGGTACGTCATGAGCCTCTGGTTTTAAGAACCATGCGGATGTTTGCCTTGTAAAGTGCCAAGGAAAAAACCATAAAAAAATGATGGGAATTTTGAAATAACATTTGCCTTTCTGGATAAAAACTAATATATGTTAAATAATTCTCAATCAGTATTGAACCGTGGCCTTTTTCATGTTTTTTACACGACCATGATTGCGGCCTGCACTTCATTAACCCTTATCAATTCAGGCAGTTGCACGCTGATAAGGCGATAACCTTGTTGTTGTTTTTTTGGACGCAAAAGACTTGCATCCTGCAGAAAATAGAATTATATGTACCAAAATTCACAATGAGCGGTCCGGCAGAAGGAGACTGGTCTTTGTGTCCATATAATATTGTTCATGTTCTTTGAGGCCTGTTATTGGATTTTGAACTTAAAAACCAAGGAGTTTGCAATGTCATTGAGAATGACTACGCCTCCCCCGCATGGAGGAAGACTTGAAGAGAGGGTTGTGAGAGACCCCGTTCTGGCCAAGAAGCTGGCCAAGGGCTGCCCGGTGTACGACATCAAGCCTACCCTGAGCGACAAAGGGGTGCCCGTGCGCAATGTCTACCGGGAGATCATGTCCATCTGCTACGGTTTCTTCAGCCCGGTGGAAGGCTCCATGAAAGAGGCCGAGGTGGAAAGGGTCCTCAACGAAAGAAGACTGCTGAATGACTGGATCTTTCCCTACCCCCTGGTTTTCGACATCAGCGAGGAAGACTACAAGCAGCTCGGCGTTACCGCCGGAGACCGCGTGCTGCTCCGGCTCAAGGGCAAACCCTTTGCCATCCTGGACGTGGATGAGGTCTGGCGGATCAAGGACACCACAGAACTGGCCCACCGGGTATTCGGCACACCTGAGAAGAACCCGGAGGTGGTTCAGGAACCCTTCAATGCAAAACACCCCGGATGGGTCATCTACAAGAGCCTGAACCCTGTGGTCCTGGCCGGCAAGTACAGGATCATAAACGAGCCCAAGTTCAGGCCTCCCTTTGACCGTTTCTGGCTGCCGCCCCTCAAGTCCCGCGAGGAGTACAAAAAGCGCGGCTGGACAACCGTCATCAACCACCAGACCAGAAACGTCCCCCACGTGGGCCACGAACACCTGATGAAAAACGCGGCCTATATGGGCGACATCGAGCCCTGCCACGGCATCCAGGTCAATGCCATCATCGGGGTCAAACGCAAGGGAGACTACCCTGACGAATCCATCCTTGAAGGCCACGAAGCAGTCAACCTGGGCAACTACATCAAACCCCAACGGCACCTGGTGACCTTTACCCTGTGGGACATGCGCTACGGCAATCCCCTGGAATCCATGCTCCACGGCATCATCCGCCAGAACATGGGCTGCACCCATCACATGTTCGGCCGGGACCACGCCGCTGTTGGAGAATACTACGACATGTTCGCCACCCAGACCCTGTGGGACAAGGGCATTCCCAGCTTCGGCTTTGACAAGTCCGTCTGCGAAGTGGAATACGGACTGCACATCCGGCCCCAGAACATGCGGGAATTCTGGTACTGCCCCTTGTGCCAGGAAATCGCCTACAGCGAATCCTGCGGCCATACCAAGGAAAAGGAAAAGTTCAGCGGAAGCTTTATCCGCGGCATGGTCGGAGAAGGCATCTTCCCGCCCCGGGTCATTTTCAGGCCCGAAGTGTACACGGCAGTGGTCAAATGGTGGAAGGAGTTCAACTTCCCCTTCTGCAACCAGAACTACGTGGTTCAGCAGGAACAGAAGCTGGAAGTGGACCTTCCCGACCTGGATGTGTAGTTACCTGTGAATCCAACCTTCTTAAGGAGGAAATGATCTATGTCCAAGCTATTCGTGGTTCTCCTGGACGACAAACGCGTAAATGCCATCAAAGGCAGCGGCCTGGAGGACAAAATCGAGTATATGTTCGGCGGCAACCTCAGGGCCTTTACCATGGAAATGCCAGATGAAAAGGCCAACACCATCCTGAAGGAGTTCGACACGGCGCGCACCGACACCAGGGGCTGCATTACTGACACCCCCCTGGCCTTCAACAGGACTTTGTTTGAAGAGATTGCCAAGGCCAAGTCTCTGGGCCCGGAAGTGGTGGACAACACCATGGCCAGGCTCGATGAAATCAAGGAACTGGCGGCCAAGGAGTCTGACTACCTGCCTGCACCGGATATACCGACATAAAGAAACTAATCCGGCTGCGGAAAGAAGATCGTGACAGGCGGGACATGCCGGATTTTAATTATCATACCGGCATGTCCCGAACAGAACATAGGCTCATTGGGGCTATTGTTGATCATATGTTTTTCTTGACAAAGAAAACCCGGGATTGTTAAGAATCATGTACTATTCATAACAATTGATCTTTGTCTTGAAATATTACGGGATTGAGGGCGCAGGGCTCTTAATCCTCTTTGGTTTCCCCTTCCCGGGGATATGGTAGCGGAAGTAAAAAACCTTACAATTAAGGAGGATCTCTTATGCCAACCTTTGTACTTCCTGACAAATGCGACGGCTGCAAGGGCGGAGAAAAGACTGCTTGCATGTACATCTGCCCCAATGACCTCATGATCCTGGATGCAGAGGAAATGAAGGCCTACAACCAGGAACCTGACGCCTGCTGGGAATGTTATTCCTGTGTCAAGATCTGCCCCCAGGGCGCCATCGAGGCCCGTCCCTACGCCGACTTCGCACCCATGGGCGGCACCAGCATACCCATGCGCAGCGGCACGGACATCATGTGGACCATTCAGTTCCGCAACGGCAACATCAAGCGCTTCAAGTTCCCCATCCGGACCACTGAAGAAGGCACTATCAAGCCTTATGAAGGCAAGCCTGAGGCCGGGGACCTGGAGAACGAACTCCTGTTCACCGAGACTGAACTCAAACAGCCCACCAACGTCATCAATAAGAAAGTGGAGATCAAGAATCCCGATTACACCGAGACCTGGCAGAATCCTGCTTTTGGCAAGTAGGCTGATTCCGGCAAACAAGAAATGGTTTAAGCAACCAAGGAGGTTTTTATGCCTGTTATTCCCGCTAAGAGTCAGAATCTGGGCGTGCCCATCGGTGAGCCCGAAATAAAGGAAATCGATATTGATTGTCTGCTGGTGGGCGGCGGAATGGGCTGCTGCGGCGCTGCCGTGGAAATCAAGAAGTGGGCTGACAAGCACGGTGTCAGCTATCTTATGGTGGACAAAGCCGCCCTGGAGCGCTCCGGCGCTGTGGCCCAGGGTCTTTCCGCCATCAACACCTATCTGGGCGACAATACTCCTGAGGACTACGCCCGCATGGTCCAGAACGACCTCATGAAGGCCGTGCGCGAAGACCTGGTCTTCGACCTGGGCCGCCACGTGGACGATTCCGTTCACCTGTTCGAGGAATGGGGCCTGCCCATCTGGGTCACCGACGACGAAGGCAAGCGCGTTGACGGCGCAGCCGCCAAGAAGAAAGGCCTGCAGATCCGCCAAGGGGCCAAGCCCGTCCGTTCCGGCCGCTGGCAGATCATGATCAACGGCGAGTCCTACAAGGTTCTTGTGGCCGAAGCCGCCAAGAACGCCATAGGCGAGGACAACTACATTGAGCGCTGCTTCGTGGTCAAGCTGCTCCTGGATGCCAATGAGCCCAACAGGGTTGCTGGCGCTGTGGGCTTTTCCACCCGCGAAAACAAGGTATACGTGTTCAAGGCCAATGCCATCCTGGTGGCCTGCGGCGGTGCAGTCAACGTCTACCGCCCCCGCTCCACCGGTGAGGGTATGGGCCGGGCCTGGTATCCGGTCTGGAACGCAGGCTCCACCTACACCATGTGCTCCGAGGTGGGCGCGGAAATGACCATGATGGAAAACAGGTTCTGCCCGGCCCGGTTCAAGGACGGCTACGGACCTGTGGGAGCGTGGTTCCTGCTCTTCAAGGCCAAGGCCACCAACGCCAAGGGTGAAGACTACACAGTCAAGAACGCGCACCTGATCAAGCCTTATCAGGACAAGGGCTACGCCACAGGCAAGGTCATGCCCGCCTGTCTGCGCAACCACACGACCCTGGAAGAGATGAGGGCCGGCCTTGGTCCCATCTACATGGACACCGCCACAGCCCTGCAGAATACCTTCAAGGAGCTGTCCAAGAAAGAGCAGAAGCATCTGGAATCAGAAGCCTGGGAAGACTTCCTGGACATGTGCGTGGGTCAGGCCAACCTGTGGGCCTGCATGAACATCGAGCCGGAAAATGTCGGCTCTGAAATGATGCCCACCGAGCCCTACCTGCTGGGCTCCCACTCCGGCTGCTGCGGAATCTGGGTATCCGGTCCCGACGAAGACTGGGTACCTGAAGAGTACAAGGTACGCGCCCCCAACGGCAAGGCCTACAACCGCATGACCACGGTCATGGGCCTGTGGACCTGCGCAGACGGTGTAGGCGCTTCCGGGCACAAGTTCTCCTCCGGTGCTCACGCTGAGGGACGCATTGCCGCCAAGCAGATGGTTCGCTGGTGCGTGGACCACAAGGACTTCAAGCCGACCCTGAAACAGACCCCGCAAGAACTGGCCAAGATGATCTACCAGCCCTGGTACACCTACGAAGAGCACAAGGCCGGGTCTACTGCCCCTGACATCAACCCCAAGTACATCACCCCGCGCAACTTCATGATGCGCCTGATCAAGTACTCCGACGAATACGGCGCGGGTGTGGCTACTTACTATGTCACTTCCGAGGCCCTGCTTGAAGTACTGAGCAAGCATCTGGACTGGCTGCAGGAAGACTCCCTGAAGCTGTGCGCCCGCGATCTGCATGAACTTATGCGTGCCTGGGAGCAATACCACCGTCTGTGGACTGTTCGCCTGCACACCATGCACATCAGGTTCCGCAAGGAAACCAGGTATCCCGGCTTCTACTACCGCTCCGACTTCATGGATCTCAATGATGACGAGTGGCTGTGCTTCACCAACTCCAAGTATGACCCTGAAAAAGGCGAGATGACCTTCTTCAAGAGGCCTTACGTCCAGATCTTCGATCCCAAATGGGATAAGGAGTAAATAACCCGGCTGCGGGCCATCCGGCCCGCAGCCTTTTTTGTGGTCTCAGTCCAAGCTGAACCTGGAGCCGGGTTCAGTTTGGCCTGAGACCATCAGAGTAAGACAAGGTTCCAAACCAGGGAGGTTTAAGAATGTCCAACAGCAGTATTCTAGTCATCGGCGGCGGATTCAGCGGCATTACGGCCGCGCTGGAAGCCGCGGAAGTGGGACACGAGGTGTTCATTGTAGAGCAAGAGCCATATCTGGGAGGACGTGTGGCCCAGCTTAAGCATTACTTTCCCAAACTCTGTCCTCCCACCTGCGGTCTGGAAATAAATTTTCAGCGGATCAAAAAGAATCCACGGGTAAAGCAGTTTACCATGGCTCAGGTTACCCGGGTTTCCGGAGAACCGGGCAATTATGAGGTCAAAATCAAGATACGCCCGAGATTCGTAAACAGCAACTGCACCGCCTGCGACAAATGCGTTGAGGTCTGTCCCGTTGAACGCGACAGCGAGTTCGACTTCCATATGGGCAAGACCAAGGCCATTTACTGCCCTCACTTCATGTCCTTTCCCATGCGCTACGTCATTGACGAGCAGGTCTGCGAGGGCACTGCATGCGCCAAATGCGTGGAGGCCTGCCAGTATCAGGCCATTGACCTGGAAGAAAAAGAGCGCGAATTCACTCTCAATGTAGGCTCCATTATTGTAGCCACAGGATGGAAGCCCTATGATGTGAGCAAGCTGACCAATCTGGGCGGCGGCCAGATACCCAACGTGCTTACCAACATGCAGCTTGAACGGCTTGCTGCTCCCAACGGTCCCACCGACGGAAAGATACAGCGCCCCTCAGACGGCAAGGAGCCCAAGCGCATAGCCTTTGTTCAGTGCGCAGGCTCCAGGGATCAGAACCACCTGGATTACTGCTCGTATATCTGCTGCATGGCTTCCCTCAAGCACTGCACATATATACGCGAACAATATCCGGACGCGGAAGTGGTCATCTACTACATTGACCTGCGGGCCCCCGGAAGGTACGAAAATTTTCTGAACAAGATCCAGGAGGACGAAAAGGTGCTCATGGTCAAGGGCAAAGTGGCCAGAATCACTGAGGATTCAACTTCAGGCGATCTGGTGGTGACTGCCGAAGATATCATGGGCGGAGTGAAAAAGGAGGAGACATTTGATATGGTGGTCCTGGCCACCGTCATGCAGCCCTCCATCTCCATGAACGGCTTCGCTCTGGATCTTCCCAGGGATGAGTCAGGGTTTATCATCGGCGGAGAGGAAAAAGGCATTTTCCCGGCAGGATGCGCTAAAATGCCTCTGGATGTAATGACCTCGGCCGAGACAGCCACAGGCGCGGCCCTGAATGCCATACAAACGGTGAGGAGGTAAGTCACAATGGCTGACAACAAGACAGGAGTATATATCTGCACCGGTTGCGAAATCGGGGACAACCTGAACATGGAAAAGGTGACCGGATACATTGACGAAGAATGTTCTCCAGCGGTCATGAAACAGCATCCCTTCCTCTGCAGCAGGGAAGGCGCCGAGGAAATCAAGAAGGACATCGAAGGGGAGGGTGTAAACAAGGTCTGCATAGCTGCCTGCTCTCCCAGGGTAATGTGGGATGTCTTTGATTTCGGGCCTGACGTGCTGGTGGAAAGAGCCAATATCCGCGAGCTGGCTGTATGGTCTTTCAGGAATCCGGAACTGCCCGAGCCTGAAGACGATGAAATGGCGGACCCTTTATCCATGATGGTCCGGGACTATATCCGCATGGGCGTGGTTCGCCTGGAAAAGACCGACTATCCTGAAAGAGAGCCCCTGGAGCCAAGCAATACCATTATGGTTCTCGGAGGCGGGGTAACCGGACTAAATGCGGCCCTGGGAGCCGCAGACACAGGCTATGACGTGGTTCTGGTGGAAAAAGAGGACAAGCTGGGCGGCTTTGCAGCCAAGATGTACAGGCAGACCCCCACGAGGCATCCCTACACCGAGGCTCAGGCCCCTGATGTGGGAGACCTGATCCGCAAGGTGGAAGGACACGACAAGATCAAGGTCCTGACCAAGACAGAGCTGCAGCTTATCAAGGGTGCACCCGGCAAGTACAAGGTTACAGTCAAATCCGGGGATGAAGAACAGGAACTGAGCATTGGCTCAGTTGTCCTGGCCACCGGCTGGAAGCCCTACGACGCCTCCAGGCTGGGTCACCTGGGTTACGGCAAGATCAAGAACGTGGTCACCAACGTGGAACTGGAAACCATGGCCAAGGAGGGCAAGCTGCAAAGACCTTCTGATGGAATGCCTGTCCAGAGTGCAGCCTTTATCCAGTGCGCCGGCCAGAGAGATCCTGAACATCTGCCTTACTGCTCGTCTGTGTGCTGCATGGGTTCCCTGAAACAGGCCAAGTATATCCGGGAAAAGGACGACGAGGCCAGGGCCTTCATCTTTTATAAGGACATGCGCACACCCGGGGTATACGAGAATTACTACCGCCAGGTACAGGATGACCCGGGAATTTTCCTGACCAAGTCCGAAATACAGGAAGTAAGCGAAGACGGCAACGGCAAGGTCCTAGTCAAGGTCACTGACACTTTGCTTGGGGAAGACCTGGAAGTGGCGGTTGACCTGGTGGTTCTGGCCACGGGCATGGTTCCCACCATTGCCGATGATCCGGTGCTCAAGCTGGGTTACCGTCTGGGCGAACAGCTTCCTGACCTGGAACTGTTCAACGGATTCGCAGATTCCAACTACATCTGCTTTCCCTATGAGACCAGAAGGACCGGCATATATGCAGCCGGTTGCGTCCGTCAGCCCATGTCCATGGGTACGGCCAAAGACGATGCAGCAGGTGCAGCACTCAAATCCATTCAGTGTCTGGAATCCATCAACAGGGGCTTGGCTGTACATCCCCGCTCCGGCGACCCCACATACCCCAAGTTCAACATGGTCCGCTGTACTCAGTGCAAGCGGTGTACAGAAGAGTGTCCCTTCGGGGCCCTGGATGATGATGAAAAAGGAACACCAGAGCCCAACACCACCAGGTGCCGCAGATGTGGAACCTGCATGGGCGCCTGTCCGGAACGGGTCATTTCCTTTGACAATTACAGCGTATCCATGCTCAACGAAATGATCGGGGCCGTCCAGGTACCCGAGGACGAGGAGGAAGGCGGCTACCGGATTCTTTGCCTGGTTTGTGAAAACGACGCCTATCCCGCCCTGGACATAGCAGCCATGCGCAAAAACAAATGGTCTGCTTCTGTCCGGTTCATCGGCATTCGCTGCCTGGGTTCGGTCAACACTCAGTGGATTGCCGAGTCCATGAGCAAGGGCATGGACGGAGTTCTGCTACTGGGCTGCAAATACGGCGACGATTACCAGTGCCACTTCATTAAAGGCAGTGAACTTTGCAACAAGCGCATGGACAATATCGGTGAACCCCTGGAAAGACTCCAGGTGGAGGCCGAGAGGGTTCAGCAGAAGCAGATCTGCATTGACGAATACGATAAGATACCCAAGATAATCGATGATTTCATTGAAGAGATAGAAGGTTACGGACCAAATCCATACAAGGGTTTCTAGGAGGTTATAGATGTCTACAAGAATCGAGCCGAATGTTCAGTTCATCCGGGAAATGCAGGCCGCCGGAGGGGAGTCTCTGAAAAAATGCTACCAGTGCGCCACCTGCAGCGTAATATGTCCTTTATCTCCTGAAGAAACCCCGTTTCCCCGCAAGGAAATGATCTGGGCCCAATGGGGAATGAAGGACAAGCTGGTCAATGACATCGACATCTGGCTTTGTCACAACTGCGGTGAGTGCTCGGACTACTGTCCAAGAGGGGCCAAACCCAGTGACCTGCTGGCTGCCCTGCGCAACATGGCCTACAAGTCCATGGCCAGACCGGCCATCCTGGGAAAATGGATGAGCTCCATTAATTACCTGCCCATACTTTTCGTCATCCCGGCGATTCTGTTCCTCATTGTGTGGGCGGCTTCAACGGGGTTGACCATTCCTGACGGCGAGATCGTGTTCAGCAAGGTATTTCCCACTCTGGCGGCCATTGACCCCATTTTCATCCTGGTCACCATATTTGTGATCTTCACCTTTATCTACTCAGTGGGAAGGATGCTGGCCTCGTTCAAGGAGGCGGGCTTTGTCCCGTCAGAGGATTCACCCGGTTTTCTGCGCTCTCTGGGCGCAGTGATCAAGGACCAGATCCTGACCCATGTCAAGTTCAAGGACTGTGAAACCAATCAGGAGCGTTACCTGGGCCACCTGCTCATATTCTACGGCTTTGTAGGCCTGTTCATAGTGACTGCATTTGTGGCCACTGCATACTGGGCGGACAAGTTCGGAATAATCGATTTCGCCACCCCCATGGCCATGTGGAACCCGGTCAAGATCCTGGCCAATGTGGCCGGCATAGCCCTGATCGTCGGTCTGGTGTACGTCACCAGGATGCGCATAAATGCCGATCCCAAAAAGACGGTCAACTCCTATTACGACTGGTATCTTATCGGCGTAATCTGGGCCGTGGTCATAACCGGCTTCCTGGCCCAGATCTTCAGGCTGGCTGACGCTGCAGCCCTGGCCTATATCGTCTACTACCTGCATCTGGTCACGGTTTTCATGCTCTTTGCATATCTGCCCTGGTCCAAGCTGGCTCACCTGGTCTACCGCACTGTGGCCCTGGCCTACGCCAGGCAGATCGGGCGCAAGGCGCTTCATGACTGATCTGTGCCCTTCTCTTCAGATGCTGACCCAAAAGCCCCTTCCAGTGAAGGGGCTTTTTTATTAACTTTGTGCCGGAAATAACTTATTTGCCGGTGAATCAAAATCAGCTTACCTGCTCTCTATAAAGCAATCAAACTCAACAAAACAATTTTCTGCCATGGACTTTACCTTTCTCTGTTCCGGCCCGCCCCCTGAAAACGGGCGCAGAGTGGCCATAATCGGAGCCGGACCGTCAGGTCTGGCTGCCACTGGTTATCTGGCCTGCGCAGGATATCAGGTGGAAGTTTACGACAAGCTGCCCAAACCGGGCGGACTTATGGTCTTTGGAATCCCGGGACACCGCATAAAACCCGAAAATATTGCCCGGGGGGCGGAAAAACTGGAAAAAAAATTCAAAGTGCAGTTCAAGCTCAGGACTAAAATCTGCGGATCAGAGCCCATGCACCAGGAGACCGGAGATCAACTGGCATTTACCTACAAAAGCCTGGGGGGCAGGGTGGAGGACAATGACGCGGTCCTTATCTGTACCGGCACATGGAAGTCAAGAAAGCTGAACATTCCAGGCAGTGACCTGCCCGGGGTCTATTCAGGGCTGGAATTTCTGTTCCCAGTACGCGCGGCCAGTTACGAGATCTCCCAGGTGGACGTGCCGCGGATAAAAGGCAAAAAGGTTGCCGTAATAGGCGCCGGATTTACTGCTGTGGACGTGGTCCACGCAGCCATATCTGAAGGCGCGCAAGAAGTATATCTTATTTACCGCAGAACCCGCGATGAGGCCCCCTGCGGCAGCCTGGAATTCAGCCTGCTGGAAAATAAGGGGGGAAAGTGCATTGAACAGTGCGGCCCCCTGGAGATCCTGGGCGAGGACCGTGTCAGAGGACTCAGGCTGGCTCCCTGTACCATGTCCCAACCTGATGCAGCAGGACGGTGCAGACTTCTTCTTCTTAAAGATAAAAGCCATGTGCTGGATGTGGACATTGTGGTGGCAGCCATAGGGGAAATGGGAACCCCTCCTTTTGCCCATGACCTGGGCCTGGAGAATGTGCGCAAGGGAGACGTGAAGTGGCTGCAGATGACCAGTCTTGATTCTGTATTTGTGGCTGGAGATGTACTTACCGGACCCAGCAGAATCGGAAAGGCAGTTTACAGCGGCCTGAAGGCTGCCCAGTCACTGGATCAATGGCTCACTCTCAAGGCCCAGGAACGCCTGGACGAATTTCAGGGCGAATTGATCCCCAGGGAGGATTTGCGTTAAAGAAATGCAGACACTGTATCTCGATTACAACAAGTGCATCGGGTGCGGAACCTGCGAAGCAGTGTGCAGGTTTATCTACAGGCACCCCAGGATAATCATGACCAGGACCACTGACGGCTGGTGGGTGCCTCTGTACTGCCAGCACTGCAGCAATCCCAAATGCATGAAAGCCTGTCCCCAAAAAGCCCTGCACCGGGACCGGGACTCGGGAGCAGTGCTTTTAAAACCCGGCATATGCCGGGACTGCGACACCAAAAACTGTCTTCTGGCCTGCCCCTATGTGGCCATGATCTGTACCGGGACCAGGGATCCTGTAACCAAGTGCGATTTATGCGTTTTCCGCAGCGGCCTGGGTCCGGCCTGCGCTCAGATGTGCCCGTGTGATGCCCTCATGGTTGTTGACAGGGAGGATCTGGAGCACATCCAGACCCCTGAGTCCAAAAAGGCCTTTGAAAGGGTGCGCAGGCACATCATCTGTCCTGAATGCCCCACAATATAACAATATGACCCTGCTTTAAGGCATTGGGCTCTCCTGCATTTCAGGGTGCAGGCCATTTTTTTTCTTGACCTTGCATTCCGGGTCAATTATTTATGGTTCCTCTACGCAACGTGTGGATTTTACATTCAGTTACAAATAATGAGCTTTATCCAGAATGCCATAATAATTCCTCAGCATACGTCGAAGA
>PUMA01000159.1 GCA_003551155.1 Desulfonatronospira sp.
AGATATCAGCCATTAGTCGGGGGCTTGCTCAGGAGTCGGCTGAAAAGGCTGGGAAGCTTATTTTATCTTAAGTGTTGCTTGACTTTGAAGGTTAAATTTCCTCAACTTTTGCTGTGGATTAGTATAGCATTCTGGATCAATCTCTTTATTACGTGGATGTAAAATCCACACGTTGCGTCGAGGAGCCAAATTTAAAAAAGCGATCTGGACCTAAAAGACCCCTTCACGAGTGAAGGGGTCTTTTAGCTAATGGCTATATATTCCTCTTCCTGAATGCTCTGCTGTACCTGGCGCATCAATTCCCGGGCCTGTTTCAGCTTTTCCTGCTGTTCGGGGGAAACCTGGGTGCCTACATAGTCGGCCTTCTGGGACATTTCTTCCAGCATACCTCCCAGGACCATGTTTCTGACCACTCCAGGCAGATTCTCCAGTTCAGCGATCCTGGCATCCATTGCGGCCACTTCTTGAGTTGCCTGCTCCACCTTCTGAGTTGCCTGCTCCACTTTCTGGGTTACATCTCCCAGGCTTTTGTCCATCCTGTCATCCATATCTTGGACCATGGACCTTGTTTCCTCAATCAGGCCAACCTGCTCGGAAACCTCATTGACCTTGGAATTAACAGTGTAATAAAAAATGACCAACAGGAACACGGCCAGCACTGAAATTACAAGAGCCACCTTGCCCATATCCTGTTTGACTCCACCTACCTCATCCGCGGAAAAACTGGGATTGCCGTCGCTCTGTTCTTCGCCGACGGGCTTTATTTTCTCCTGGGACATTACCTGAAAACCTCCTTTAATGATTTTCCTGCTTTAAGATCTGTGCCCTTTTCTGTTGCCGCTGAAAGTCCAGGATTATCCGGAGACATAACCGATAGTCCTGCAAGACTTTCCTACCTGGTCTTTGCTCAAATGCCTCTACCCGAAAACCCGGGCTATAGCAAGTTTAAAATGCAGGCTTTTCAGAAGGAGGAAAGAGCATCATAACTTTCTGAGATAAATCAACAACATTAATATTTACTGGTTGGGTTCCAGGCCAGGACCTTCAAAAAAAGGTTTTTTTTCAGGTTCAGGTCCAAGGCGGATGCAGGCTGGCATGAAAAAGCTCCGTCTGAATGTCAGAAATGTTCAGGATTATAAAGATTTCTTGTGCTCCCCCCTTTTTTCAGAAATGATTTGTCCCACGGTCAAAGCATATCCGGTCTTGATTTTTTGGTCAGGATAATTAAGATCCTCTCTGTACCTTGAGCAGGCTGAACGCGTCTCGGGGGTTTTATTCCCTGCACATTATCCTGCAGTTTAACCATAATGAGGATGTTATGGCCATAAGAATGAAAAAAGGATTCTGGATATTCCTGGTCCTGGTGCTGGCCGCCGGACTGGGCTATGTTTACGTGTTTCATGTGGACCAGGAAAAACCAGTTGTACAGGCTTTTCCTGAAGAAACCCATACCAACGGTGACGAACCTCTTGAGATCCGTGTTCATGATCCCGGCCTGGGCCTTAGAAGCGTGGAAATATCCGTTATCCAGGGCCAGGAAGTCAAAAAGACCGTCCTGGAGGAACTGGGTGCAGGTGTACACGACTGGTCATCCTTCATTGACCTGCCCGATCTGGTCCAGGGAGAATTTACTCTGCAGATCAGAGCAGTGGACCGTTCTATTCTCAACTGGGGGCGGGGCAATGTTTCCGAGCTTTCCCGGACCATGGTCTTTGACAGCATACCACCGTCCATTTCCATGGTGAGCAATGTACACAATCTGAACCAGGGTGGAGCAGGGCTGGTTATATATTCCCTGTCCAAGGAAGCACAACACACCGGGGTAAGAATTGGAGACTATTTTTTTCCGGCCCTGAAACAACCGGATGGAAATTACTATTGTCTTTTCGCCTTTCCCTATGACGCTGATCCGACAGGGGATATTCCCCGTATCGAGGCCAGGGACAGGGCGGGAAATGAACAGGTATCAGGTTTCAATTATCACGTAAATCCCCGTTCTTTCAGACAGGCCCGGCTGAACATCAGCGACAACTTCCTGCGCTCCCAGATGCCCCAGTTTGAGAGCCATTTTCCTGATGAGAACGATTTCTTCGAGGTTTTTCTGCTGGTCAACCGGGACCTGAGAGAAAAGAACCGCGCCAGGATCAAGGAAATAGCCGCCAGGACCTCTGCAGATCTGAGTCTGGACAGCCCGATGCTGCGTAAGCCCAATTCCGCACAGATGGCCGGGTTCGCTGATCACAGGACATACTACTATAACGACGAAGAAGTGGACCGCCAGGTGCACATGGGCGTGGATCTGGCTTCCACAGCCCAGGCCCCTGTACCGGCAGCGGGTGGTGGACGCGTGGTATTTACCGGAGATCTGGGCATTTACGGACAGACTGTAGTCCTGGATCACGGTCTGGGTCTCCAGACCCTGTACGCTCATCTGAGCAGCGTCCACGTCCAGGAGGAAGAGGAAGTCGAGCGGGGACAGAACCTCGGCCGGACAGGGACCACGGGCCTGGCTGTGGGAGATCATCTGCACTTCGAGGTTCTGGTTTCCGGAGTTTCAGTCAACCCGGTGGAGTGGTGGGACCCCAGCTGGCTGGAAAACAATATTTTCAGTAAACTGAAGCCTAAGGATTAACCGGAGTTTTTCGGCTGGGGGGTTTCCCTTACGTAAGGCATGGCCTTTCTCCCCGGTTCCTTATCAATGCATGTTAGTGATGCATCACAGCAGCCTGAACCTGTTTTCCAGATTCAGCTCATGAGCATGCTGTTCAATCTGTTCCTGGGCTCCCAGGATGCAAATGACACCCTGACCCTGCTTCAGAGCTTTATCCAGGGACATGCCGAAATCCCTGAAATCTTCAGCCCATGCATCAAGTACCTGATCCCTTATGCTCTGGCGGTATTCATCAGTTATTCTTGTCAGATATCTAACCATTGAAGAAAGACCCTTGGCATCGGGCAGCTGATAACTGTCCATTTCCCCGATGGCACCGATGACAGCTTTTTCCACTTCATCAGGGTCCAGCTCCTCCCGGGCAAGGTACCTGCCTGATTCTTGGAAAGCCTGCAGTGTTTCCAGAATATTGGGATCCCTGTAAGATGAGAAAGCCATAACATTGCAGAAATGGTCGTAACTGCCAAAGGCCCCGTATGCTCCGCCCTGGACACGGATTTTGTCCCACAGCCAGCTGGCCCGCAAAAATCTGGCAGCTGCCATGGCTGCTCCGTCAAACCGGTATCCGGCTGATTCAAGGTCCACTGCCCGGCCCACATAGTTGACCATGGCAGGAATATACATGGCTTCGTTGCCCGGGGCGCAACTCCACTTCCATTTGCTCCTGGAAATGTCAGGATCGGGAAACGGGGCTAAAAAGCCGTCAACAGCAGCAAGGTACTGGGTCAAAAGTTTCTGTTCAGCAGTCAGATTGAGCAGGAGAGCCTTTCTTTGCAGCAATAGTTCCTTGATTTGGTGCAGATCCCTGAGTACCAGGTTCCATTTTTTGTCAATTTTTTCAATAAGATGTCTTAAAAAGAGCAGGTAGCTCACCCCGGACATATGTTCCTGGGCCCAGTCAGCTTCGGAATATCTGGCCTTGAGGCGCATGCCCACCACCCGGTGACCGGATGGTATCAGAGCCTGCTCCATTCCGGCCTTTTCCTCCAGGACCAGCTGCCTGAAGCGCTCCTTATTGTCCAGATGGACGGAAAAGAGTATTTCCCTGAGAATGTCCAGCATGTCAGGAACCCTGTCCTGAAGGGATTTTCCCCTTAAAAAAAGACAGCAGACACAGTCCTTTTCTTCCAGCACTGAATGGGCAAAAGGCACAGGGACAATGCCTCCGGTGAGCCGCCTGATCCTTGTGGTCAACCGGACATAATCCTCGCGTTCAGTGCCCATCTCCAGGAGAGCGCGACCGAACAGGGGCACGTAAGACAGGTATTTCTGAGGCAGAAAATGCAGGTCAAGGCCCAGATCCAGATAAAAAATGCCGGCAGTGGGCTGAGGATGCAGCAGCAGGCGTACTCCGTGCATGTCCCGCTCCTGCCTGGGAATGCTAGTGATCTTGGGCTCCAGGTCGACCCTCTTCAGCCTGGGGATTTTGGCAAGTTCCCCGGGGTCGTCATGCTTCTGCTGCCAGCGCAGAATATTGCGGGTTTCCTGCACCAGTTTTTCAGTTTCCTCCAGATCCAGAGTTTGCCTGATCTTCTCCAGCCTGCGGGTTTCCATGTCCTGGATTCTGCGTTCCATATCCGGATCAGGCTTGAGAACTACAACGGTTCTGTGCTGGTTATCCAGTAAATGCGTCTGGATCAGATCTTCAAAGACCTTTTCTCCCCGGTCGACCCTCTGTTTCAGTTGATCCAGGATTTCAGAGAACTCCAGGAGAATGAAAGGGCTTTGATCATAGAGCCAGGTGCTCAAAGCCCTGAACATGACCGCCAGACCCCTGGGAAAGGACCCGGTGTTGTTTTCCCGCAGGGCGAATTCAACACTGCTCAGAGAGGCTCTGACCACTTCAGGGTCAATGCCGTCCCGGGCCAGCTTATGCAGGGTATCCTGTATCAATCGCTCCAGCCGGTCCAGATTCTCAGAAAGCACCCCCTTCATGCCCGTGGAATAGTACATCTGCCGGATGTCGTTTTCCAGGCCTACCCCGGCCAGATCTTCGCCGAGGCCGGATTCTATAAGTGTTTGGCGCAGGGGGGAAGCAGGCATACCGGTGAGAATAAAGTCCAGGATGCGTAAACCAAGGTTCAGCCCGGGGTCAAAAGTTTCCGGGAGCAGCCAGTTCATGGTCAGGAAGCATTTGGGATTGCTTTCCAGAGAAGCGCTGTAGCCGCTCTCAACCCGCAGGCCCAGATTTTTTGGTGCCTGGATCCTGATTTCCGAGTTCACGTCCAGGGGTTCAAAAAGGTCCAGGTAGGCTGCAAGTCTGTACAGTCTTTCTGTTTCAGGATCATCGCCGTAAAAAAAGATCCAGGCGTTGGAAGGATGGTAGTAGCGCCGGTGAAAATCCAGGAAATTGTCATAAGTGAGCTCAGGAATTTCCTCGGGCCGCCCACCTGAGTCCAGGCCGTAGGTGGAGTCAGGGAAAATGGACTGCTGGGAGTATTCAGCCAGCAGACTGTCAGGAGAGGAATAGGCGCCTTTCATTTCATTATACACCACCCCCTTGAACTTAAGAGGGGCATCCGGTGATTTAAGCTCCAGATGCCATCCCTCCTGGGCAAAAATCTGTCTGGATATCCTGGGGAAAAACACTGCATCCAGGTATACGTCCATGAGGTTGTACAGGTCCTGCCTGTTCTGACTGGCCACTGGATAACAGGTCTTGTCCGGAAAGGTCATGGCGTTGAGAAAGGTCTGCAGCGAGCTTTTCAGAAGCTCCACAAAGGGCTCTTTGACCTTGTACTTGCGTGAACCACACAGTACCGAATGCTCCAGGATATGGGGCAGTCCTGTGTTGTCCCTGGGCGGGGTCCTGAAATTGATGCTGAAGACCTTGTTTTCATCCTGATTGGTCAAGGACAGTATCCTGGCACCGGTTTTTGTGTGAGAAAAAAGCCTGGCCAGTGAATTGATTTCCGCAATCTTTCTTTCTTCAATGAGCATGAATTTTTTATTGCAATTCACTTTTCCTCCAGTTCGCAAAAAATGGTTCTTTTCGTGCCGGCCTGCTGCTATGCGCTTAACTGGACCAGCCGGGCAGTCTAAAAGGCCGCCCTTGCCGGAAAGTAAGGGTTTACCGGCAATGACCGGCTTGAAGGGCCAGATTATGGACATGTCCCAAGGCGGTCTTTATTGTCAAATGCTCTGGAATCAGGCATACATAGTTGTATTCGACCTTAAACACAACCAGTCCGAGCCACTGTTTTTTACATGCAGGCTCTGTCTTCTGGCCGTAAGACTTGACTTCACTGTTTTAATAAGACAAAATTTTTGTTTATCTTCTGATATAATGTAATTGAATAGCTACACTAAAGGTAAGTTCATGTCTAATTTCAAAAAAACCCTGAACCTTCCCAGGACTACTTTCCCCATGAGGGCCAGCCTGACGTCCAACGAGCCCCGCATACTTGATTTCTGGCAGGAAGCAGACGCGTATCAGGAAATGGTTCAGGCCGGCAGAGACTGTCCCCGCTACGTGCTCCATGACGGGCCGCCTTATGCCAACGGGCATATTCACATGGGTACCGCCATGAACAAGGTGCTCAAGGATATGATCGTCAAGTCCAAAAATTTCCAGGGTTTTCGCGCTGAATATGTACCCGGCTGGGACTGTCACGGCCTGCCCATAGAGCACAAGGTGGATCAGGAATTAAGGGCCAAAGGCAAGCAGGTGCCGCCCCTTACAGTGCGCAGGCTGTGCCGTGAATACGCCAGCAAATATCTGGATATCCAGCGCAATGAATTCAAGAGGCTGGGAGTATTCGGAAAATGGGACGATCCCTACCTGACCATGCATCCATCCTATGAGGCCTCCATTGCCAGGGAACTGGGTCGGTTCATGGAAAAGGGTCAGGTGATCCGGGGGAAAAAGCCCATCTACTGGTGCATGGACTGCAGGACAGCCCTGGCTGAAGCGGAGGTGGAATACTCGATGCACACCTCTCCTTCAATCCACGTATCCTTTCCCCTTGATGATCCGGGTCTTCACAAGGTATTCCCCCGGGCGGAGCCTGACAGAACCTATGCCCTTATCTGGACCACAACCCCGTGGACTCTGCCCGGAAACACTGCTGTCGCAGTTCATCCGGACCTGGAGTACTCCCTTATCCTGGTCAAGGGGGAATATTTCGTTGTGGCCAGTGAACTGGTGAAAGACAGCGCTTCTGTTCTGCAGTGGCATGATTACTCTGAAGTCGGCAGGGTGCGGGGCCGTGATCTGGAAGGCCTTCTGACCCGCCATCCTTTTCTGGAAAGGGTCTCGCCCGTTGTGCTTGCCCAGCATGTTACCCTGGAAAGCGGGACTGGACTGGTGCATACAGCTCCTGGCCACGGACGAGAAGATTATGATACGGGACTCAAGTATGGCCTGGAAGTGATCTCTCCTCTGGATGACCAGGGCCGCTTTGATGAGTCCGTGCCTTTGCTGTCCGGAAAAAACGTGCATGAAGCAAACCCCCTGGTAATCAACAGACTCAAAGAGCTGGGTCTTCTGCCGGCCCAGAAGAAACAGAGCCACTCATATCCCCATTGCTGGCGCTGCAAGCAGCCTGTGATTTTCAGGGCAACCACCCAGTGGTTCATCGCCATGGAAAGGAACGGTCTCCGCCAGAAGGCCCTGGAGGCCATCAAAAACCATGTCAACTGGATTCCGGCCTGGGGACGGGAGCGCATCTACTCCATGGTTGAACAGCGCCCTGACTGGTGCATCTCCAGGCAGAGAAACTGGGGCGTGCCCATAGTGGCCCTGTTGTGCACCCAATGCGACTTTGCCTATACTGATCCGGACTGGTTTTTCTCCATGGTCGAGCGGTTCGAAAACCACGAACGAGGCTGTGACTACTGGTTTGAAGCCCAGGTCCGGGATATTGTCCCCCCTGGCCTGGTATGCCCCCGGTGCGGTACTGATAAATGGCAGATGGAGGATGATATCCTGGATGTCTGGTTCGATTCAGGTACCAGCTTTGCAGCGGTTCTGGAGAAAAGGCCGGAATGCTTTTTCCCCGCGGACATGTACCTGGAAGGGACTGACCAGCACCGGGGCTGGTTTCACAGCTCCCTGCTGGCTGCTGTGGGCACCAGGGACACGCCTCCGTACAGGACGGTGCTGACTCATGGTTATGTTGTGGACGGAGAGGGACGCAAGATGTCCAAGTCTCTGGGCAATGTCATTGCTCCCCAGGAAATCATAGACAGGTACGGGGCAGAAATTCTGCGCATCTGGGTGGCTGCCGTAGACTACCAGGAGGATGTCCGCCTTTCTGATGAGATCCTGACCAGGCTGGTGGATGCATATCGCAGAATCAGAAACACCTGCCGCTTTATCCTGGGCAATCTTTATGATTTTGATCCGGTCCGGGACATGGTCAGATACCGGGACATGCACTCTCTGGACCGTTATGCCCTGCACCTGGTCATGGAGAAGGACAGGGCCATGTGCAAGGCCTTTGACAGGTTTGAATTTCACAAAGTATACCATAGTCTGCACAACCTTTGCGTGCTGGAGCTTTCTTCTTTTTATCTGGATATAATCAAGGACCGGCTATATGTTTCAGCCCCGGCCAGTACAGCCCGCAGGTCCGCACAGAGCACCCTGTATTTTATCCTGCAGGTTCTACTGAAAAATATGGCTCCGGTGCTCAGCTTTACAGCTGAAGAGATCTACCGCCATCTGCCCGATGCTTTAAGAGGTGAGTCCCCGACAGTGTTCGGTTGGCGACCGGTGTTTCCCGGACTGGATATCATTGACCAAAAGGAAAAAGAGCTCTGGGACCTGGTAAGCACTGTTAGACAGGAAGTGACCAAGGCCATTGAACCCTGGCGCAAATCCAAGGAACTGGGGCACTCTCTGGACAGCCGGGTGGTGCTGTATCTTGACCCGGAAAAGCTTGCATCCCTGCAAACACTGGAATCCCAGCTCAGGGATGTGTTTATTGTTTCCCGGGCTGATCTGCGTTCCCAGGACCAGGCCGGGAAAGACGCCTTTGTCAGTCAGGAAGTAGAGGGGTTGAGCATTGAAGTATATCGCGCCCCAGGCGGGAAATGTCCGCGTTGCTGGGTATACAGTGAAAAATTGAATGAATCTTCCGGTGAGAAAGAGGTCTGCCCCAGATGTGCACAGGTTCTGGAGGAACTGGAAATAGTCACAGAGTGAAGGTCATCTCATGTTGATCACCGGCATTCGGCCGGTGTATAAGGGCTTGACCGACATTACGGCAACCTGTTTAAAAACCATCAGAAATCACAAAGGGAGAAAGAGTGTGCCTGCCAAGTATAAACTGGTTCTCGTCCTTTCCGCAGTGGTCCTTTTGCTGGACCAGATAACCAAAATCTGGATTGAAAGTAACCTGGCCCTGGGCGAAACCAGAGCAGTGATACCGGGTTTTTTCAACCTGGTCTTTGTCCTGAATAAGGGAGCTGCCTTCGGTTTCCTGGCCGATCTGGAAGGAGCCCTCAGGACTTATTTTTTCATCGGAGTCACTGGACTGGCAGTGGTTCTGATCATATATCTGCTGAGAACAGTACATCGCCGTGATTTTTATCTGTTCACAGCCCTGGGACTTATACTGGGTGGAGCCCTGGGGAACTTGATAGACCGCATCAGGCTGGGCATGGTAATAGATTTCCTGGATTTTCACCTGGGAAGCCATCACTGGCCTGCATTTAATCTGGCTGATGTTGCCATATCCGTGGGCGCGGTGCTGCTTATAGTCTCCTTTTACAAGAAAAAGCGGTATGCAGCCGATTCTGATTGAAATAGGCGGCATAAGCATCTTTGCCTTTGGTTTTTTCATAGCCACCGCCTATCTTCTGGGCATGGCCTGGACCATGCGCGAAGCAGGGCAGAAAGGACTGGACCCCGGACTTGTACTTGAGTTCGGCTTCTATGTCCTGCTGGCTGGACTCTTGGGAGCCAGGGTGCTGCATGTGCTTGTTCACCCGGGGAACATCTCTGCTGAACCATGGAGCATCTTCAGGTTCTGGGATGGAGGTCTTGATTTTCTGGGCGGGGCCTTGCTGGGCTCAGGGGTTCTGATTATTTACCTGCTGGGAAAAAAACAGGATGTTCTGGCCTGGCTTGACGCGCTGGCTCCCGGTGTGGCTCTGGGTCTTATTCTGGGGTGGACCGGGTGTTTTTTTGCCGGCTGTGGTTTCGGAAGCCCCACAGATCTGCCCTGGGGTGTGACCTACACACATCCCGGCTCCCTGGCCCCGCTCTTTGTGCAGGTGCACCCCATTCAGATTTATTATGCCCTGGGGTCCCTGGCAATATTTACAGTGCTTGTTCTTTTCAAGAACAGGCCGAATATGACCGGCCAGCTTGCACTTCTTTTTTTAATCCTGTATGCTGTATTAAATACAGGGGTTGATTTTTTCCGGGATGGTCATCAGGAACTGGTCTGGCTTTTCAGTTTTAACCAGATCATATATCTGACGTTTTTTTTCACTGGCATGGGGCTTTTTTTGGGGAGGAAAAAGGGAGCAGGCTGACTGCTCTGTCTGTCAAGCCCCGCCTCTGAAAGCCTGAAATGGAAACAGCCGGTCAGAACTTGAACCATTCCTTTTGAGCAGGTTATAATAGTTTAAAAAGACATAAAATCATGTTTGAAATCCCTTTAATCGAGGCCTTAAGGACCAGTCCGTGGGCTTTGTTAATTTTAATTCTCCCGATACTGCCCAATTTGTGGGCTATTCTGCATATTTTCCGCTGTGATTTTAACACGGCCCAGGAAAAAATGGTTTGGCTGGCGGTGGCAGTGTTTATCCCTTTTCTGGGGGGTATGTTGTATATTTTCTGGGGGCGAAGGCGAGGCGTTAAAGTATGTTGAAAATCAAGTCAGTCTTGTGTTTTTTGCTGGCACTCGGACTGAGTGCCTGTATCACTGCTCAGGGAGATGTGGACCGGCTCCAGATGCAGCTCAGGACTCTGGAAAGACAGCATTATCTCGACAAACAGCGCATGGAGCAGCAGCTTGAGACATACCGGGAGCAACTGGCAGCCCACATAGAATCTGTAGAAGGGAAGATTTCTGAAACAGGCGGGCCGGTTCAGACTACCCAGGCTCATTTATGGGCTGAAATGGAATCCCTAAGGTTCCAGGTGGCCACCATGAGCGGCAACCTGGGTGCCCTGGAAAGAAGGGGTGCCGGGCTTCAGGATGAAGATTTCGACTGGTCCAGAGAGGTTGAGAGTCTTCAGAAGAAAACCATAAGGCTGGACCGGGCCCTGAAGACCCTGGCCAGCAGGCTGGACATTGACATAAGCGAGGAAATGGAAGCTGTCATTGCTCAGGACAGACCTGCCCCCGGAATGGAAGAAGGGGTGGAAACTGCTCAGGCTCTTTATCAGCGGGCACTGGATTCCTTTTATGATCGCAGGTACGATCAGGCCCAGTCATTGTGGGAGGAGTTTGCAGAAAACTTTCCTGAACACGATCTTATATCCAATGCATATTTCTGGCAGGGAGAGTGCTTTTATCAGCTCCAGGACTACGCCCAGGCTGTAGTGGCATATCAGGAAGTGCTGGAAAATTATCCCGAGAGCAACAAGATTACTGCCAGCATGCTCAAGCAGGGCATGTCATTTATAAATCTCGGCCGGAAAGATGCCGGGAAGCTGGTTCTGGACGAACTGATTCAGAAGTATCCCCAAACTGCCGAAGCCAGACGGGCAAAGGCTTTTCTTTCCGAACACGGACTATGATCTTTCAGGATAACCCGTCATGCACACAACTGAAGAATATTCCAGGATAATTGCCCTGCATTTCTCGCCTGAAGTGGTCCGCAAGCCCATGATGTACAATCTGGCCAAGAAATTCGACCTGACATTCAATATTCTCAAGGCCAGAATCAGTCCCAGGGAAGAGGGGCATATGATCCTGGAGCTCTCCGGAAACAGGGAGGACTTCAAAAAAGGAATATCATACCTGCAGAAGCACGGGATCAGCATTCAGGATGTGGCCCAGTCCATAACCAGGGATGAAAGCATTTGCACTCATTGCGGATTGTGCACTGCGCTTTGTTTTAATAAGGCCCTCAGCCTGGATCCGGAAACCAGGGTAATCGTGTTTCATGACTCCAGGTGCACAGCCTGCAGCAACTGCACCAGAATTTGTCCAGTTGGGGCCATGCATGTGGAGACCAACGGGGATTCGTAAGGCTGAATTTCAGCCGGCCGGGGGCTCGGATGCCTGTCCCTGCTCAGGAAAGATATATCTGAATAAGAGACGCAACAGTCATCTTATCATATTCTGGAGTCAGCACTCATTGACCGGCAGTGTGACGCATCAGGGCAGAAGCAGCGTGGTATGCAGAAGCGGATAAGATTCAGGCACAAGAATTCATGGCCTGACCAAAATTCAGCAGGCCTTGGTATTCAGGAATTAAGCGCTTTACAGCAGCTTTTTTTCTTGACTCTTTGTCTGGAAAAGGGGATAGAAAAATATCTTTCAATTCGTTAAATGGTGTTAAGTGTTTTTCTATTTTTGAAGTACCTCACAAATTTCTTAACCTTTTAAGCTTTAGGAGGCCCGTATGTTTTGGAAAACGCTTTGGCGCACCAGTTTAATTTTGTTCTGTGCCCTGGTACTCTTGGGAGCGCAGAAGGCCTTGGCCCAAACCCAGACGATCATTGAGCCCAGGGCGGACAATTTTATCTTTTACGTGGACAACTCAGGTTCCATGATGTTTGACTATGAAGCTGCAGGTGAGGATAAAATAAAGGTCGCCCGCGACCTCCTGCTGACCATCAATGATGAGCTGCCCGAACTGGATGCCGATTTCGGAGTCTATACCTATGGTCCGTACAAAGAGTACAGACCGGCGACTCCTTATGACCGCCAGGATATGACCCGGGCTTTTGAAGCTATCCCTGACGATTTCGAGATATTCGGGCGCAGGACCCCCATGGGTCAGGATCTGATCAAGGTTGATGAGCGTATATCCGGGCTGCAGGGAGATATTGCGGTAGTGGTACTGACAGACGGCGAATCCAATATCGGCCCCAGACCGGCCGGAGTTATGCAGGATATGTACCAGCGTTACGGGGACCGCATCTGCTTTCATTTTATCAGTGTGGCCCAGACAGCCGGTGAAAAGGCTCTGGTGGAAGAGCTGGCAGGTATTAATCCCTGCACGGTAAAGATTGATGCGGCTGACCTGCAGAAGGATTTTGCCCGGGCTGATTTTATCCAGGACGTATTTTACACCACCAGGGAGGTGAGCGTTGCTCCTCCTGTTGAACCCGAGCCGGAGATCGCTCCGGTAGTTGAACCGGAACCAGAGGAAGTGATCGTTTTCTCCAACGTTCAATTCGATTTTGACCGT
Organism: Desulfonatronospira sp.; assembly: GCA_003551155.1. Classification (GTDB taxonomy): domain Bacteria; phylum Desulfobacterota; class Desulfovibrionia; order Desulfovibrionales; family Desulfonatronovibrionaceae; genus Desulfonatronospira. The sequence goes on from PUMA01000159.1 coordinate 12,992, forward strand.
GCTGAGATCAAACCCCAGTATGCTGAAATCCTCAGGGAAGCAGCCAGGCAGATCAGGGACCGTGAAGATCCCAGAGTCATCGTTGAAGGCCATACCTGCAATATCGGACCGGCGGAATACAACATGGGTCTCTCTGAAAGAAGAGCCCAGGCAGTGGCAGACTTTCTGGTTGAGCAGAATGTGGATCGCAACACTATTGAGACCCGGGGCTATGGTTTGACCAGGCCTGCATATGATAATGATACCAGGGAAGGCCGTTCTTTGAACAGGCGCGTGGAAATGCGGCTGGAGTAACTGAATACCGGCCCGGTCAGTCTCAAGGCTGACCGGGCCTTTTTTAAGTTATGAGAAAATTATCTTTTTTTCCCATAATTTTTCTGTGCGTGACCCTTCACGCCGGTACCCTTGCTCAAGCAGAGCAGGCCAGCATCCTGAATTCAGACCATCATCTGCACGGTCATTTTGGCGAGTTTGCCCAGAATCGGGTCAGTATACTGAACAAACACTATGACGGTACCCCTGAAAAGCTCAGGCTGGAAAAGAATGAAAACGGCTATACCGGCAGGTATCAGCAGATTGTTCCAGGTTCCCTGAGAGTTGAGGTGAAACAGACCGGATCCAATACTTCACCGTTTATCGGAGTCATGTATTATACCGTCATGACCTACGAAAGTAATGGGAAGTGTTCGGAAAGCGTTTCCAGCGGGCCATTCCAGCCGGTGCGCAAACGCAATGTCACCGAGATATTTCGTCTGGTCAGGGGCGAATGGAAGTAAGCAGAGTGTTTTTTTCCGGGTTTTGGCGCAAGGCAAAGCTTTCCCGGCGGTGTTGAGAGCTGGAGGCCAAATGACCAGAATTGCCGTGCTGGGCGGTGGAAGCTGGGGGACTACCCTGGCCGGCATGCTTTCAGCCAAGGGTCATGAAACAGGTCTGTGGGTCCGTGAGCCGGAGCTGGTCCGGGAGATAAAGAATACAGGAGAAACCTCCTGGTTTTTACCCGGCTTCAAGCTGCATGAGAGGTTAATGGTCAGCGCTGAACTGCGCGAAATTATGCAGGGCGCGGATTATTTTCTGCTGGCCATTCCCACCCAGTTTTTGCGCCAAATGCTGCAAAAAGCCTGGGAGTTTTTTCCTGAAAACCCGGTTGTGATCTGCGCCAGTAAAGGTGTGGAACTGGGTACCCTCAAACCGATGTCCGAGATGGTTGCAGAGACCCTGCAGGGCAGGAATCCCAGGTATGCTGTCCTTTCCGGGCCTTCCTTTGCAAAAGAGGTATCCAGCAGACTGCCTACCGCGGTGAGCCTGGGATGTGAGGACGTCCAGCTGAGCCGCCAACTTCAGGATGTTTTGTCCACGGACTTCTTCCGCGTCTATGCCAATCCGGATTACAGAGGTGTGGAGCTGGGCGGGGCCTTGAAGAACATCATGGCCATAGCCGCCGGGATTTCGGACGGACTGGAATTCGGACATGACGCCAGGGCAGCCCTGATAACCAGAGGCCTGGTGGAGATGGCCAGGTTCGGAGTGGCCCTGGGCGCCAGGGAAAAGACCTTTATGGGCCTGTCCGGCATGGGTGATCTGGTTCTGACCTGTACAGGGGACTTGAGCCGCAACCGGCAGGTGGGACTCAAGCTCGGCCGCGGCATGACCCTGGAACAGATCCTCTCAGGTACCAGAATGGTGGCTGAAGGGGTTAAGACTACTGAATCCGTATGGCATCTGGCCCGAAGGATTCATGTGGACATGCCCATTACCCAGCAGGTCTACCAGGTGCTCTTCCAGGACAAGGACCCCAGACAAGGGGTTGAGGACCTGATGACCAGGGATCTGAAGATGGAGTGATGTTTCAGCACAATTCCGGGACAGCCTTGCCCTCACAACGAACCGAAATTCCCTTTCTTCTCCAGGTCATTCTCGTGCTCCTGCTGGCCCTGGCCGGGACCGGGTGCAAGGGGGAAATACCGGGTGTTGAACGCCCGGAATATTCCCTTCCCCTGGATGTGGATATAAGCAGCAATGAGCCCGGGAGATACGGAGGCATATTTGTTACGGCCGAATCACAGCAGCCCAGGACCTTTAATCCCCTGGTGGCCGAGGACGCCTATTCCAGCGAGGCCATCGGGCGTTTCCTCAACGGATTGACTTTCTATCACCCCCTGAAGGAGGAGGTCGTCCCTGAACTTGCCCGTTCCTGGGAAATTTCCGAGGATCAGAAGAGCATAACCATGCACCTGAGGCGCGGTGTGCGCTGGAGCGATGGGGAGCCGTTTACTGCTTCCGATGTGATGTTTACTTTCAAGGCCCTGTTTGACGAGCGCTACCCCAACCGCTATCAGGGTCAGTACACCATTGCCGGCGAACCCATCGGGTATGAAAAGATTGATCAGTACACGGTGCGTTTCAGTACTGCCAGACCCTACTCCCCTTTTTTGTACGTCATAGGATTTATCGGCATTCTTCCCAGACACGTTCTATATGATGCCTATGAACAGGGCGAGCTGCTGCAAAAATGGAGCATACGCACGGCCATGCACCAGCCCGGGGAACTGGTGGGCACAGGACCGTTCAGTATCCGCTCCTTCAGACCCGGCCAGCGGATACTCTATGAACCTAATCCTCACTATTGGAGGGCGGACAGCAAAGGCAGGAGGCTTCCGTACGTGGATTACCTGATAACCAGATACGTTCAGGACCGAAATACTGAGACTGTGCTCTTTGTCTCGGGTCAGATCGATGTGTCCGCCATAACTCCCGGCGATGTGGTTGGGGTGAACCGCAATTCAGAACTTCATGATTATACCGTGCATCATCGCGGTCCGGCCACGGGCATCAGATTTATCTGGTTCAATCAGAAGCCCGGAACCAATGAGCAGGGCCGTCCCTATGTTGAACCCCACAAGCTGGAATGGTTCACCAACAAGAAGTTCAGGCAGGCTGTTCTGTACGGCTTCAACCGGGAGGGGCTGATTTCAAGCGTATACTTCGGAAGGGCTGAACTTCTGCACTCCATAATCAGTCCTGCCAACCAGCGATGGTACAACCCGGATGTGCGCAAATATCCGTATGATCCTGACCGGGCCAGGGAACTGCTGGCCTCCCAGGGCTTCGTGTACGGTGCCGACGGTAATCTTCTGGATCAGTACGGCAATGCGGTGGTCGTTGATGTGTACGCTTCAGAAGGCGATGATATCACTCCCCAGATCCTGTCCACTTTCAGGGAGAACATGCGGGATCTGGGCATCCGGGTCCGGGTACGCTACCTGGATTTCGGCACCCTGGTGGCCCGTATAAGCAGACATTTTGAATATGAGGCAGCCATGATGGGCTTTACCGGGGGTGCTGACCCCTCGGGAGGACGGGCCATATACTTGAGTTCAGGGAGGCTGCACCTCTGGAATCCGGGCCAGGAGGAGCCCCATACCGAATGGGAGTCCAGAGTGGATCAGCTGGTATATGCTTCTGAAGAGACCTTTGACCCTGATGAACGTGTTGAGTACGTTCACCGTATGCAGGAGATCTTTTCCGAGGAGCTGCCCCTGCTCTTCCTGCTCACCCCTCATACTTACGTGGGTCTCAAAAACAAATGGAGAAACGTGCGCATCCCTTCCATGGGATCGGTAATCTGGAATATTGATGAACTGTACCTTGAGCCGGAGCATTGATGGCTGTCTTTTTGATCAGGCGTATCCTGTCCGCTGTTCCGCTTCTGTTCGGTATTTCAGTGCTGGTGTTCATTCTCATGGCAGTGGCGCCCGGAGATTTTCTGGACGTGGCCAGAAGCCAGGAAGACATCCCTGCAGAGTACATAGAGCGCATGGAAGAGGAGTTTGCCCTGGGCGAACCCTGGCATACCCGGTATTTTATCTGGCTGGGCAACGTCGTCCGGGGCAATCTGGGTGAATCCTGGATCTACAGGGTGCCTGTAACTGAACTTCTGGCACAGCGCGTCCCGGCAACCCTGGTTCTTTCAGCCCTGTCCATTCTTTTTGCCCTGTGTATTGCCATACCCATGGGCGTGCTGGCTGCCATTTACAAGGATTCCGTCTTTGACCGCATAAGCTCCTTGTTTGCTTATGCAGCCCTGTCCATCCCGGAGTTTTTTCTGGCCCTGCTGGCTGTAATGTTTGCCGCGCAGACCGGGCTCTTTCCTATCGGCGGGCTCAGTTCGGTAGAACACGAATTCATGTCTTTCTGGGGACGTATGGCTGACTACGCCCACCATCTGGTGCTGCCCACCATTGTCCTGGGCATGGGCAGCGTGGCCAGTTATATGCGCATCATGCGGGCCAATTTTCTGGATTACATCAGGTCGGATTTCGTGACTACGGCCCGGGCCAAGGGGGTACCCGAGGGCCGGGTGATGTTCGTGCACGTATTGCGCAACGCCATCAATCCCCTGGTCAGCGCTTCTGGATTCATCCTGGCTACTCTGCTGTCCGGGTCTATCCTGGTGGAAAACGTGATGAACTATCCAGGCCTTGGTCAGCTCATTTTTGAGGCCCTTATGCGCCAGGATGAATTTGTGGTTGTGGCTGCGGTCATGATGGGCTGTATCATGCTCATGCTGGGCAATCTCATAGCGGATCTGCTCCTGGCCTGGTCTGACCCGAGAATCAGGCTGGAAAAGAACTGAGGCCATGGTCAAACATCTGCTGCAAGAAATCCTGCGCAGACCCCTGGGAATGCTCTGCCTTTCTGTACTTGGTCTGCTGTATGCCTGCACCATATTCTCGCAGTTCCTGGCACCCTATCTGCCCACGGATCAGGATCTGGAAAAAGCCTATCATCCCCCCACCAGGATAGTGCTTAAAGACTGGCGTCCCCACGTTCAAATATATGAACAGGTAGATCCTGCAGCTGCCAGGTATGAGCCTGTGCATGGCGAAACCGCTGCCATAAGCTTTTTTGCTCCAGGCCGGGAGTACAGATTGTGGGGCCTCATTCCGGCTGAAACGCGCCTGTTTCAGGTGGAAGAGCCTCACAGGATCTACCTTCTGGGCAGCGACGGCACAGGCAGAGACGTTTTTTCCAGGCTTCTCTACGGTGCCCAGGTATCTCTGAGCATCGGGTTTATCGGCATCTGCATCACCATGACTCTGGGCTTTCTTTTAGGTGGAGTGGCCGGGTATTTCGGAGGCCGGGTGGACTTTCTGGCCATGCGCCTGGTGGAGTTTATCATAGCAGTGCCCTCCCTGTATCTGCTTATAGCCCTGCGGGGCGCCCTGGCCGAGCATTTTGAGCCGGAACAGATGTACCTGGTCATAGTTATAATCCTTTCCCTGATAGGCTGGGCTGGAGCAGCCAGAATAATAAGGGGCATGGCTCTGTCCCTCAGGGAGAGACCTTTTATCCTGGCATCCGAAGTCATGGGCCAGAGCAGTATCAAGGTGCTTTTCAGGCATTTTCTGCCCAATCTGGCCAGTTACCTGTTAGTGGCGGCCACGCTCAGCATTCCGGCCTATATACTTGCCGAAGCGGCCCTCAGTTTTCTGGGTCTGGGCATTCAGGAGCCAGGTACGTCATGGGGGCTCATGCTCCAGCAGGCCCAGGAGCTCAAGGTATTCACCCTGAACCTGTGGTGGCTTTTAACACCTGGAGCGGCAATTTTTATTACAGTTATCACCTTCAACGTGCTGGGTGACGTTCTGCGGGACATTGTTGATCCCCGGCAGCAGATGATCAAGCGTTAACCGGGCATGAGTCTTGGGCCAAGTCAGAGGAAGGAGACATTGAGACTATTTATCGGATGTTATTTAACTATGCATGAACATGCAGCAAAGGCCTGACTGGTTTATCAGGTGGCACATGCAGCATGAGAAAAACAATACAGCCCCTGATTTGCAGGAAGATTCCAGCCTCTTGGATGTCCGCAACCTGTGCATTGATTTCGAGGCCCATGGCGAGGTGCACAGGGCAGTGGACATGGTCTCATTTTCCATAAGATCAGGAGAAGTCCTGGCAGTGGTGGGTGAGTCGGGCAGCGGCAAGAGCGTAACCGCCCTTTCCCTGACCGGGCTTTTGCCTCCGCCGCCGGGCTGCAGGGTCCAGGGAGAGGTCATGTACCGGGGCAGCAATCTTTTAAAATGTTCAGGCAAAAAAATCAGGCAGTACCGGGGAAGGCATCTGGCCTATATTTTTCAGGAACCAGGAACAGCTCTTAATCCGGTCTTTACTGTGGGATATCAGATTGCAGAGGCCATCAGACTGCATCGTCCGGAAACGAAGAACGTGCGGGGTGAAATTATCCGGGCACTGGATCTGGTGCGTATCCGCCAGCCTGAAAAGCGTTATCAGGACTATCCCCATCAGCTCAGCGGCGGTATGCAGCAGAGGGTGATGATCGCCATGGCCCTGGCCTGCCGGCCCAGACTCCTGGTGGCGGATGAGCCCACTACAGCCCTGGACGTAACTATCCAGGCCCAGATCATGGATTTATTACGGGAACTCAGGGCAGAACTGGGCATGTCCATCCTGCTCATAACCCACAATTTCGGGATTGTCTCGGGTTTTGCCCACAAGGTTGCGGTCATGCGCCATGGACGCATAGTGGAACAGGGTGACGCGGAACAGGTTTTAGGAGCCCCGGAACACCCCTATTCCAGAGCTTTGGTAAGGTGCATTCCTGTGCTGGGCAGGAAACTGCGCAGACTTCCCACTATAGAGACTGAAGAGGAAGGCAGGAACGCCTGACACCCTGACCGTGGCAATCAAGAATTCCGGGAACCTGCCCCAGCCGGTTATTTAAAGTTAAATCAATGGTAAAAACAAACTAAGCTGACAAAAGGCCTGATTCATGGTTGCAGTTGACAGAAGGATTCAGCCTGCAGGAGAGGAAAAAAAGCAGGATAAGCGCCACTCGGGGGGACTCGCAGCAGCACATGGTTCTTCTCTGCTGGAAGTAAAAAATCTTAAAGTATATTTTCCGGTTTATTCAGGGCTGTTAAGGCGGGTGAGGGGACACATCAGGGCAGTGGACGATGTATCATTCTCAGTGCTTGCGGGGACTACCGTAGGTCTGGTGGGCGAGTCCGGCAGCGGTAAGACCACCATTGGCCGGGCTTTGGTGAAACTGATCAAACCCACTTCTGGCAGCATCCGCTACAGGGGAGTAGACACCGCAAACCTCAGCAAAAGGGCATTTTTCCCTTACCGCAAAAAAATACAGATGATTTTTCAGGATCCTTTCCATTCTCTGAACCCCCGCATGAGCGTGGGCCAGATCCTGGGAGAACCACTGGGTATTCACTTTCCACACCTGAGCCCGTCCAGCAGAGTTGAGCGGTCTGCTGTTCTGCTTGAGCAGGTGGGTCTGAAGCCGGAGTATCTGCGGCGCTATCCCCATGAATTCAGCGGTGGACAGAGACAGCGCATCGGGATTGCCAGGGCCCTGGCAGTGGAGCCGGAATTCATCATTTGCGATGAACCGGTGAGCGCCCTGGATGTTTCGGTTCAGGCAGCCATTATCAATCTGCTTCAGGATCTTCAGGAACAGCTGGGACTGACGTATCTGTTCATTGCCCATGATCTGGCTGTGGTGGAGCATATGAGCGATCATGTCCTGGTGATGACCCAGGGCAGGATCGTGGAGCAGGCAAGTGCTGAAGATATTTATAGTTCTCCGCAGCATCCCTACACCCAAAAGCTGCTTGAAGCAGTGCCAAGGCTGTAAGGATATTGCAATCCGGATTCTTCAGACCCTGTGTGCAGATCCTGAAATAGGTCATTACAGATGGCCAAGAACCCGGATTTCCATGGACAGGAAGGGGGTTTATCCTCTTTGCAACCTGACCCGGTTTGGGTTAGAGAGTTGATCAAAGATTCATTCGAACAACCCATTGAATTTAGAGAAAATACATGCTGGAACTTTTAAGAATAAAAAATCTTGCCCTGATCCAGGATATGGAGCTGGAATTTCATTCAGGCCTGAATGTGCTCACCGGGGAATCAGGTGCGGGTAAGTCCTTTATTCTGAGAGCCCTGGACTTTATCCTCGGGGAGAAAATGTCTTCTTCCATGGTCCGTCCTGATAAAGAAAAGGCCATGGTAGAGGCGGTTTTTATCCTGGATGGAGAAGAATACATCCTCAAGCGTGAACTGGCTTCCAGTACAGGGCGGAGCCGTTTTTTCCTCAATGATTCTGTCAGCTCTCAGGACAAAATTCAGGCCCTGAGGGACAGGCTTCTGATTCACACCAGCCAGCACGGACAGCAGAAACTGTTGAAACCTGCTCAGCATATCCGGATACTGGACGGTTTCCTCGAGGATCCTGGTGTGCTGCGCAAAAGGGACCATATTCTGACTCAGATGCACAGCCTGCTGGACAGGAAAAAAGGGATAAATGAAACCCTGGCCAGGCTGGAAGAGAAAAAGGATCTCCTGGAATACCAGAAAGCCAGGATAGATGAGGTTCAGCCCAAGCCCGGGGAAGAAGAAGAGCTCATGGGGCGGCGGGAAGAGATCAGGTCCAGGGCGGAGCTGACCGGGGACATTCAAAAGGCTCTTGACCTCCTGCATGCACCAGAAATCAATGTTCTGAGCTCGGTTTATGAACTATGCAGAGCAGTAGATCGACTGGGGAAAAAGTCTCGGATATTTCTGCAGCATGCCATGGAGATGGAAAATGTCTCAGCAGCCCTGGAAGATCTGGACCGGACCCTGCAATCCACCAGTGTTCAGGATGAATCACTGGAGCTGGAGGCTGTGGAAGCCAGGCTCTGGGAACTTGCCCAGCTGAAGAGGAAGCTCAACAGGAGTCTGGAGGAGATCATGGATCTGGAACAGGAGGTGAAAGACCATCTGTCCTTCCTGGATCAGGGTCGGCTGGATCTGAAACAGATTGCCCGCCAGGAGGAAGAACTGGCTGGGGAGCTCGCCACGGCGGCAAAAGAATTGAATTCCGCTCGCAGAAAATGTGCCGAGGTTCTCAAGGCCGGTCTGGAAGAGGAACTCAGGAGCCTGGGATTTTCCAGACATGTCCGGGTGGAGTTTCAGTTTTCCCCGGACATGATATACCCGGGAGTAATTGAGGAAAAACCAAGACTGTTGTGGATCCCGAACCCTGGTCAGCCTCCCCAGCCGCTGGACAGAATCGCCTCCGGAGGAGAGCTGTCCAGGTTTCTGCTGGCCCTGGCAGGCCTTCGCTCCGAGAGGGACCTTTCTACTCTCCTTTTTGACGAGGTGGACGCCGGCATTGGAGGAACTATCTTAACCAGTGTGGGACAGAGGATTTTCAGTCTGGCCGCCAACAGGCAGGTCCTGCTCATTACTCACTGGCCCCAGCTGGCAGCTCTGGCTCACAGGCATTTTCTGGTCCGGAAAAAGGTCAGTCACGGCCGGACATATACGCTGTGCACTGTCTTAAGTGCTGAAGAGTCCAGAGTTGAGCTGACCCGCATGGCTGGAGGGGAAAAGACACTGGAGAATGCTGCGGGGTTGCAAGAATAGTTTTTCTCAATTATTTCAATATGTTAAAAGCTTTATCCTGTCATCCTGGAGCTCAAAGAGTCGGGCTGTTTTTTAACAGGACACAGACAATGAGTCTCTCTTGATAATGCAAAGCAGACGTGAAGTTATGAGTCAGGAGCGCAAAACAACTATTCCTTCCTGCAGCAGGATCAGAATGCTTGGAATGGCCTGGGCCGGTTCAAGAGATTTTGTGCATCTCTACCTGGAGCCCCCCGGCTGGGAAGCATCTCCTGGACAGTTCGTCATGCTCAGGCCCAGTGCCTGGGGTTTCGATCCTCTCTGGCCCAGACCTTTTTCCATCTGCGAAAAAACACCGGAGTATCTTCGCCTGTTTATTCAAGTGGTGGGAAGAGGCACCAGCCTGCTTCGTTCTGCAGCACCTGACAGTGAAATTGTCCTGTGGGGACCGCTGGGAAAGGGGTTCAGGATTCCGGTACAACATCCCCTGCTTATCCTGGCCGGGGGTATGGGGATTGCCCCTTTTGTGGGCATGTGCAAAACCCATCCTCATCCTGAAAGAATAAATCTTCTGTTCGGACATCGTCTGGGTCTTGAACATTATCCTCTGGATGAGCTTCCAGGAAAAATCCGCAAAGAAAGTATGCATCAATCAACCCCTGAAGACCTGGTGGACTTTTCCGGGGTCTTGCAGGAGCGGATCCGGGATTTTGCCCCCAGGGGGGAGATTCTGGCCTGCGGACCCATGCCTTTTCTGCGGGTGGGTCAGAGGCATGTGCTGGAATCCAACGCCCGGGCTCAGCTCTCCGTGGAAACGAGAATGGCCTGCGGTGTCGGTGCATGTCTGGGCTGCGTGATCAAAACCAGAAATGGGGAAATGCTCCAGACCTGTGTACACGGTCCGGTATTTGACGCCCGGGAACTGGTGCTGCAATAATGGATACAAGAGTTGAACTTGGCGGCCTGATTCTTAAGAATCCTGTGATGAGCGCTTCAGGCACCTTTGGTTACGGCCTGGAGTTCTCTCTTTACGGGGATCTGCAGGAGCTTGGAGCCATAGTGGTCAAAGGACTGTCCCTGAAGCCCAGGGCCGGCAACCCGGTCCCCCGCATTGTTGAGACCCCTTGCGGCATGCTCAATGCCATAGGCCTTCAGAACATCGGGGCGGAGCGGTTCTTGAGAGACAAGCTGCCTCTTTTACCCTGGGACAGGACCCCGGTGGTGGTAAACCTCTATGCCCAGAGCGTGCAGGAATTCGGGCAGCTGGCCGGGTTGCTGGGCCGGGAACCAGGAGTGGCCGCTCTGGAAGTAAATATCTCATGTCCCAATGTCCGCCATGGAGGATTCCAGTTCGGCCAGGATCCGGCAGCAGCCGCCGCAGTGACCCGGGAGGTGAAAAAAAACAGCGGGAGCAGGCCGGTTATTGTCAAACTGAGCCCCAACGTGACCGATGTCCGGACCATTGCCAAGGCTGTACAGGACGCTGGAGCGGATATGCTTTCCCTGATCAACACCCTGGGTGGAATGGCCGTGGACGTGCACAGCAGAAAGCCCAGACTGGCCGGCATCACCGGAGGTCTGTCAGGACCGGCTATCAAGCCGGTGGCTCTGAAGATGGTTTATCAGGTGTGCCGGGTGGTGGACATTCCGGTCATAGGTCTGGGGGGCATCTGCACTGTTGATGATGTGCTGGAGTTTATCCTGGTAGGAGCACATGCTGTGCAGGTCGGCACCGCCAATTTCATGCGGCCGGACCTGATTTTTGATCTGATCCGGGATCTGCCCGAAGCCATGTCCAGAACAGGCATTGTTTCTCTGGATGAAATCAGAGGAGCTCTGGAAACCAGCAGCGACCGGATGGATCCACTTGAAAAAATGCAGAATATCAGATAGGATATTACCCGCTGAAATGACCTGCGCGGTTGCCTGTAAAAGTATCTGGAATGTAACAGATATCAGGAGATAAAATGTCTAAACCCATAAAAGAGGCCGTTGCTCTGTGCAAGACCATTATGCGCAACGGTTATGATGCTTATGTGATAAATGCCCCCTTGCAGGAACGGGCCATGGATGCAGAAAACATGGAAGTGGACATCTGTACGGAAATGAATTTCACCGGCCTGATCAAGCTGTTTCCCAGTCTGGAGACTTCCGGGGAACTGGATTTTCTGGGCCGTATCAGGCAGGGGCAGGTCTCCTTGAACTTTTATCCTGCAGATGTCATTGAAAGTTCGTATACTGAGGGTACTATTGCCCGCCTGACTCCAAGGCTGGTCAAAAGGCTGGAGGCGCTTGGCGGATTTCCCCTGGCCTGGGCCTGTCCCTATATACCAGATTCCCGAGCCATGTATGACGGTTTTGAAAGTCTGGATGCCGGCATAATACGCCTGGAGGGGCTTCCGGATGAAACCCTGAAAAAGGACTATCTGCGAGCTATCAAGGCTCTGCGCTTTGCTGCAAACTTTCATCTCCCCATTGAAGGCAATACCTGGCTGGCCATTCTCAGAGCATCCAGGAGAGTGCTGGATTACGTGTCAGTGACCGATCTTATGGACGAGTGGCGCAATGTGGAAGCCGAAAACATGCACCGTTTTGTGCAGCTTTTATTTGAAAGCATGATACTGCACGGAATTGTTCCTGAACTGGCCTCCCTGAGCCGGGTGATGCAGACCAGGAATCCGGAACAGGGGGAGGAGAACGTGTGGGAACATACTCTGCAGGTCATGCGCCACTATCCTGAGGAACTTCCCTATGACTGGTACGGAACCGTAGCCTGCCTGTTCCATGATGTGGGCAAGCTTTTCGCTGCTGAGTACTTTCAGAACAGGATCACCTTTTATCAGCATCACCGCATCGGGGCCAAGGTCACCAGAAAAATTCTCAAGAGGCTCAGATTCAATACAGATGAAATTGATCTTGTCTGCCACCTGGTGCGGCACCACATGCGTTTTCATTTCATGCTCACTGACCGGGGAATCCGCAGATTCATGGCCCTGGACGAGTATCCCAGACTGATGGAAATGGTCCGTGCGGATATCAAGGCCAGGGAAGGCAGTTACAAGGAATTCAACCACAACCTGAAAATGCTGCAGAAGGCCGAGCTTTCCGAAGAAACCCTGGAGCCTCTGCTCAACGGACATGAAATAATGGATTTTACCGGAATAAAACCCGGACCTGGAGTGGGGGTGATCCGCGAGGCTCTGCTCCAGGCTCAGGCTGCAGGCGATGTGAGCACGGTGCCGGAAGCCATTGAATTCGTTATGCGTTACAAAGACAAGGAGCATCTGCAATAAAAGAATTGCTGGAACTGGACCGCGGGCAGGTGCAGGTCATGCTCAGGTCCATGGGAGAGCCGGCGTACCGGGCAGATCAACTGTGGCAGTGGGTCTGGAGCAAAGGAGCGCGGGATTTCCAGGAGATGACCAATATCTCCAAAGCCCTGCGGGCCAGAATGGAACAGGAGTTTTCTCTCGGGCGGCCCCGGATTCGTGCGCTGCTGACCAGTGTGGATGGAACCGTCAAGTTTCTGCTGGAGCTGTCCGACCAGGAGCAGATAGAATCCGTACTCATTCCGGAAAAGGGCCATTATACTCAATGTCTGTCCACCCAGGCGGGTTGTCCCATGGGCTGTATTTTCTGCAGCACCGGCCGCATGGGGTTCAGGCGCAATCTTTCTTCCGGCGAGATTGCTGCCCAGATTCTTACAGCCAGGGACTACCTGCGGGAACAGGGAGCCGATCCGGCCCGGCTGAGAAATATTGTGCTCATGGGCATGGGCGAGCCCCTGCTCAATTGGGAGGCCGTGCGCAGGGGACTCCTGACGATTACCGACCCCCTGGGTCTTGGCTTTTCCAGGAGAAGAGCCACTCTTTCCACTGTGGGCATAAGGGGCAGGCTGCAGGAGTTCGGGCGGTCCAGACTGGCCATGCTTGCAGTTTCACTGCATGCTCCGGATCAGGATCTGCGCCGGAGCCTGATGCCCGGAGCTGCCGCCTGGGAAATAAGAGACCTTGTGGGGGCACTGGAAGAATATCCTCTGGATCCGAGAGAAAGAATAACTGTGGAGTACGTAATGTTCAGGGGCATCAATGATTCGCCGGCCCAGGCCAGAGAACTGGTCCGTCTGCTTTCCAGGGTCAAGTGCAAGGTGAACCTGTTGGCCTGTAATCCGGTTGAGGACAGCAGTTTTCAGCCCCCGGGCCTGGAAAGGATTTCAGATTTTGAGCAGATTCTGCGTTCCAAGGGACTTACGGTTACCCTTCGCAGGAGCAGGGGACAGGATATAATGGCCGCCTGCGGACAGCTTTATGTTGAGGTGAAACAGACCAGCCCAGGGGACCGTGGTGATATGCAACAGGTAAAAGATCATGGAAGGATGACAAATGGCAGTTTAAATAACTGTTGACATAGGGTGCCGTACTTATGATTTTGGCTCTTCGACGTTTGCTGTGGAATTATTATGGCCTTATACTGCATTGTGGATAAAGCTCATTATTTTTAGCTGGATGTAACAATCCACACGTTGCGTCGAGGAACCATGATTTTTCATCCTGTCTCTGAATTCCGGAGTTAAAGGGGTTCTGTTTTGAAGCCTGATTTTGCCAAAGGAAACGGGTTATTGCCGGTAATAGTCCAGGAATGGGGCACGGGCGAGGTGCTCATGCTGGCATATACTGATGAAGAGGCATGGGAAAAGACCCTGCAGACGGGCGAGGCCCATTTTTACAGCCGCAGCCGCGGAACTATCTGGCATAAGGGCGGCACTTCAGGCCATGTGCAGAGGATCAGGGAAATCCGTTTAGACTGCGATCAGGACGCTATTTTGTTCATGGTAGACCTGGTGGGGGGAGCAGCCTGTCACAAGGGATACAGAAGCTGCTTTTTTACCCGGCTTCGGGATGGAAAACCTGAAGTTTTTGCTGAAACTGTTTTTGACCCCAAGGAGGTTTACAGTAAATGAACGGTGAGAATATTCTCAAACTGGGCATACCCAAGGGGTCCCTTGAAGAAGCCACCGTGCGCCTGTTTGCCAGGGCCGGGTGGAAGATAAAGCCCCACCACCGCAATTATTTTCCAGAGGTCAACGACCCGGAGATGGTCTGCTCCCTTTGCCGGGCCCAGGAGATCTCAAGATATGTGGAAAACGGGACTATGGATGCAGGACTCACCGGCAAGGACTGGATCATGGAGAATGAATCGGACGTGGTTGTGGTTTCAGACCTTATCTATTCCAAGGTAAGCAACCGCCCGGCCAGATGGGTCCTGGCAGTGGCCGGGGAATCTCCCTACCGCCGGCCCGAGGATCTGGCCGGGAAAAAAATTGCTACAGAGCTCAGGAACTTCACCCACAACTATTTCCATAATGCCGGTATTAATGTGCAGGTGGAGTTTTCCTGGGGGGCCACCGAAGCCAAGGTTGTGGAAGGTCTTGCTGATGCAATTGTGGAGGTCACAGAAACCGGAACCACCATCAAGGCCCACGGCCTGCGGATTATTGCAGAGCTGCTGCAGACCAACACCCAGTTTATAGCCAACAGGGAAGCCTGGAAAGATCCCTGGAAAAGACACAAAATCGAGACCATCAACACCCTTCTTCACGGTGCTTTGCGCGCTGATCGTCTGGTAGGACTGAAAATGAATGTGCCATCTGACAGAATGGCATCAGTCATGGAGCTGCTGCCCAGCATGACATCGCCTACAGTGGCCCATCTGTACAATACGGACTGGCTGTCCGTGGAGATTGTGGTAGAGGAGAATCAGGTCCGGAATCTGGTGCCTGAACTGCAGAAAAAAGGGGCTGAGGCCATTATTGAATATTCTTTGAACAAGGTGATATAGCAACCATCAGTTAATGGTTGATGGAAATCTGTTTCAGGCCATATAATCCGGACAGGCAGGATATTCTGACTGGGCAGGAATGTTCATTATCATTTTGCATAACACTGTCAATAATTGAAAGATCATGCTCAAGCTGATTCCTGTGGTTCTTGCTGTTTTTGTCCTGGGCTGCGCACATGCCGGACCAGACCGGGCAGCCGGGGAAAAGGCGGAAATCCGCCTTGACCTGGCGGAGAGATATCTTATGGAGGGAGAAGCCAGGCTGGCCATGGAACAATTGAAGGTGGTGCGTGAAGTATCACCGGAGGACCCCCGACTGCACTTCAACCTGGGTCTGGTGAAGACCTTTCTGGAGGATTGGGACAGAGCTGCCGGGTCCTTTGAGAAGGTTCTGGAGCTAAGGCCCGGATGCGGCGAAGCCTGGAACAACCTGGGCCAGGTCAGAGAAGCCCAGGGACGCCTGGCCAGGGCAAGACAGGCCTATGAACAGGCCCTGGCCCAGGATGATTATATGACCCCTGAGTTTGCCGCTCATAACATGGCTTCCCTGTATAATGAAAAGGGTGATCAGCAGCAGGCCATGGCCTATGCAAAGCTGGCCGTGGATCATAACCGCCGTTTTGTCCCGGGCTATGAACTAGCCGGCAGCATTTACCAGGACAAGGGACACCACCTGAAGGCCCTGCAGGTTTTTGAAACAGGAGTGAGGGCCAGGCCGGACAGTCTGCAGCTGACGTTTTTGCTGGCTGAAGAAATGGTCCGTGCCGGCCGTATCAGGGAGGCCAGGCAGTATTTCGAGCGGGTGATCGAGCTGAATGATGCATCCACCGAGGCCCAGAAGGCCCGTTATTACCTGGAGGCCCTGCGCTGATCAGACAGGGCCCCGAGTCCTGGGAATTAATCCCTGGGTGTATGACTTTGCTGCCTACAATCTGTGGTCCAGGCCGGCCGGTCTTCTGGCCTGTCTGGACATGTTCGCCAGGAGCGGTGCCCGGACAGCACTTCTGGACACCATGGACAGGACCTGGCTGGATCAGCCGTGGCCCGTGACCAGGGACAACGGGACCGGCCCCTATCCTCGCACCTGTCTGCCCAATCCAGGTATCCTGGGCGGGGTTCCCAGGAGATTCAGCCGTTACGGACTGCCACGGGAAACAGTTGCTCAGACTCTGGCCCGCCTGCAGCCCCCGCCGGATCTGATCCTGATCACTTCCAACATGACATACTGGTATCCTGGCGTTATTTCCCTTGTACAGCTGCTGCGCAGGACATATCCGGGAATTCCTCTGTGTCTAGGTGGCATTTACGCTACACTTTGTCCGGATCACGCCGGAAGCCTGGATGTAGACCTGGTGGTGTCAGGCCCCCTTGAAAATGCAGACAACTGGGAAGCGGTGTGGAACCTCCTGGGCACAGGGGCTCCTCCTCTGCCTGAAGACAGCGGTCTCCGGCTGGATACGTCAAACTATCAGGAACAGGGGTTTTCCGTGGTGCTGGGCTCCAGGGGGTGCCCCTTTCGTTGCGGGTATTGCGCCGGACACAAGCTTTATTCAGGATTCAGGCAGGCTGATCCTGAAAAGGTTTTTAAACATATTCAGGAAGAATACATGCGAGGTATTAGAAATTTCGCTTTTTACGACGATGCACTCCTTTTCAGAGCGGAAAGCATGATTGTTCCTCTACTGGAGAAAATCATAAGCATGGACCTGAAACTGAGGCTGCACACTCCCAATGCCCTGCATGTAAGATATCTAAATTTTGAGTTGTGCCTGCTTCTTAAGCGGGCAGGGCTTCATACCGTGCGTTTGGGGTTTGAGACCTCTCAGTTTGATTGCCGCCCGGACAGCAAGCTCAGGCGCGTAGAGTGGGAAGAGGGTGTGCGTAACCTCCTGCGGGCAGGTTTTGATCCCAGGGGCATTGCCGCTTATGTGCTTTTCGGTCTGCCCGGTCAGAAGGTCCGGGAACTCAGGCAGAGCATAAAAGATGTGCTTTCCTGGGGCATCAGCCCCGAGCTGACCTACTATTCCCCAATTCCCGGAACCAGTCTTTTTGAACAGGCCAGAAGAAGCGCCTGGCTTCCGCTGGATGACCCCCTGGCCCACAACAATTCAATCTGGCCATGCGTGCACGGCGGGTTTTCCTGGAAAGAGCGGCAAAGATGGATTAGAATGACATCAAAACAGTAAATCAAAGGAGCAGTAATTATGGCTACGATCATGCCGGAGGACAAGAAGATTAGGCAGGCGGTCAGATGGGTGGACGAAGGCCTGCGCGAAGGAAAAAATCTTGAATCGCTGCTGAACGAGGCAGGCATGCGTTTTAATCTGGGACCCAAGGATGAGCAGTTCCTGTTCAAGTTTTTTAGAAACAACAGCGGGGATGACCGGGCTTGATGAAGATTCTGCACAGGCAGATCATTTGTGAAACTGGTCTGATCTTTCTGGTTACTCTGTCCTCCATGCTGTCCCTGATAGTGATCGGCAGGATGATCGATCTCAAGGATATCTTTGTGGGTCAGAATATCCAGGTGATGCATGTGGTCCGTGCCTTTTTCTTTCTGGGGCCGTCCTTTTTGAGCCTGGTCATTCCCATTGCCTGCATGCTGAGCATTTTTCTTTGTTTTTTGCGTATGGCCTCGGACCGGGAGTTAACTGCCCTGCAGTCCAGCGGTATTTCAATCAGGAACCTGGTTCTGTCTCCGCTGCTTTTTTCCGTGGCCGCCATGATATTTACCCTGTATGTTTCGCTGCATCTCATATCCTGGGGGATAGACAACTTCCGGGAAACAGCCGTGGAAATGATCCGTGATCAGACTGAAATCTCTTTGCAGCCGGGAGTGTTCAACAGACTTGTTCCGGATATGGCCATATATGCACAGAAAAGGGATCCGGCCACGCAGGAGCTTGGCAATGTGTTTATTCACGATGCTACACACAAGGAGACCCCTCTGACCATTATTGCACCGGTTGGAAGAATTCTCAGCGACACTGAAAGGGGAATGCTCTATTTTATCCTGGAGCAGGGCAGGATTTACCGACAGGATGAACAGGAGATGAGTGTGGCTTCTTTTGGAGAGTACCGCTTGCGGCTGGATCTTTTTGCCATGCTGGGTGATCCCCGCATGCGGGACAAGGGACCTGAGGAAATGTCCTGGAGGGAGCTGCAGCAGGCCAAGGCAGAGACCGAGCCCGAAAGCAGGCAGTACCGTCTCCTGGTCCTTGAGGAGCACAAGCGCTTTGCCCTGCCTGCAGCCTGCCTGATCCTGGGGCTGTTTGCTGTGCCCCTGGGACTGACCCTTCAGGGTGCAGGACGCAATTGGGGCCTTCTGCTGGCTGTGTTCTGTTTCCTGGTGTATTACAGCCTCTTCACCTCGGCTTACGGTCTGGGTGAACTGGGCCGTGTGCCTCCGAATATGGCCATATGGTCTCCCAACATCATGTTTGCTGTTTTAACTGTGGCCGGTTTTTATTTTTATTCCCAGGGCCGGGAAATCGATCTTGGTCTGATTTTAAAAAGGATAGTGGGAAGAAATCAGTAGCATGTCCATTTTAAACCGATACCTGCTGCGCCAGAACCTTTATTATACAGCGATTCTGCTTTTCTCCGGGATGATGGTGTATCTCATAGTGGATTTTGTCGGACGCATGAATGCCATGGTTGATGCTGGAATAGGTCCGGGCCTGGTTTTGAAATACTTTATCTACAAGGTCCCCCTGATAGTGGCCCAGATTATGCCGGCCATCTTCATGCTCGGAGTGCTCATTCAGATAGCTCTGATGTCCCGCAGCAACGAGCTGGTCGCCCTGGAAAGCAGTGCTGTTTCCTTTAAGCGGCCTGCAGGTTTTTTTATCCTGTATGCCCTTGTCTTTTTTCTTGTTCTTCTGGTTTTCTCGGAAACCTTGGGGACCAGAGGAGAGCAGGTCACCAGAGAAATCTGGAATGAGGACGTGCGTCAGAGACAGGCAGACACCCAGGCTCTCAAGGATATCTGGTTCAAGGAGAGAGACTATCTGGTCCATGTAAAGCAGGCGCAACCTGAAGAGGGCACGGGTGATGCAGTGACCGTGTACAAAAAAGATTCACCGGGCTCCATCCAGGAGATCATCCAGGCACCAGAATTTGAAATTCAGCCGGACAGGTGGATTCTCAATGATGCCAAGGTGTTCCAGACCGTTACCCTGGAAAGACAAGTCCTGGACAGACTGGAACTGGACATCAGGACTGATCTGTCCTCCTTTTCCTTTGTGGCTTCGGATCTGCCCTACCGGGCATGGGCTTTTTTTACATTGAGCGCTCTTATCAGCCAGTTGAAGGAGAGCGGATCCAATGTGGAAAAACTGTCCACTGCTCTGCACAGCAAGATAGCCTATCCTTTTGCCCTGGTGGTCATGACCCTGCTGGCCCTGGCCATTTTTACCCGGATCAGGAACATATATTCCCTGGTAACCCTGGCCTTGGTAATTGTGTTTTTTTATTACACGGTTTATGTCTTTGGGGTCAGTTATGCTGAAGAGGGACTGGTAGCTCCTTTTGCGGGGGCATGGGCAGCCAACATGCTCTTCGGGTCTCTAAGCATTATCCAGATTTTTTTTATGGACAGAAGGTGAGCCGGTTTTGATCAAAGTGCGCAGCAGATTTAAGAGTTCATCAAGGCCCCTTTTTGTTTTGGCTGAAAAAAGAACCGGTTCCATGTCCTGATCAAGAAGTTTGCGCCACTGATCCAGGACGAGACGGATCTGTTTTTGACTGCACTTGTCCGTCTTGGTCAGCACGGGCAGGAGCCTGATCTGCAGGGAAGAAACATAGCGGGCCAGTTCCAGGTCCATGGCCTGGGGGGGGACGCGGGCATCCAGAAGAAGAACTACTGCCCTCAGGCCGGCATTGTTCATCAGGTAAGCCTGAATAAGCAGAGCCCATTTTTCCCTTTCTTTCTGGGAGCAGCGGGCATACCCGTAGCCGGGCAGGTCCACCAGGTAGAACTTGTCCGGCAGGGCCAGGTAGAAATTGATGCTTCTTGTTTTGCCGGGCGTTGAGCTTGTTCTGGCCAGTTTTTTCCTTCCAGCCAGACAGTTGATCAATGAGGACTTGCCCACGTTGGAGCGTCCGGCCAGTGCTATCTGGGGCAGATCTTCAGCCTGGAGCTGTCCCCTGGTGTAGGCTGTCTTTTCCAGTTTCAGAGTTAGGTGCACCATGAGATTCCCTGGCCTGCGGCATGATGTTGGGCAACTGTGCTGTAGAATGGCTCCCTGTTTCTTGAATCCGGTAAGTTTTCACCAGGTGCAGGGGGACCTGGTCGATGATTTCGCAGGACCGCGGCGGAAGCCATATTTTTGCGGTTTGCGGCATAAGAATTTGCTCTCTTTTTAAGGCAGGGATATAGCTAATCGGATGGATTGTAAATCGTGATCAGCAAAATCTGGTTACACTATAATATCCTTCTGGGGAGCCGGCCAGTGAATTCATCTACAGCATTTCAGCGTGGCCTGGAAAAGTTTCCGCAGGGAGGATAGCGGCCCCGGCGAGAAAAAAACATGAACAGTCCATGAATGCAGCGGCTCCAAAACAGATTCTCAGTAAAAACTTCAAGGGAGACAAAACAGTCATGTCTGCAATGAAAAATTACAGTGTCCTGATTCTCAACGGTCCCAACCTGCGATTTGTGGGACAAAGGGATCCTGGCACTTACGGCTCGCAGGCCATGGAGACGCTTTTTTCCATCTTTGAACAGAAACAGCCGGAACTTGCAGCCCGGGTCAATTGGACATATTTTCAGGCCAACGGAGAAGGAGAGCTTATTGATGAACTGGAAAGGGCCTGGCAGGCCGGGGTCCAGGGGCTGATCATCAATCCAGGTGCCTACACCCATACCAGCCTGGCCCTTGCGGACTGCCTGGCCTGGATCGGGATACCCTGCGTAGAGGTCCATCTGAGCAATGTGTGGGGCCGGGAAGAAATCCGCAGACGCAGCCTGACCGCTGCGCACAGCCTGGGAGTGATTGCCGGTTTCGGCATCATGAGTTATGTCCTGGGTATGGAGGCTCTGGTCTGGCATCTGGACAGGACACAGACCGGAGAATCAAGTTAAGAGGCCCTGCTAGACTCTGGCCTGAAATCAGTCGCCTAAGATTTCAGGCCAAAGACCTCAGGCTGCCTGAAAAAGGAGGATAAATGCTTTCCACAACCGATTTCCGCAAAGGACTGAAAATCGAGCTGGAGGACACTCCCTATGAGATCGTTGATTTCCTGCATGTCAAGCCAGGCAAGGGAGGCGCCTTTGTGCGCACCAAGCTCAAGAACCTTTTGACCGGGGGGATGCAGGACCAGACCTTCCGTTCCGGGGAAAAGGTGGGCAAGCCTGACCTGGAATCAAGAGATATGCAGTATCTTTACCATGACGGCAGTTCATACGTATTCATGGATATGGGCACCTATGAGCAGCTTACCATGGAGGATGAAAGCATGGGAGGGAAGGGTGGCTTTCTCAGGGACGGCCAGACCGTGAAAGCCCTGATCTACAGAGGGAGGCCCATAGGTATTGACCTGCCTGCGGCTGTTGTTCTGCAGGTAGTGGAAACCGAGCCTGGCATGAAGGGAGATACTGTTTCCGGAGGCTCCAAGCCTGCCAGGCTGGAGACCGGGCTGGTAGCCAGCGTTCCTCTGTTCATCAGCCAGGGGGATATGATCAAGGTGGACACCCGCTCCGGGGAATATCTGGGCCGGGCATAACCCTGCAAGGGGAGCATATAATGGACGGCAGCAGGCTTTATCGAGAAATACCCGCGGTAGTCATGCTTTTTGCTGCCCTTTTTCTCGGGGTCAGTCTGGCAGGCTATTCCTCTCTGGATCCCACATTTAACCATCAAGTGGGTCCGGAGTATGCTGTACAGAATCCAGCGGGCGCTGCAGGCGCCTATCTTGCCGGGACTTTTGTTGAGCTGTTCGGGTTGGGAGCGCTTCTTGGTCCTGTGTTTTTTCTTTACCTGGGACTATATCTGTTCCGGCCCTCCTTCGGGCTGGCATGGTGGCGCTGGGTGGGAATAGCTGCATGTTTTATGTCTCTTCTTGTCTGGCTGGAGTTCCCCCAGCTCAAGAACGGTCCCCTTGTGCTGGATATGCAGGGGGGGGGATTTATCGGAGGAGAACTCTACCTGTTGGGTTTTTCCCTCTTTCGCCTTTGGGGGATCATCCTGACCAATGCCTTCATGACCCTTATCGGGCTGCAGCTGGCAACTGGCTTTTCCTGGGGAAACTGTATGCTGGGTATGGTCCGGATCATGCCTTCCATGAACAGGGAAAATGATCAGCCGGATTCATTCAGGCGGGGTTCATCAGAAGGGACTGAAAAAAGGTCCAAAGAAGATTTTTATCCTTCCAAAAAAAAACACAGGACACCGGTGCCGGAACCAAAGCCGGCAGAGCTTGAAAGCCCTGCAAGTTTTGATGTGCAAGAGCATTCCCGGCCGCCTTTGGAACTCTTGACCACTCCGGCCGGGAACGGCCCCAGTCTGGATCATGAGCGCTTGCAGGAAATGTCAGAGGCGGTCAGGTCCAGCCTGGAGGATTTTTCCATCCAGGGAGAGGTGCAGCGCATCCAGCCAGGTCCGGTGGTGACCATGCTTGAATACAAGCCGGCCCCGGGAATCAAGATCAGCCGCATAGCTAATCTGCATGATGATCTTGCCCTGGCCCTCAAGGCATCTTCAGTCAGGATCGTGGCTCCACTTCCGGGCAAGGACACTGTAGGTGTAGAAGTTCCCAACCCAAAGCGCCAGACTGTTTATCTGCAGGAAATCCTTGATTCCGGGGAGTTTGCCCAATCCAGGCTTAAGCTTCCCCTGGTCCTGGGCAAGGACATTCAGGGCCGGCCCAAGGTCGAGGATCTGGCCCGCATGCCCCATCTGCTGGTGGCCGGAGCCACCGGGGCGGGCAAAAGCGTATGTCTGAACAGCCTGCTTTTGAGCCTGCTCTTCAGGTTCGCACCGGATGAACTGAAACTTCTGCTTATTGACCCCAAGCGCATTGAGCTGGCTGTTTACAATGACCTGCCACATCTGGTGCATCCCGTGGTCACGGACATGAGTCTGGCCAAGACCGCCCTGGATTGGGCCGTTTTTGAAATGGAAAACCGCTATGACCGCATGGCCGGGCTGGGTGTGCGCAATATAGAGGGCTACAACCAGAAGTTGAAGTCCTTTGGCGACAGCCCTCCGGAAGGATATGAAGAACTGGAACCCATGCCCTACCTGGTTGTGGTCATAGATGAAATGGCTGACCTCATGCTCACCGCGGCCAAGGAGGTGGAGATGGGCATTGTCCGTCTGGCCCAGCTGGCCAGGGCAGCGGGTATCCATCTTATCCTGGCCACCCAGAGACCCTCCGTGGACGTAGTTACCGGAATAATCAAGGCCAATTTTCCATCCAGGATTGCTTTCCAGGTAAGTTCCAAGCACGACTCCAGGACTATCCTGGACAGCATAGGTGCGGAATATCTGCTGGGACACGGGGACATGCTCTTCAAGAGCGGCGGAGGGCAGATGCAACGGGTGCATGGAGCGTTTGTCCAGGAAGAGGAGATCGTTTCCGTGGTGGAGTTCTGGAAGGCCAAGTCCAGTGCTGATTTTGAGCTGGATTTCACCCAGTGGAAAAACAACGGCAACGAAAAAAACAATCAGGACTTTGGCCACGACCAGATTGTTGATGATCCCAAATATGCCCAGGCAGTAGAGTTCATCCGGGAACAGGGCAAGGGCTCAATTTCTCTGATTCAGCGCCGCTTCCGCATCGGTTACAACAAGGCTGCCCTGTTTATCGAGCAGATGGAAAAAGACGGTATCCTGGGACCGGCTGACGGCAGCAGACCCAGACAGGTGCTCAAGCACAAATAGTCCGGTCTTTGGACTGCCGCACGAAAAAGACAGCCTGTTAAACAATAGTAAAGCAATCGCTGATTCATCACCGTGCATCACCGCCTCCAGACTCTTTCTCCCAGGGGGCTGTTGCCCTGGCAGAAGCTTTTTCTGGGATATATCCTGGGCATATGGACACTAAAATATCCCTGGGCCGGCGTATGCGGGCTGATCCTGATCCTTTTGTTCCTTCCTTTCAGAGACGTCTGGCGCAATCTTTTGCTGCTCGGGGTGTTTGTGGCTGCCCTGCTTTCGGCCTGGTTCAGGCTGCCCGAGGCACCTGTCCAGATCCCTGAACCCATTTCTTCCCAGGAGCGGGTCTGGCTCAAGGGACAGGTGGATGCTGTAAGCTACCTCCCCGGATACAAGCAGCGCATTATCCTGAAAAATTTGATCATCGAGCCGGACAGAGACCCGGTAAATTTGCCGGGCAGGCTGGTCTGGACCTGGCAGGAAGCTCCCGAAGACTTGGTGCCGGGCCAGGAGGTGCAGGCCCATGTGCGCATAAGGCCGGTTCACGGCCTGGCCAATTTCGGGGTATGGAACAGCGAGTTCTTCTGGCGCACCCAGGGAGTTTTCTGGCGAAGCTTTACCCGGGGTGAACATTTCTGGCACAGGCTGGAGGAGACGCAGAACAAGAGTTTTGCCCTACGCAGCGCCCTCAAGGCCAGGGCATTGGATGGTCTGGATCTGCAGGGACTTGATCCGGAAAGAAAAAACAAGGTCCAGGGGCTGGGTCTGGCCCTTTTTTTCGGGGACCGCTCCCTGCTGGATCAGGAGCTTCTGGAATCAGTGCGTCTGGCATCCCTGGCCCATACCCTGGCCCTGTCAGGGCTGCACCTGGGTATTATGGCCGGGATGGGGTTCATGCTGGCCGGGGCCCTGGGATATTTTTTTCCTCGCCTGTATCTGGTTCTGCCCTTTGTCAAGCTGGGCATGCTGCTGGCTGTGCCCATATGCCTGGTCTATCTCTGGATGGGCCAGTTTCAGCCCACTCTGATCCGGGCAGGAATAATGCTCGCCTGCTGGGGTCTTTATCTATTGGCCAATCAGCGCCGGGTTCTTCTGGACGGTCTGTTCATGGCTGCTGCCCTGATCACCCTGTACAATCCCTGGTCTGTATTCGATCTCAGGCTGCAGCTCTCGGTCATAGCCGTAGCCGGCATTGCCCTGACCCTGCCCTTGATGGAACGTTTGTTGCGGAGTCTGGAAAAAGGCAGGGTTTCAGCGCTGGTCAGGTACTTTCTGGCCCTGGCCGCGGTGACTCTGGCCGCCAACCTGGTTCTTTTGCCCATCCAGGCCTGGACCTTCAACTACATGAGCCCCCATCTTTATCTTAACCTTATCTGGCTGCCGCTTCTGGGACTGCTGGTCCTGCCGGCCGGGTTCGCCGGGCTGTTCATCTCTCTGGTTCCGGGCCTGTCCCTTGCAGGGGATTTTCTGCTGGGGGTTTCCGGTCACGCCCTGAGCGGATTCATAGCTTTAATGGAGTATCTGCGCGCAAGGGATCTCCTGCATCCCGTGATAACCTATCGCCCGTCTTTTGCGGAGATACTGGCCTATTACCTGGTTCTGTCGCTGCTTTTGTATATCCGCTGGGTGCCCTGGAGAAAGGAGCGGATCCTTGTGGGCCTGGGGATCATGGCCTGCCTGGTTCTTGTTCCCTGGATGGGCAGGGCATGGGACCAGGGCGTAACTCTTCGGGTGCTGGATGTCGGCCAGGGACAGGGACTGGTTCTGGATCTCCCCGGAAACAAAAGAATCCTGGTGGACGGGGGCGGCAGCTGGAATCCGGAGTTCGACACGGGCCGGGCAGTGGTCACACCTTCCCTGACCTGGCGCACCAGGCCTGAAAGGCTGGACAAGGTAATTTTAAGCCATGCTCATGTGGATCATTACGGCGGGCTTGTTTATCCTCTCAAGTATCTGGGAGCGGAAAAGTATATGCACAACGGAATATGGCCGGATGAGCAGGACCGCCAGAGGCTGGAATCCGCCCTGGAGAGACGGGGGGTGCAGGAAGGCGTGCTGGTCAGAGGAGACGTCCTGGAGCTGGGCGGCGGTATAAATCTGGAGGTGCTGCACCCGGAAGATCCCCACATATATGATCTGCTCAACGACTCCTCCCTGGTCCTGCGTCTGGTCTGGAATGACCGGCCCCTGGCCCTGATCCCGGGGGATATCGAGGCAGAGGGTATCCGGGATCTTCTCGAGTCGGGAAAGGATCTGGGTGCGCAGATTCTCCTGGTACCGCATCACGGCAGCCGAAGCAGTGCTGATCCAGAGTTCTACAGCCGGGTTGATCCGAAAATCGCAGTGGTTTCCAGGGGGTTTATGAACAGGTTCAGAGTCCCCCATCCGGAGGTGCTGGAAATAATTGAAGACAAAGGTATCCGGCTGTTTGACACGGCTGTGTACGGGGAGACGGTTCTCTCCTGGGACAGTCCCGAGAGCGGGCCGCGCATCCGCTGGGCCAGGAGCAGGACAGGTCCGGGTGGAGTACCTTACTGGTATTAGCTTATAAATAGTTCAGGGTTCCTCGACGCGACGTGTAGATTTTATATACAGTTAAAAATCAAAAGCCTTATACAGAATGCCGGAGCTGGAAAAAAACAATGCAATGC